>JAHZIE010000039.1:0-17716 GCA_019419895.1 Clostridiales bacterium | reverse complement strand
AAAAAAGAGTTGCAAGTAAAAAAAGAGAGGTTAAAATAAGAAGTGTAGGAAATCCCCAGAGAGTAAGAAAGCATAATAAATTATTGTAAAGTTTTTTAGCTCTTTTTGCAAGACCAAGGAGGAAATATGCTGACAACCTTGACAATGAATCCCTGTATGGATATTTCCGTACAGACAGAACATCTGAATCCGGGTGGGGTTTCCCGCCTCCTTTCTATCCGGGAGGATCCCGGCGGAAAGGGAATTAACGCGGCCCATGCCTTTCAGCGGCTGGGAGGAGAGGCTTGCTGCATTTATCCTGAATTTACTGAAAACGGGGATAAGCTGAAGGTATGCCTGGAAGAGATGGAGATAAAGAAGAAAACGGTTCCCTCTGACGGGCGGCTGCGCGCCAATCTGAAAATTCTTGATCGCGCGGCGGGGACATATACCGAGCTTAATCAAAAAGGGAGCCTTCTTTCCCGGGAAAATCAGGAGCGCCTGGCCAGTCTGACGGAAGAAATGGCTGTACAAAGCAAAATTACAGCCATTTGCGGAAGTCTGCCGGAGGGTGTGCCGGAAGACTATTACCGCCGCCTGATTCCTCGGCTGAAGGAAAAAAGCAAGGTGATTTTGGACACCTCCGGCAGGGCGCTTCGGGAGGGGATTCATGGAAAGCCTTTTCTCATCAAGCCAAACCTGGAGGAATTTTCCAGCCTTTTTGGAAAATCCTATCAAAATTATGCGGAAATTGTCAGAGACGCGGAGAAACTGGTAGAATATGGGATTTCCATGATCTGTGTTTCCATGGGAGAGCGGGGAGCGATGCTCCTGTCAAAAAAGGGGATATGGTATGCGCCGGCGCTTTCCCTCACGGTTCGGGGGGTACAAGGAGCCGGTGACGCTATGGTGGGTGGAATTTCCCTTGGTTTGGAGGAAGGAAAAGGGGAGGAGGAACTGCTTGCCTACGGAGTAGCGGCGGCCAGCGCCTCTTTGGAAAAGGAAGGGACTCAGTTTTGCAATAGGGAGGAATTCCTCCGGATGCTGGGCGGAATAATGGTAAAAAGATTATGATCCCCTTTGTTTCCGGACGCTGTTGATATGTATGGAAAAAAATAAAATAAAAAAGGTAGAAATATCCATAGCTTTTTATGGATAGAATAGTAAAATAAAAATATAAGCTGTATGACAGGGAGAGATGTAGCAATGTCTCTACAGGAGCGTAACGAAATATGGGGCCGCAAAGTGGTAGAAGATACAGATTTGATCACTTAGCTGAGGGTAATGAAAGGGAAAACGGAGGAGATTGCAGAGCGGTTCAGTACGGATCTTGCTTTTGGCACAGCTGGGCTGCGCGGTATTATTGGAGCCGGGACCTATCGCATGAATATCTATACGGTGCGCCGGGCCACGCAGGGGTTGGCGGACTACCTGAAGGAACAGCAGGAAAAGGTTTCAGTGGCCATCGCGTATGATTCCCGCATCAAGTCGGATTTGTTTGCCAAGGAGGCGGCGTCTGTTTTGGCGGCCAATGGCATACGCGCCTATCTGTTCCCGGAGCTTGCCCCCACGCCCGCCCTCTCCTTTGCAGTCCGGGAGCTTGGCGCGCAGGGAGGAATCAATATCACAGCCAGCCACAACCCTTCCCAGTATAACGGATATAAGGTATATGGCGGGGATGGCTGCCAGATGACGGACGCGGCCGCCGGCGCCGTATTTGAAAAAATTGAGCATGTGGATACGTTCAGCGTCAGAACAGTTCCCTTTGAGCAGGGGGTGAAGGATGGAACGATCGTCATTTTGGGGCAGGAGATTCTGGATAGGTACCTGGATAAGGTGGAGGAACAGTGCGTCAACCCGGAAATAGCTGCCAAATCCGGCCTCAAGGTTATTTATACTCCTTTGAATGGAGCGGGAAACAAATGTGTCAGGGCCATTTTAAAGAGAATTGGAATCACCAATGTCAAGGTGGTGCCGGAACAGGAAAAGCCGGACGGCAATTTCCCCACTTGTCCCTATCCTAATCCGGAAATCAAGCAGGTGTTTGAATGTGGGCTGAAGCTGGCGCAGGAGGAAGAACCGGATCTTCTTCTGGCAACGGATCCCGATTCCGACCGGGTGGGAATCGCTGTGAAAGACGGGGAGGATTACCGCCTCTTTACTGGAAATGAGGTAGGCGTCATGCTGCTGAATTATATCCTTTCCCAGAGAACGGAGAAGGGAACCATGCCCCAGCGTCCCTTTACAGTCAAAACTATCGTGACGACGCCTCTGGTGGATGAAGTGGCGAAAAAATATCACTGTGAAGTTAAAAATGTACTGACTGGATTTAAGTATATCGGCGAACAGATCGGCCTGGTGGAGAAGGCTGGAGAGGAATCTCGGTATGTCTTCGGCTTTGAGGAAAGCTATGGCTATCTCGCCGGAACCTATGTAAGGGATAAGGATGCCGTTGTTGCCTCCATGCTGATTTGCGATATGGCGGCTTATTATAAGACCAAGGGGAAAAATCTGGTAGATGTTATCCATGATATTTACGAGGAATTTGGTTATTGCATCAATACCACGGACAATTATCAGTTTGATGGTTTGTCCGGAATGGAAAAAATGGCTGGTCTGATGGCACAGCTGAGGGAGAATACCCCCAATGCTATCGGAGGCTGGAAGATTGTATCCATGTCGGATTACCTGGTGTCCAGGCAGACCGATTTTTGCACAGGAAAAAGCAGTGAGATTGCGCTACCCAAGTCAAATGTCCTTTCTTATCAATTGGAGAACGGCGCCAGTGTGATTGTCCGTCCCTCGGGAACGGAACCCAAAATTAAGGTCTATGTTTCCGCCTTTGGAAAGACTCAGGATAAAGCAAAGGAGCTTTCTCAGAGCTTGCAGAAGGCGGCAGCTGTGGTGTTGGGGGTAGAATAGCAGCGTACGGAAATGAGGAAGCCAGGCTATTCCAGCAAAAGATAGAATGCTTGAATGGGCCTGGAAAATGAAAAGATCTGTAACAGTTAAAAACATTGGGAAATTATCATAAGTCCGATTGATGGAACAGCAAAGAAAAACAGGGAAGCTTTCTTAATAGAAAAGCTTCCCTGTTTTTTGTAATGGAAAACACCGATTGTGCGAAAAAAGTTCTAAAAATGCTGTGAAACATTCCTCGGAATACTCCCCAGGGTGCTCCTTGGACACACTGGCGGCCGCCTTTACCGTTATGTTTCAAACGTGAAAAAAGCCAAAGAATCTATTTGCTTTTATCCGATGGTTTGGAGAGCAGGGCGGCAAGATATCCAAACACCATGGCCGCGGCGATTCCACCCGATGTGGCGATCAACCCTCCGGTAAGGGCGCCCAGCAGCCCATCCTTTTGAATGGCTTCCTGTACTCCCATAGCCAGGGAATAGCCAAATCCGGTCAAAGGGACGGTTGCCCCAGCTCCGGCGAATTCGACCAGGGGGCCGTAAAGCCCCACTGCGGTGAGGATAACCCCGGCGACGACATAGCCCACAAGAATTCTGGCGGGAGTCAATTTTGTTTTATCTATGATAATTTGTCCGATAGCGCAGATGAGGCCGCCGACGACAAAAGCTTTTACGTAATCCATAGGAAGACCTCCTTTCTTAGAAATCTGGAATATCAGGATTCCTGCTCCTGGGTGCTTTCAGTGCTGCTTTTCAAATGAACCAGATGGGCGATGCCGGGAATAGATTCTCCCTGTTGGGAGGAGGTGGAGGACATCAGCGCTCCTGTCGCCATAAACAGGATATTTTTCAATTCCCCCTGCTGGAGCTTTTTCAGAAGGTAAGAGCAGAGGACAGTTGCGGAACAACCGCATCCGGAGCCTCCGGCATTGACGTTTTGCGTTTCCCGATCATAGATTAACAAGCCGCAGTCCCGATGCTGCTTCGCAATGGATATTTTATCCTTTTCTAACAGTTCAAGAAGAAGCTCGGAGCCGACCTGCCCCAGATCTCCAGTGACAATGAGGTCATAATTATCCGGTTGGGTGCCAGTGTCTTCAAAGAAGGCGGAGAGAGTGGACGCGGCGGCGGGAGCCATAGCGGCCCCCATATTATTGGCGTCCTTGATCCCCAAGTCCACAATTTTACCAATGGTAATCTCCGATACATAAGGCCCCTGAGTACCGCTGCCGATGACAGCCGCGCCGGAGCCGGTGACAGTCCATTGCGCTGTGGGGGTGCGGATGCTGCCGTATTCCAAAGGAAATCTGAACTGCCTTTCAGCAGAACAGAAATGGGAAGAGGTGACTGCCGCCGCGTTCCCAGCCAGCCCTCCCTCAACAAAGAGGGCAGCCATGGCAAGGGTTTGTGCCATGGTGGAACAGGCGCCGTACTGCCCCAGAAAGGGTATCCCAAGGCTTCTGAGGCCGAAAGTGGAGCTGATGCACTGGTTGAGCAGATCACCGGCGAATATTACGTCAACTTCCGTGGGGCTTAAATTGGATTTTTTCAGGGCCATAGTGATGGCTTCCGACTGCAACCTGCTTTCTGCTTTTTCCCAGGATTTTTCTGAAAGTGTGGTATCCTCATGAATAGAATCAAAGTAGTTGGCAAGGGGGCCTTCTCCCTCCTTTTTGCCGACAACCGAGGCAAAGCCCAAAACCGCCGGCATGGTTTCACAGCGCAGGGTATATTTTCCAATTCTCTTGGCCATTAGGTTTCTTCCTTTCTCATTTTAATAAATCCGGAAAATCCATAGGATCAGGCCATAGATCACCGATGCGCCGGTGCCGAATAGAATAACCGGGCCTGCAATAGTAAAAATTTTTGCGCCAATGCCAAGAACGTGACCTTCTGCCTTGAATTCAATGGCGGGAGAGACAACCGCGTTGGCAAAGCCCGTGATGGGAACCAGACTGCCCGCTCCGGCGACGGACGCGAATTTGTCATATACATTTAAGGCGGTTAAGAAGGCGGAAAGCCCGATAAGAGTGATGGAAACCACCGCGCGGGCATGGGTTTCCGACATGCCCGCTTGCTGATATAGGAAAAATAAAAGCTGTCCCAAAGTACAGACCGCGCCGCCGCAGAGAAAAGCCAGGATTATGTTCCTGATGCAGTGGCTGGGGGGCGAAGCGCGATCCGCCATTTTAGAATATTCTTGGGCTGTAATTTTCACAAAAAGCACATCCTTTCAAAGGTTATTTTTTCTCTGGAAACGGTATTTATACCAAAGGAAAAAACTACCAAAGGATAACATCATTTTGAAATTGGAGACGAAGCGGAGGTGAAAATTTTGTATTTTTGTTAACTAATATCTGACATGAGAAAGGTAGCCATAGAAGAAGGAGATAATGATTTGAAAAGAAACTTCTGATTTTTTATAAAATCCTGGATCCGCTGACAGACAATACTTTGGCGGCGATTTTTTGGGAAAAAATTGAGAAAGCCCTCTGCCACTGGAAACTATCCAGCGGCAGAGGGCGGAATATATATGTAACGAAATATCCGGCAGCGCCTGGATTCTGGAATGAGAAGGAAGAAAAACGCTTACTCCACCAACTCGAAGGGAGAGGGCGCTTTGCCCGTCCATTGATAAAGGCGGATGGTGGAGCTGTAGCCGGAAGCTTCCCGGCGGTCTTGAGAAAAATAAAAATATCCGTTTCCAAGGGAGAAGATTCCAGTGCTTCCATAAGGAAATTCCCAGCCATAAATGCCGGATTTGTCATCGTGGAGACCCGCGTGTACAAGGCTGGCGACACAGCCTGTCTGTGGAACCGAAAAGCCTTGAAGAGGCTTTTCGGATGGTTCTGCATGGCCGTCAATCAGAAACATGGAATAGTTGGGATATTCCGGTTTTCTGCCGCGGTAGACCGCCATCAGCCAGTTGCCGGTGTATTCATCATATTCGAGATTCTGAATTCCCCATTCGGTGTTTCCTGTAAAGACAAAATACCGCTGTCGAAAGCGTTCTGGACCGATATGATGCATATTTTCCTGTTGAAGTGAGCGTTCATATTTGGCCCAGTTGGACACATCATACTCTAAAATGACCTGATAATCATTGTCGGTACGCTCCAAATCCCCATAAATCCCATAGGCGACATGCAGATAATATTTCGTATTTTTGGAGAGCCCAAAGGAGGGACCAAAGGCAAGCCCGTCAATGCCGCTGCACCCGTAGCGGTGTTTTATTTCTTTGCCGTCCTGGGTCCAGGCAGCCTGATAATCGTCCACGACATCCTTTAAATAGACGGCGGTCATAATTCCGTCGGCCTCGGCGTCCATTTGAGGCCGGACAATTTTATCCACATCAAAAATGGCGATATAAAAGCCTTCCTGCACCGGCGATGTATGGGAAAGCCTGGACAGGATGCCCTGGCCGATACAGTCATTTTTAAATTCCAAAGAGCCGTATACCCTGCCGTCCTGATCATTAAAATCCAGGCAGCCCAGATGGCCGATAAGACCGTGGACAGATCCCACAAGATTCCCCTGCATATCCAGCTTGACAAGACAGGTGGTAAATGAGCAATAGATGAATTTTCTTTGGGTATCCACAGCAATTCCCTGGATATGTCCTTCGTCCCAGGTACCGGTATAGATTGAATTGGAAAGCTTTTCCATATGTTTCAAATCTCCTTTGTGTTATTTTAAAAATGATCCCTTCCGCTTATGGAAGAGGATTTCTCCGGCGGAATGATCACCCATTTCAGGCAATCTCCTTTCTGTGAGGAAAAGACACGATATCCCTCGACAATGTGCTCTAAAGTTCCCCGGTGGGTAATGAGAAAGCTGGTGTCCAGCTTTTTTTGAGCAAGCAGCTCCATAAGGACGGAGCAATGGCAGGCATCTACGCCCCCAGTCTTAAAAGTGAGGTTTTTCCCGTACATACGCGGAAGGGGGAGAATCTGGTCCTGCTCATACATCGCAACCAAAGCGACAATGCCGTTGGGACGGGCGATTTCCCACGCGGTTTGGAAGGTTGTAGAAGCGCCGGCGGCCTCAATGACACAATCAGCTCCCCTTCCGCCGGTGAGAGAGCGGATTTCAGAAAGGGGATGACAGGTCAGAGGATTGAATCCGGCATCCCCAATATGGTTGGAAAGGGCAAGCTGGAGGCGCTTTTCCTGAGGCTCAAGATATATGATTTTTCCCGCGCCGAAAAGCCGGGCGCATTGTCCAGCACAAAGACCTACAGGACCTGCGCCAAGGATGACGACGGTATCGCCTGGCTGAATGGAACAAAGCTCCGCGGCAAAATAGCCGCTGGAAAGAATATCTCCCACAAAGAGGGCATCCTCGTCGGAAAGAGAATCAGGAATGGGAGTAAGGCATATATCGGCAAAAGGAACACGGACATATTCAGCTTGACAGCCGTCAATGGTGCATCCCAGTTTCCAGCCTCCAGTCTCGCAGTTATTGACAAACCCCCGATTACAAAACCAGCATTGGCCGCAGAAGGTTTCACAATTGGCGGATACCCTCTGCCCAATGGAAAGATTATGGATGCCGGAACCAATCTCCGCTATTTCTCCCACAAATTCATGGCCAAGGATGGTTCCAGGAACCGCTTGGGGGACGGCGCCGTTTAGAATATGCAGATCGCTGGTGCAAATGGTGGAACAGGTGACACGGACAATCGCATCCCGCGGCTCCAGCAGGGAAGGGCAAGGACGCCGTTCCAGCCGAAGCTCTCCTTTGCCGCCATAAACGGCAGCCAGCATAGTTCCATTCATGCAAGTATTTCTCCCTTCAAAACAATCAATTGAGCCCTTGGTTTCCAACTCTTGCAAACAGGCGCCGGACAGAGGCGCTGAGGCCATGATGCTCCGGGCATTCCAGAGAGGGATCCTTGCTGAGAACTTCTCTGGCGGCTTTCTGTGCCTCTTTTAGAATTTCCATATCATTGACCATATTGGCAATCTTCAGCTCAGGAAGCCCGTGCTGACGGGAACCGAAAAATTCTCCCGGCCCCCGGAGCCTAAGATCTTCATCGGCGATTCGGAATCCGTCGTTAGTTTCCATCATCACACGAAGGCGGCGCAATGCTTCCTTGTTTTGTGCATCGGAAATCAGGATACAGTAAGACTTATAACTTCCTCGTCCAACTCTGCCCCGCAGCTGATGAAGCTGGGAAAGGCCAAAACGTTCAGCGTTTTCAATCAACATGATGACGGCATTGGGAACGTCGACTCCGACCTCAATGACCGTAGTGGAGATCAGGAGCTGTATTTCCCCGCGGGAGAAGGAGGACATGACTTCTTCCTTCTGAATGGGCTTCATTTTTCCATGAAGCAGCCCTACACGATAACCGAAAAAATCCTTCTCTGACAGCTGCTTGAAATATTGTTCGGCGGAAATTAAAGGGGAACCATTTTCCCCCTCTTCTACCAAGGGACAAACAATATAAGCCTGCCTACCTTCGTCCAGATGCTTCTTGATGAAGGCAAAGGCGCGCTGGCGTTTTTTGCTATCCACCGCAAAGGTATCTACCTGCTGTCTCCCAGGAGGCAGCTCATTCAGAATAGACACATCCAGATCGCCGTAAACCATTAAGGCAAGGGTGCGGGGAATAGGGGTGGCTGACATGACGAGCATATGGGGACTGTCTCCTTTTGCAGCCAGCGCGGATCGCTGCTCTACACCGAATCTGTGTTGTTCGTCGGTGACAACCAAGCCCAACCGCTGAAAGGAAACCCCTTCCGACAGCAGAGCATGGGTGCCGACCACCAGAGAAATTTTTCCATTTTTTAAATCATCATAAACTCTCTTCTTTTCAGATGCGGATAGGGAACCCGTCAGTAGCGCGCAAGAAATCCCCGTATTTGAAAAAAGAGAGGATATTGACTGAAAATGCTGCTCAGCGAGAATTTCCGTGGGAGCCATCATTGCGCATTGCCAGCCCTCCCGTATAGCACAAAAACACAGGGCCGCGGCAACTGCGGTCTTTCCAGACCCAACATCTCCCTGAACCAAACGGCTCATAGGGCTTTTTCCTTTCATATCTGCGATTCCTTCAGCAACCGCCCGCTTCTGTGCGTTGGTGGGGGTAAAGGGAAGAAGGGAATAAAATTCATCAGAACAGTCCTTGGAAAGAACCAAACGGTTTTGTCCTTTCTCTCTGCCTTTGAGCTGGAACATTGCCAACTGTAGAACAAGAAGTTCTTCAAACGCAAGCCGGTAGCGGGCGATTTGAAGGGCTTCCTCAGAGGAGGGATTATGAATATTTTCTATCGCGTACCTCATATGACACAGGGAAAAGGCCGAACGAAGGGAATCGGGAAGAGGATCAGAGAGATTCTCTGGAAGGAGAGCAAGAGCCTGCCGCACCGCTTGTTCAATTGTCCGGGAATTGAGTCCCTCTGTCTGGGGATAAATCGGTTTGATACGAACTCCCGTGGCAGCCTTTTCAAAAACTGGTGAAACCATTTCCCGATGCCCCAAACGTCCTCCGGCCATCCCGCTGAAAATAAACTCCTCTCCCAAGGAGAGGAGCTTGGCGCCATAAGGATTATTAAAAAGAGTGATATAGAGATTAGAATAGCCGTCAGAAGCCACAAGCTTATAGAGTGTCATACCTTTCCGAATACGGGATTCCTTTGCCTCCTGCACAACAATAGCGCGGATATGGCAGGTCTCTCCAAAGGGGGCCTGGGCGATGGAACAGGGATGGCTCCAGTCCTCATAGGCACGGGGGTATAAACGCAACAAAGCGCCAACAGTAGGCGCGCCAAGCTTTTCAAAGAGCTTGGCGCGCTTTTCGCCGACGCCTTTTAAATATTGAATTGGTGTGGTTTTCAGAGTAATTGCCATGAGACAGGACTCCCGACAGGATCATTCCACAGAAATAATAAAGTAATAGACAGGCTGTTCTCCGCTGATAAGAGTTACCTCAATGTGGCTGCCAACTTTTGCCTCCACCGCCTGCTGAAGCTCATCGGCCTGTTCTTCTGTAATATCTTCACCGTAGATAATAGTGATAAATGAGGTATCCTTTTTGACCATGGAACGGGTAAGCTTCAAAGCGACCTTAACGGGATCCTTCTCCACATATTCCAGCTTTCCATTTTCCAAGCCCAGAATTTCGCCCTCCTTGATCTTGAATCCGCCAAATTCTGAATCTCTGGCGGCAAAAGTCACTTGGCCTGTGTGTACCTTGCTGAAAGCGGCGATCATTTGATCAATATTCTGCGTATCGGTCGCGTCAGGATCATAGGCAAGCATAGCGGAAATCCCCTGGGGAATCGTCTTTGTAGGAATAACGATGACATTCCGATCGTCGCACAGCTGAACAGTCTGCTCCGCCGCCATAATAATGTTTTTGTTATTGGGCAGGATAAACACAGTCTTGGCGGGAGTTGCCTTTACAGCAGCAAGGAGATCCTCCGTGCTTGGGTTCATAGTCTGTCCGCCGCTGACAATATGGGTGCAGCCGAGATCACTGAACAGAGTGTGTAATCCGCCGCCAGCGGCGACAGCGACAAATCCAACGCCTTCTTCCGGCTCCACTGGAGTCAATGCCTCCTTTTTTAGCTGGACCCTGTCTTTTTTCGTCTGGTTATCTTCTGCCGCTTTGCGGTGCTGTTCCTTCATATTTTCAATTTTAACGGTGAGAAGCTGGCCGAACTTCAAACCCTCCTGCAAAGCGTTTCCAGGATTTTCCGTGTGAACATGCACCTTGATAATCTGATCGTCATCCACCACCAGAACACAGTCGCCGATGGTTTCCAGATAAGCGCGTAGCTCTAAGGGATCTTTTTTAATTTCAGAATCTCTTCCCACAATAAATTCGGTACAATAGGTAAAGTTAATCTCCTGATCAAATTCAGCCGCGGCATTGCGGAAGGCATCCTCAGTCTCAATTGAATCGCCCTGCTGGACATCATTTTGAATGATGATACCATCCTTAAAGACAGACATCATACCGTCAAAAATAATGGTCAGTCCTTTTCCTCCGGCATCGACAACTCCGGCCTTTTTCAAGACGGGAAGCAGATCAGGGGTCGTTTCCAGCGCGTCCTCAGCGCCTTGGCAGATGGCAGACCAGACATAGAGGGGATCGTCGTCAATAATAGCAGCCGCCCGCCCTTTCTCAGCGGCAACGCGGGAAACAGTCAAAATAGTGCCTTCTGTTGGCTTCATAACAGCCTTGTAGGCGGCTTCAACACCCACAGCAAGAGCGTTGGCGAGATCAGCGCCGGTAATTTGCTCGATTCCCTCCAAGCCTTTGGCAAAACCACGGAATAAAAGGGAAAGAATCACTCCGGAATTTCCCCGGGCCCCGCGCAGAAGAGCCGAGGCGGCGGTTTGTGCAACCTTTCCGGCGGATTCCTCCTCCGTTTTTTCCAATTCGCGTGCGGCGGCTTGGATGGTCATGGACATATTGGTTCCCGTATCTCCATCCGGAACAGGGAAGATATTTAATTCATCCACAGAAGTCTTATTTTTTGAAATGTTGTTAGCGCCCGAAATGATGGCATCACGGAGGACGGAACCATTAATCACAATAAAGCACACTCCTTAAATACGGACAACGATTGGAAAGCCTTTCCGGCGGCCCAATCATGTTATTTTGTTCAGATAGATAACATGGTAAAACAACAAATTACAATAATATAGTATAGCACGGAACCCCGAGTTATTCAAATAAATGTTTGGAAATCTTTTTTGTTTATCGAAATTATTTTTTGTCGTTACCAATCGCAAAAGAAAGGATGGATAGCTTACCCACTATTTAAAGATGACTATCTTGGTTCGACAATCAGTTTAATTCCCGTGCGCTCCTCCCCGTCAATAGCCACAGTGGTAAACGCCGGAACACAGATAAGGTCAATTCCGGAAGGAGCGAGGAATCCCCGCGCGATAGCCACGGCCTTGATTGCCTGATTGGACGCTCCAGCGCCAATTGCCTGAATTTCAACAGAACCGTGTTCCCTTACAACGCCAGAAATTGCACCTGCTACAGAATTGGGGGAAGATTTTGTCGAGACTTTTAATACTTCCATAAATTAGACCTCCTACTCTGAAAAAAATCATATTCAGTTTTAAAAGATATCTTTATCATAACTTGTTTTTCCATAATTTGCAAGTGGACGTGTTTTAAAAGGAGATAAAAATTTGAATTTCAGACTAAATTTTTTATGAATGGATTCATTTTTCCGGTTATTGAATATTTATTCGTTCTGCGGAAAGGGTTTTTCCTGTTTTGTCATTAATCTCGAAAAGAACGGCATTCAGCATGCTGGGAGCGGAAGCGTATTCAAACCGTACAGGCATTTTTGTTTTCATTTTGGCAATGGCAAGCTCTGGTTTGACGCCGAGAACGGAAAGAATCGGTCCAGTCATTCCGGCATCGGAAATATACCCAAGTCCTTGTGGGAGCACGGTTTCGTCCGCCGTCTGCACGTGTGTGTGAGTACCGAAGAGGGCGGATGCCCTTCCATCCAGGAAAAAGGCCAGGGCACGCTTTTCACCGGTAGCCTCGGCGTGAAAATCCACTATCTGAATTCCAGCCTCCGGCGTTTTTTCAATAATAGAGGAGACGGTTTCGAAAGGACAGGCCATGCTTTCCATATACACAGTTCCCATTATATTGGATATACAGACCTGTACCCGGCCCTTATCGACTACACACCAGCCATGTCCAGGCGCGCCTTTGGGAAAATTGGCGGGCCTTAGGAGAAAGGGTTCGCTGTCAAACAGGTCATAGGACTCTCTGCGGCGGAAAGCGTGATTGCCGGTAGTTATGACGTCAACACCGCTGTCAAATAGGAATTTAGCCGAAGATGGGGTAATCCCATTGCCATCCGCCGAATTTTCGCCGTTTGCGATGGTTAGATGGATTCCCTTCAGCCGCTTTAAGGCAGGGAGCTTTTCACGCAGAAAACGGCAGCCCTCTCCTCCGATAATGTCGCCTATGGCCAAAATATTCATAATTTCCACACGAACCTTTCTCTATTTCTTTAAGAGGCTTTTGCCAAAACAGCAGAAGAAAAACAGCGCAGCAAGACGCTACGCTGTTTTAGACAGAAATATTATTTGGCGTACTCAATCGCTCTGCTTTCACGGATGATATTTACCTTAATCTGGCCGGGATAATCCAGGCTTTGTTCAATTTTACCACAGATATCCCGCGCGAGAAGAACCATATTATCGTCCTTAATTACCTCGGGTTCGACCATGATGCGGATTTCACGGCCTGCCTGAATGGCAAAGCTGCGCTCAACACCATGGAAGGAAAGAGCGATTTCTTCCAGCTTTTCCAATCTCTTGATATAATTTTCAAGATTCTCTCTGCGCGCCCCCGGACGAGCTGCCGAGATAGCGTCAGCGGCCTGAACCAGACAAGCGATTACAGTTTTTGCCTCAACATCCCCATGATGGGCGTGAATTGCATGGACAACGGCCTCGTTTTCCTTGTATTTTCTCGCAACCTCAACGCCGATTTCTACATGGGAGCCCTCAATTTCATGATCCAATGACTTTCCAATGTCGTGCAGAAGACCGGCCCGGCGTGCGAGAGCGGGATCAAGCCCCAGCTCGGAAGCCATCATACCGGCTAAGTAAGCAACCTCCAGAGAATGATTGAGCACATTTTGACCGTAGCTGGTACGGTAACGAAGACGGCCAAGCAGTTTGATCAGTTCAGGATGCAGCCCGTTGACACCCGCCTCGATGACCGCGCGTTCTCCTTCGGCCTTTATGGTTGCGTCCACCTCACGGCGGGCCTTTTCCACCATTTCTTCAATGCGGGCCGGATGAATTCTGCCGTCAGAAATCAAACGTTCCAGAGCGATTCTGGCGACCTCGCGGCGTACGGGCTCAAAGCTGGAAAGGGTGATAGCCTCCGGCGTATCATCAATAATGAGATCAACACCTGTGAGGGTTTCCAACGTGCGGATATTTCTCCCCTCACGCCCGATAATACGGCCTTTCATCTCGTCATTAGGGAGAGGTACGACGGAAACAGTCGCCTCCGTCACATGATCAGCGGCACACCGCTGAATGGCGAGAGAAATCAACTCACGCGCCTTTTTTTCTGACTCATCCTTAGTTTGCTGCTCAAATTCCATGATTTTTACAGCTTTCTCATGGGTCAGTTCATTTTCCAGATTTTTGAGCAGGAAATCCTTTGCCTGTTCCTGGGTGAATCCGGAAATGCGTTCCAACATCTCAAACTGGCTCTTTTTAATGTTTTCGGTTTCGGCCAAACGTTCATCAGCCTGCTTGTTTTTGGCGGAAACAGCCTCCTCTTTCCGTTCCAAATTTTCAAGCTTCTTGTCCAGGGTTTCTTCCTTTTGCTGGATACGGCGTTCCTGGCGCTGTACTTCATTGCGGCGTTCGCGCAGATCACGCTCCGATTCGTTGCGCAGCTTGTGGATTTCGTCCTTGCCTTCGAGAATTGTCTCTTTCTTTTTTGCTTCGGCGGTTATCATTGCCTCGCTTACAATTCTCTTTGCCTCCTGTTCAGCGGAACCAATTTCGGTTTCCGCAATTCTTTTTCTATGAGAAACGCCCGCAAGAAAGGCGATAACACCACTAATGACAATACATCCTACGATGATTGCGATAAAAACAAAAATATTAATTTCCAATTTTCGATAGCACCTCCTTTTTCCTAAAATTTTTCAAGCAATTTGTTTAGCAACAAAAACGGGAGACACCTGTCTCTCAAATGCACAAAATATTGCATTCTGTATTTTATTGTAAACTGAATATGGGGCTCTGTCAAGAAGTTTATGGCGGTTGACGGGTTGGAATTTCTATGCTAAAATATTCCCAAATCGCATGAAAATGCGCTGTGAGACGGTCCCAGCTATGATTTTCTTCCTTCAAAAAATGCCGCGGCTCAATTTTCTTGTCGTGCAGGGGATGGGGAACGCCGGAGCACCTTTCATTGGGAATGGAAGGAAAGTGAGGGGAGACGCTTTTTTATAAGGCTGAAAATTGAGACAATGGGAAATTTGGAATGCCTTCTCTCAAGAAAGTTGTTCATTTGGTTCGAAACAGCCGGCCCTTTTGATGATATCCTGATTTAGGGGTGATGGGATGGATATCTGCCATAAGGTGGAATTGGTTCAAAAAATGCAGGATTACCTTTGGAGCACATTGATGATGAGGAGTTTTGCTTTGAGCCGCTGTACGAGTATGGTATTCCAGACGGCACGCGGATCGGTGCTTTAAGGACTTTGATGGGAAAGACTCCAAGGGAATACCTGCGGCTGATGAAGATGACCAGAAGTACACAACGGCTTGTCAATGAGGAGGATACCATACTTGAAATCGCTTTGCAGAGCGGATCACGACGGATATACAAAAGCTTTTTTCGAGATTTTTTGAAAATTCCTCAGCCAATATAAAAAAGCAATTGCTTTGTGCCTCTTTTCATTCCATACCCAATCAAAGGCTATTACAGCCGCTTATACAATAGGGGGATGGATACTGTGCAAAAACTTGTTTATGTATGATAACTCCTGTGCGGAGAGAAAAAAGAAATTAATCTTCCGTTCCCAAAAGGCGCATGATTATTGGAACTTTTGTGAGGAATCCGGATGTGACTGGGAGGGGCTTTTCAACAGCCTGTCGGCCAAGCTTGAAATCTGGCGTGCTCCCGTTCCTCTTGAGGAATGGATATGGGCCCTGTGGCGGCGGAATAGAGTTCGCTGGATTATGAAGAAGAAATACCTGAAGGGGCTGCCAAGTGGAAGAGCTGCCTTTCCGCGATATGCTTTTCTTTCAAAGCCAGCCTTTCAAAACACAGCAGGAGTTTTTCAGTGTGATGGGTGAAGTGATAAAAGCGGTGGAACGGTTTGATTACGCCGCTTACGGCTGCCGGTATGCCGATGAGCTTGCGCCACGATTTAATTTTGGAGGGCAGGGCGGCGCGGGGGCGAAACTAGCGGTTCCAGTTTCCAGAATTCGGTAAGGAGGAAGAAAGATGAGGCTGAATTGTGTCAATATCCCAACAGTAAATGTAGAAAGAATGAGGGATTTTTATTCTCTGGTGCTTCAGGCTCCTTATGACGGCAGCCATGGCGGGCCGGATCGGTACGAAATTCCCGCAGGAGGCCAGTACATTGTTATTTGCCGGGTTCATACGCCTGTTGAAGTAAATCCTGAAAGCTGCGGTTTGGAATTTGTTGTGGATGATGTGGATGCCGAATATAAAAGACTGCTGGCGGCAGGTGTTGTGATAAAAGAGCCGCCGGTCACTTATCCATGGAACTGGAGGGCGATAGGCTTTCAGGATCCGGATGGAAATCATATTGATTTTGTGCAGAATCTGAATGTGTGAGTTTTCCCGGCGGCGGAGTGAGATGCCCTGGATGGTTTGTTTTAAAGAGGGCGGAGAAAGCGATTCTGACGGAAGGACGGTTGGTGTTCTGACAATTGAAGAAAAGAGAGGCGGTAACAGTACAATGACCCGCCTCTCTTTTCTTTTGGCGTAAGGAAACTCCCAGACACACTCAAAAGATTATATTGAGATGGCGGAAGCAAAAATTTTTATCTACGCATGGCAGGGGGCGTTTCGCTGTGTGCGGATGTGTGTTAATGTATAAAAAAAGAAACCCATGAAAAAGCTGGACGAATTACAGCATTTCCATGGGCACCGGCGTTTTGCCGAATAAATTTTACTTGTCTGGAATACCGCCCTGAGTTTTCAAACTCAATTAGGCTGTGGTGGGGTGAAAATTGGACAGAACTCAAGCTTCTTATGTGGAAAAGTTTAAATTTAATCCAGTTTTTCCAGAGGTTCTTTGATTTGGGGACACCCATTGCTTTCATATTTTTTCAAAGGGGCCGCCCAGCGCACGGCATTTTTAATAACCTGCTGCACTTCAGGAATATAATAATTAGGATACTCCTCGTGACCAGGCTGGAAATAGAAGATATTTCCGTTGCCCCGGTGATAGCAGCAGCCGCTGCGGAAAACTTCTCCGCCCTGGAACCAGCTGATGAATACCAGCTCGTCCGGCTGGGGGATTACAAAAGGCTCACCGTACATTTCTTCGTGAGGAATTTCAAAGTATTCCCCCAAACCCTGGGCGATTTGATGGGAAGGAGCAACCGTCCACACCCGTGCCTTTTCTTTGGCGCATCTCCATTTCAGGTTGCCGCTGGTTCCCAGAAGGCTCATGAAAGGTTTGGATTTGTGGGCGGAGTGGAGAAAAATCATTCCCATACCGCGATCGACAACGGCGTCGCGCACCCGCTTGACGATTTCGTCCGGAACCAAATCATGCTTGGCATGCCCCCACCAGATTAAAACGTCGGTATCATCGATAACATCCTGGGTGAGTCCACATTCCGGCTGATCTAAAGTAGCGGTGCGGACAGAAATGTCGCTGCATTTTAAAAATTCCGCGATGACGGCGTGGATGCCGTTGGGATAAAGCTCTTTTACACGGTCAAGATTTCTTTCATGATGGAATTCATTCCATACAGTTACTTTAATCATGAAGATCACTCCTTACTAATATTGTGGTGGGAGATTTTTAAAACTTTCCATAGTTATAGCATAGGAGAAGGGAAAAAACAATAGCAGAAATTTACGGACAAGTGCCAAATATTGCGTAATCAGCCAAATTCATCCGCTTTACGGAGATTCTGCCCGCCTCTACTTGTAATTTTGCCCGCCTGACGATATAATATTTCTATTACATTACTCTTGGGACAGTTATGGAGCGGCATAAATATTTGTATCAAATTTGCATCCATAATATTTGTCCTTGTATTTTTTCGGAAAGAAACCGGGGCAAAATAAGACACCGCGATGG
>JAHZIE010000038.1:10119-25267 GCA_019419895.1 Clostridiales bacterium | reverse complement strand
AGTCGAAATCACAATTTTGTTCAAACAAAATAGATGTATGTTACTCAAACTGCCCTTGCACCCTGAGCAAATTATCCGATTTTCCCCCTTTTTATTCTGTTTTACCCTCCTGTGGTTGTAGTTTGGTTGCAGTAAAAGCGGAAAATGAGAGCGAGCGTGCTCCCTGCCATAAAAATGCATACTACGGTTAAAGGAGTGTGTTTTTATGGGAAAACGCAGCGGCGGGGAAGGCACCGCTCCCCGGCAACGAAAAGACGGTATCTGGTACAGAATCATAGCGCCAAGGGATAACCGATCAATACGCGCGATTTGAACGGGTGCATAACTGTATTCTGGAACGTGTAGGTATTTCCCATATTGATATCCATGCCCTGCGGCATACCTTTGCCATCCAGTTATTTGCCAACAAGGTGGACATCAGAGTGATATCCAAGCTGTTGGGCCATTTGGATGTATCGGTTACATACAATATCTATATTCATCTCATGCAAGAGGGATTGCTGGACGCTACTACCAGTTTGGATAGACTTTTGGACGCAATATGAAAACACACCCGATAGGTCTTGCGGCCTATCGGGTGTGTTTTCAAGTCAAAATCTAAGCGGATATTTTGAGTGTTTACCACACCGTTTATATCGATTCAATTGTTTTACATCTCTTTCACAAAAGTATGTCCCATATGCCTAACTCCGTTCCCGGTTGTGCATTCACCGTATTCCGTAACGTCATACCCACATTTTCTATATAGGTTTTGGGCCGGAATATTATTTTCGGTTGTGTGGACACCTATTTGACGAAAGCCCTTTTCTTTCACAAATTTCTCGTAAAATTCTATTGCATAACTGCCGATACCTTGACGATGATGCTTGTCGCTTACCGCCAGCATACTGATCCATGCCATATCTTTATTAAATAGCCCGTTAATACGCAGCCATGCAAGCGACATACAACCGCGGCAAACAAGAAAATTCTGCTCATCTTCGTCATTCGGGGATAATACATCTTTCCATTCGTCCAGTGATATTTGTTTCCCGTGTAAGCTTTCTATGTTTTGTTGGTAAAATGTCATAACCGATACCGCGTCATCGGAATTTACCGGAATGACGGAATAGGGGAGTATACGGTAAATCAATGTTCTTTTCATAAATGTCCAGTCCATTTTCCGGCGATCTTTCTCAGGTTCTTTGAAAGCCGAGCGCCTCCCAGAATGGCTTTCCTGTAGTAAGAGCGGCTGTAAGAAACATTCGTTGTACCAAGATACGGTGTGCTCGAACATGGCTTTCCCATAGCCCTTGTGTCGAAACTCTGAACTTACATAATACTCCATGATATAACCATATTAAGGCTTAATAAAGCCTTAATGTCCTAAATGATCTACTTTACAGTAAATAAATCCGATCAATGTCTCACTCTCAGGGCAAAGTTCAAGATGATGGTCATGTGGCCTCTGCATATTTATCATTCCTTGCGTAACTTGCTGGATGAAGCCAAGAGGCGTTTCCCGATTTCTGTGACTATCCAGTTCTTTATTACGGGGAATCATCGAACTTAGAAATAGATGATGCTGACTTTGATTGTCCTTTGTCACTTGTACAAATGTCAATTCCTTCATAACATTATCTCTTTCATAAAATTCAGATGCGAAAATCGCCTTTCACTTCAACAGATTTGGCACGACTGACTACAGGGGGAGGTATAATTCTCTGTTTGCCGCACAAAGTAGTAGTTAAAATATGGTAAAATTTTTCCTTGTCAACTGTTCTTGCAATCTCAACATTTCCGTTGGTACTTGATGTAAAATATGTTCCGCCCATATTTTCTTTTTTTTCGGTTTCTACATCCACAAAGCCTCGTTCAAACCGGCAGATGTCGGGATAAAACACAGAAACAGCCGCCAATGGGTCATGGAGAGTCAACTTATTCGAATTTTTAAGCCAGGTATTTCCGAAATCAAATATTGCTTTCATCAGATCGGAGTCCACTTTTAAAAGTTCGTTTGCCCGCTTTGCTTCAATCGTCAGTGTTTCGGTTACCTCAAGCGGAAATACCCTGTGTGTAGCGACAGGTGCGGCAAAGGTAATTTTCGAAGCCAGCGGATCCGCCCACAAGTTCCAATTCCAATGCGGTTCAGGGAGCTTTTCTTCACCGAAATATCCGTTCATCACAAAAATTCCCTTGAGCAAAGACGGAGCGTCTGGGTATTCACAGAACAGAGTTGCGACATTCGTCATATTGCCGATTGCGATTAAAATAATCTCGTTTGGATTTTGTTTGATTTTTTCATAAAGAAATTCGGGAGCATTTCCTTTTTGAAAATTATCATGCGCCCAGTTTTCGAGCGCGACGGCCCCGTCAGGTGTTGGATAGACAGAAATCGGTTGTAGGGTTGTATCAAGTCCTGAAATAATCGGAATAGTTTGACCTGCCGCCTTGCAGATCGCATCCGCGACAGCAGCACGCTTTTCAGGTTCTCCGCAAACAGTAGTAATGCCGAGTAAATCGCATTTTGGTTCTTCCAATAAATAAGCAAGGCAGACAGCGTCATCAATGTCTCCGCCAATATCTGTATCAAGTAAAATTTTTTCCATTTGTAAATTCCTCCTGTATTGAATTACGGATACAAGAGGTTATTGCAAATTCCCATAGTACGCCTCCTTATTTTAATACATATTCATTATATCACAGGAAAGTGAACTTTTCTATATATCTCATTTTATGGCTTCAGACGGCGGGATAAAACAACAGATATAGTAATCTCCCTTCGGTTTTATACCACTGACCATTTTATTATCGTAAACGTGCTTATCAATTGAAATAGCGTCCGTTATACTTATACATATATTAAAGTTCTCCAATTACCACAGTCGGTCATAGCTTGTTATGGGATTTTCTTAAAATGCTGTAACCTCTGTCAAAAGATTAAAATTGGCGGATATCCCAATTTTAATTTGAATAGAGTTATGTAGGATTTTGAAAAAAGCGGGATGATGAAACGGATTGGGTATAAAGCGGAAATGGGGAAGGCATGAAAAATATCTCCGCAGATGCGGCGGGAAAGATCATATCCCTGGGAAATAAGGCTTTGATGGAAAAAGGGGTGCGGATATGTATATTGATATCCATGGAGAGGTTCGTTATAAGCTGGGACTCCACATTCATACAACTCGTTCTGACGGCGCGGTTTCCCCTGAAAGGGCGGCGGAACTGTATCGGGCGGCAGGATTTGACGCAATCGCAATTACAGATCACTGGAAGTATTATAATGGAGGAAACCTGGGAGGATTAAAAATCCTGTCGGGAGAAGAGTTTAATCTTGGGGCGGGCAATACGGAAATTGATGTTATGCACATTGTTGGAGTGGGAATGAACCAGGATCCTGAATGCAGGCCGGACATGTCCCGTCAGGAGGTTGTCGACCGCATTAACCAGGTGGGTGGCATTGCTGTATTGGCGCATCCCTGCTGGTCGTTGAACCGTCCGGAGGAAGCAATATGCCTTCGTGGATTGGCGGCCGCCGAAATTTATAACACCGTTTCCGATGCTCATGAGAGTTTTCGACCATATTCCGGATATTTTGCTGATCTTCTCGCCAACGGGGGAATGACGCTTCCGTTGGTTGCCAGCGACGACGCTCATTATTATGACGGGAGTGATGAAACCAGATCCTTTATAATGGTGAGAGCGGAAAGCATTGGAACGGAAGATTTGCTGAAGGCCGTGAGACAGGGTAATTTTTATGCGTCGCAGGGGCCGGAGCTGCTTGTCAGGCGAGACGGCCGGAGAATTATCGTCGACTGTTCACCGGCCGACAAAGTTGTTTTCATTTCTAATCTTGCATGGAAAATGGGAAGGGTGATAAGAGAGAAAGGAACTGTACACGTGGAATATACTGTGGATGAAAGGGAAAAATGGGTTCGTGTGGAAATACAGTCGGGTTCTGATTTTGCATGGAGCAATATCATTCAGCTTCCCAGTGCCTAAAAGCTGAGGGCTGTTAAGCATTGCAGGCCGTTCGGTAGTGAAGCGGCCTGCGTTTTTATGCCTGTTTCAATTGGAATTTTCCCGGTTTTGATGGAAAGGGAGAGAATTTTAACAAGAGGGACAATCCCATTTAAAGGGATAGGGACGCAAATGGCGGGCCGCCAGGACATCTGAACCCACGCGCGACAGGGGATGTTATGACTAAAAGAGATGGACGGACGAAAAAGATGGGAAAAGCAGGTAAGTTCCTGCCCCAAATAAGGCTGCACGGTGAAAACGAAAATATTTTCCCATTTCTCACTGTGGAATTTTCTGGTTCTATTTGAAAAGTCGGGATAGAATAGAAGAAAGGTCCGCGGCTTCCGCTGTATTCAATTTTCCTGCTGATGACTTTGGCTGGGAGAAAGGAGGATTTTGATGGAAGGAGAGGGTGGAAAATTCCTGGAAATTATGATAAAATCGTAAAGAAAAAGTATAATGTTGGATTTGCGAAAAGAGAAAGGGGGCGGCTGATATGTATCGGATTTTAATTGTGGAAGACAATCAGGGAATTGCCGGGGCAATCGAAAAACAGGCGAAAATGTGGGGGCTTGAGGCGAAGTGCATCGAGAATTTTAGAAATGTTTTAACTGAGTTTTTGGAATATCAGCCCCATTTGGTGCTTTTAGATATTGCGCTGCCTTTTTATAATGGATACCATTGGTGCGGGGAGATTAGAAAGATTTCCAGAGTGCCCATTATCTTCATTTCTTCCGCGTCAGATAACATGAATATTGTCATGGCGGTGAATATGGGCGGTGATGATTTTATCGCCAAGCCCTTTGATCAGAGCGTATTGATCGCCAAGATACAGGCTCTTCTGCGGCGGACCTATGATTTTGCGTCGAGCGTTCCGATTTTGGAGCACCGCGGAGCCTTGCTCAATACGGGGGACAATACGCTGACCTATGAGGGAGAACGGATTTCCCTGACGAAAAATGAATACCGGATACTGTTGGCCCTGATGGAAAATAAGGGGAAGGTCGTCAGCAGGGAAAGACTGATGGAACGCCTGTGGGAAACGGATGATTTTATCGATGAGAATACCCTGACGGTCAATGTTAATCGTCTGAGAAAGAAATTGGACAGCGCGGGACTTCCAGAATTTATTACGACAAAGTTCGGCGTGGGCTATCTGATTCCCCAGGAAGAAAGGTGAGGATGAGTTTGTTCCGTTTGTTTTGGATGCGGCGGCGGGCTGCTGTTGGTGTTTTTCTGCTTTTTTGCGTCATTTTTCTCTCTGTTTTCCTTCTTTACCATCTGCCGGCAGGAGCAATCTTTTATCCCGCGTTGCTGTGCGCTGCTCTGGGGGTCATTTTTCTTTCCGTTGATTTTTCCCGTTTCTGCCGGAAGCACAGGCACTTGGAACGGCTGGCGTCAATGCCCTCTGTTCTTATGGAGGTATTTCCTGATGTCACGGTTCAGGAGGATGAGGACTATCAGCGGATAATCCAGCTTCTCAGGGAAGAACAGAAGCAGAGGGAAAATGAGATGAACCTGCGCTACGCAAATATGATAGATTACTATACGATATGGGCCCACCAGATAAAAACCCCTATTGCTTCCATGCGTCTTACGCTGCAAAACGAAGATTCGGAGGTATCCAGGGTGTTGGCGGAGGATCTGCTCAGGATTGAGCAATATGTGGAGATGGTGTTGTGTTATCTCCGCTTGGATTCCGATTCTACGGACTATGTTATCGGTGAGTGCGATGTGGATAAGATTGTGAAACAAGCCATAAAAAAATTTGCGGGACAGTTTATCCGAAAAAAGATACGTCTTTCCTATCAGCCGCTGAAAATTAGTGTTATCACAGATGAAAAGTGGCTGCAGTTTGTTGTGGAACAGGTACTTTCTAACGCGCTGAAATACACGCCGTCCGGCACGATTACCATTGATATGGAGGAGCCGAAAACATTGTGTATCCGTGATACCGGCATTGGAATTGCCCCGGAGGATCTGCCGCGTATTTTTGATAAGGGCTATACCGGCTATAACGGCCGGGAGGACAAGAAGGCCAGCGGGATAGGCCTTTATCTGTGCAAACGAATTTGCAAGAACCTTGGCCATGCCATCTCTGCCAACTCTTCCTTAGACAGCGGGACTGTGATCCGGATCCGCCTGGAACAGAAAAAATTGCAAACGGAATAGGGATTCCTTACAAAAGTGTAAGAAAAACAGGGGGAAATGTAAGCCGATTCTATGGCGGCGCATTTCCCTTTTTTGTTAGAATAGATACATCAGAAAAACAGGAGGAATTCAAATGAGTATATTAGAAGTCAATGGACTGAAAAAAATTTATACCACCCGTTTTAGTGGAAACAAGGTAGAGGCTCTGAAAAATGTATCCTTCAGCGTGGAGGAAGGGGAATATGTGGCTATCATGGGGGAATCAGGCTCAGGAAAGACCACCCTTCTGAATATCCTGGCAGCTCTTGACCGTCCGACATCAGGAACGGTCCGGCTGGATGGGAAGGATCTTTCCCAAATTAAGGAATCCAATATTTCCGCCTTCCGCCGGGATAACCTTGGATTTGTCTTTCAGGACTTTAATCTGCTGGATACTTTTTCCCTGGAGGACAATATTTACCTTCCCCTGGTTTTGGCGGGAAAAAAGTATCCGGAGATGAGGCAGAGGCTTACGCCCATTGCCGCCCAGCTGGGAATTTCCGATATCCTGAAAAAATTTCCCTATGAGGTATCCGGAGGCCAAAAGCAGCGCGCCGCGGTTGCGAGAGCGTTGATTACCCATCCCAGACTCATCCTGGCCGATGAGCCCACCGGGGCCCTTGATTCCAAGGCGACGGATGATCTTCTCCGTATGTTCAGCGAGATTAACCAGGACAATCAGACCATTCTCATGGTAACCCATTCGGTCAAGGCGGCCAGCCATGCCGGAAGAGTGCTTTTTATTAAGGACGGAGAGGTCTTTCACCAGATTTACCGGGGGAACAATACAGACGAACAGCTTTACCAGAAAATTTCCGATACGCTGACAATGCTCGCGACAGGTGGTGAGAGAAGATGAAAAAGGGTTTTTACGCCAAGCTGTCCTGGACAGGCATCAGAAAAAACAAACGGCTGTACACCCCTTATATCCTGACCTGCATTGGAATGGTCATGATGTTTTATATCGTGTCCTTTCTGAATACGAGCAGCGTCCTTAGGAGTATGAGGGGCGGGGAGATCATGCAAAGCATGCTGGGGCTTGGCCGCTTTGTGATTGGTGTGTTTGCACTGATCTTCCTTTTCTATACAAATTCCTTTTTGATCCGCAGAAGAAAAAAAGAATTCGGGCTTTATAATATCCTGGGAATGGGCAAAGGAAATCTAGCCCGCGTTCTTCTTTGGGAAAGCCTTATCATTGCGGTGATTTCCTTGGGCTGCGGCCTGTTCGCCGGTATTGTCCTGTCGAAATTCGCGGAACTGGGCATGGTTAATATCCTTGCGGGAGACGTGACTTTTTCCCTTACCGTTGATATTAGCTCCATCCTGCAAACCCTGATTCTTTTTGCTGGTATTTTTCTGCTGATTCTTTTGAATACTCTGCGGCAGCTCCATCTTTCCAATCCAATCGAGCTCCTTCACAGTGAAAACGCGGGGGAAAAACCGCCCAAGGCAAACTGGTTTTTCGCGCTGGCGGGAGCGGCAGTCTTGGCTTATGCCTATTATCTGGCCGTCACCATCCAGGAGCCGATTTCCGCTCTGGTCTGGTTTTTTGGCGCGGTAATCCTGGTAATTATCGCGACTTACCTTTTATTTATCTCCGGCTCTGTCGCGTTGTGCAAGGCTTTGCAAAAGAAAAAAAGCTACTATTATAAGACTAACCACTTTGTTTCCGTTTCTTCCATGGTCTACCGTATGAAGCGCAACGGCGCAGGCCTGGCCTCGATCTGTATTCTATGCACAATGGTGCTGGTGATGATGTCAACTACAGTCTGCCTGTATATTGGAACGGAGGACAGCCTGCGCAGCCGTTATCCACGAAATATCAACCTGGATGTTGTTATGAGCGATGCGGTGCTGGAAGATCCTTCCAAAATTGAAACCCTGAAATCTGTTTCCGCTCAGGCGGCGGAAGAATATGGACAGACACTGGAAAATGTATTGGATTACCGTGTCGCGGGATTCGCGGGCTTCCAGAATGGAAGAGTAATGGAAATTGATGGCGCCAATGTCAATGCTTCCCTGTCCTCTATTTCCGACGCGTGGCAGGTCTTTCTTGTCTCACTGGAGGATTACAACAGGATGATGGGACAACAGGAAACCCTGGAGCCGGGGGAAGCTATCATCTATACCACAAAACAGGAACAATATCAGGAGGATACCATTACCATAGGGGACACGGAACCTCTGAAAATCAGGAAGGTGGCGCCCAGTTTTTTAGATAATGGGGTAGACTCTATGCAGATGATTCCTTCCATGTATATTTTTATCCCCAATTTTGAAGAATACGCGGGCGCTGTTTCCCAGCTCCTGAGCGAAAGAGGCTCTGCCGACACCCTTCACTGGTTCTATGGGTTCGATCTCAATTGTGATGACGAGACGCAGATGGCCATTCAAAGAAAATTGGAAAATTCTATCAAGGAACTGTCTTTGGGAGAGAATGGGGATATTATTTCGATTCTGTGTGAAGGCGCGGCCGAGGAACGGGCGGGATTTTACGGTCTGTACGGCGGTCTGTTTTTCCTGGGAATCCTGTTGGGCGTAGTCTTTATCTTTGCAGCGGTTCTGATCATGTACTACAAGCAGGTTTCCGAGGGATATGAGGATCAGTCCAGATTTGAGATTATGCAGAAGGTCGGTATGACGAAAAAAGAAATCAGGAAGAGCATCAATTCCCAAATCCTGACAGTATTTTTCCTCCCACTGATCACCGCGGGAATTCACTTGGCGTTTGCCTTCCCCATGCTGCATAAGCTGCTGGTTCTCTTCAACCTGACAAATCTGAATCTGCTGATTATCGTCACTGTCAGCTGTTACCTCATTTTTGCGCTGTTTTATATTCTGGTCTACCGCGTTACCTCAAAAGCCTATTACAATATTGTAAGCGGAGCAAGGGGGGATGTCCATTGATCAAAAGTCCCTCTTTTCACCGAAGCGTTATCTTGAAAGGCATATTTCTTTTCCTGCTGGTTTGTACGGCGGTGAGTTTTTCCTCCTGCCAGCTGGGGGAGATGTCCCCTCACGAGATTCATGATTATCTGGAGGGGCTTGCCAGGAATTTGGGAAGTTCTCAGCTGACAAAAGATGGGGATTTGATTGGAAAGAGAACACCTGCTAATGATTCCTATACGGGAAAATACAACTCCCAATGCCGGTATGTTACAGGCAGGGATGTCGTATTCGGCGGAGCGTCGACAGAAAGACGAAAGGTTATCCTGCACGGCTTTATCCGGAGAGAAAAAGGAAACGCGAGGATACGGGTTCGAATGAATGAAGAAGTGACAGAGCTGCAAATCAATGACGACGGTTCCTTTGCCATGGAACTGAATATGGAAAGCGGCGGCAATTATATAATGGTTTGCTATGATAACTTTAAAGGAGAAGTAGAACTGGTTTCGGATGATGAAACTGTTCTTTCTGATGGGGAGATATCGTCCTGTGGAAAGAGAATGCCTGAACAAAGAGAGACTGCCAGTTCCTTGTTGCAGTCGGCATAAGAAGAAAGGATACTGTCCGGCAAGAGCCGCCAGAGCGGCGGGCAAGGTGATTACTTGGCTTGGCATGGCGGTGGTCGGCATATTGGCTCTGCCCGCCGGAGCTTTGACGCTGCTGATTTCCGGTGTATGGTCGCTGACCGACCGGATTTCGCGGTGGATAACAGAGAAGGGAGAAGAAAAAGAATGAAAAGAATAAAAGAAACCCGCGGCAAAGGAAAAGGCTGCCTTCCGCTGGCAGCGGCTGGAATTACAGCGGTCTGCGGGTTTATTGCCCTCATTACTGTGAGGAAAAGAAGAAAATAACCGATGAAAAAGAAAGGGAGAATGAGAACATGAAAAAGGCAGTGGGGATATTTTTTAAACTGTTGGCGTTAATTCTCTCTGTCATAGTCTGCCTCATGCTCATCCTCGGAATTTTTTATGGAATCAAAGGATATCAGATGTATCAGCAGGCAAAAGAAAAACAGCCGATGGAAGAAATGGTTGGGAAAATTCAGGGACAGGAACATTTTGTTTCCTTTGAGGAACTGCCATCAATTTATGTCGACGCGGTTGTATCGACAGAGGATCGCCGGTTTTGGTCCCATGGGGGGATTGATATCATCGCCATTGGAAGGGCTGCCTGGAATGATATTAAAACCTTCTCCTTTGCTGAAGGAGGGAGCACTATCACCCAGCAGCTTGCGAAAAATCTGTATTTTACCCAGGAAAAGGAATTAGAAAGAAAATTTGCTGAGATTTTTGCGGCTTTTGCCTTTGAATCAAAATACAGCAAGGAAGAAATATTTGAACTGTATGTCAATACCATATATTTTGGAAGCGGATATTATGGGATTTATGACGCCGCTCTGGGATATTACGGAAAGAAACCATCTGAACTGACGGACTATGAAGCGGTTATGCTGGCGGGCCTTCCCAACGCGCCGACAGCCTATGCGCTGGACACAAATCCTGAGCTTGCCGAGCAAAGAATGAGGCAGGTGCTGGCGCGGATGGAGGAGTGCGGCAAAATCTCTGGAAGAGAAGCGGATAAACTGCTTCAGGTCCAGTAGATTGAAAGATTACCAAAAAGTAGAAAAAGGCTGGAAGGTTATCTGTCAGATATCCCTTCTGGCCTTTTTCTATTTCCTATGCTAAAAACAGCTCTGCCGGTAAAAAGGAAAAACTTCAGCTTAAAAAAATGGGTGAGAGGACGGAGGAGGGTTTTGTAACAGCCGGGAAAACGAGGGCTTGATAGTGATGAAAATTTTCGAAAGCGCTTTCTTTCTTTGGAGAGAAGGGAGTATAATAAGAGCATTGAGGAGGGAGGAATAAATTTATGTTCAAAATCGAAGAAATAGACAGGAATTTCCAAGTTAAAAGCGGCATCGAAGAAGATATTGTTTTTTATGACGCGGCGTTGGAACCGTTTCAGATTTACGGGCTGATAAAGCCCGCGGATCAAAAAGATCGATATAGGAGAATGCCGGAAGAGACTGCCAGGCGGGTCAGTGAGGGTGTTTATCTGCTCCACACGGATACGGCGGGAGGACGCGTCAGGTTTCGGACGGATTCTTCCTGCATTGCTATATATGCGGAAATGGGACGTATTTCCAGGATGGTCCATTTTGCCATGACAGGATCGGCTGGTTTTGATCTGTATGTGAGGGAGCAGGAAAGGGAAAAATATATCAAAACCTTTCTTCCTCCCCAGGATATGACAGAGGGCTACGCGTCCCTGCTGGAGTGCGGTGGCGGAGGAATGAGAGAATATACCGTCAATTTTCCCCTTTACAGCAATGTCAACCGCCTGTATATTGGGCTGAAAAGAGGCGCAGCGATCTGCCCGGCGGAGCCCTACGCCTATGGCGCCCCAGTGGTGTTTTACGGATCCTCTATTACACAGGGCGGGTGCGCTTCCCGTCCGGGAAATTCTTATGAAAGCATGATTTCCCGGCGCTTCCACTGTGATTATATCAATCTCGGATTTTCCGGCAGCGCGAAGGGAGAGGACGCCATGGCGGAATATATAGCGTCGCTGAAAATGAAAATATTTGTTTATGACTATGACCACAACGCTTCTTGGGAAGAACTCAAGGCAACCCATGGGAGAATGTTTTCCATTATCCGCCGGGCCCAGCCGGATTTGCCGGTGATTATGGTGTCCCGTCCTGCTGTTTATTTAAGTGAGGAGGAGCGGGCCCGGAGAGATCTGATCCGTTCTAACTGTATGCAGGCGAGAAACCATGGGGATCGCCGTGTCTGCTTTGTGGACGGGAACCGAGTCATGGAGCCTCTGGTAGGCGATTCCGGAACGGTGGATGGATGTCATCCTAATGATTTAGGATTTTTCTGCATGGCGAAAGCGATAGGGGACGCCATTGGAGAGATTTTGAAGGAAGGACAGGGGGAAATTCCTATTGAAATTTGACTGTAAAGGTTTTGTAAGAGTCGTAAAAAGTAGTTGCGAAATAAGCGCGGAGGCTATATAATAATGAGAAAGAACAAATGTGGAGGCAAGAAAGCATGAAAAAGATTGGAGTATTGACCAGCGGAGGAGACGCGCCGGGAATGAACGCGGCGATAAGAGCGGTAGTCAGAACAGGCTTGGCGAAGGGGATGGAGGTTGTTGGAATCTATCGCGGATATAATGGATTGCTGAACAAAGAAGTGGCGGAGATGAATCTGCGGAGCGTGTCGGATATTATCCACAGGGGCGGTACTATTCTTTACACAGCGAGAAGCCCGAGATTCAAGGAGAGAGAGGGCGTCAGAGAGGCGGCTGATAATTGCCGTGAGATGGGCATTGAAGGTATTGTTGTCATTGGCGGCGATGGCTCTTTCCGCGGGGCGAAGGACTTGACAGAGGAAGGAATCCGCTGTATTGGGATTCCTGGGACAATTGACAACGATATCGCGTGCAGCGACTATACCATAGGCTTTGATACCGCAATGAACACCGCCATGGAGATGGTGGATAAGCTCAGGGATACTACCCAGTCTCACGACAGATGCAGTGTCGTGGAGGTGATGGGGAGAAGGGCCGGGCATATTGCGCTGCAGGCCGGTATTGCTGTAGGAGCCACGGCGATTTTGGTCCCGGAAGAAACCTATGATATTGACAAAGATATTATTGAAAGGATTAACACCATTCAGAAAACCGGGAAAAAGCACTTTATCGTCGTTGTTGCGGAGGGCGTTGGAAAGGTTGCTGAACTGGCGGAGGAAATTGAGAAAAAGACCGGGATCGAAAGCCGCGCGACTGTTTTGGGACATGTGCAGAGGGGCGGTTCCCCCACAGTGAGAGACAGAGTTGTCGCGAGCCAGATGGGATACCGGGCCGTTGAGCTTTTGGAAGATGGAAAGAGCAACCGTGTTGTGGCGATGAAAGACGGAAAAATCGTGGATTATGATATCATGGAAGCGCTGGCAATGAAGAAAAACATTGATAAAGAGATGCTGAAGGTTGCGCATACGATTTCCATTTAAATCACCTTTGTTGAAAGACGGGAAGAAAAGGGCTGGATATTTTCCAGCCCTTTTTGCATTAAGAATTTCAAAGTGATTTTATTTCTATGTTTTTCTTAAGAGCGCTTGCTTGTGGCTTTTTCCATTTCATCTGTCTGTGGTGGTTTTGGAGCTCTTTGTGGTAACTCACAGTGGGAAAGAGCAAGGAGGCTTCTTGGAGAAAAATCCAAACTGTAATTTTTAAATATTAGTTATTGTTATATAATATAAAATATGTTATATTATATTTGTCCTTAAATTACTTTTTCCCATCAATGTCCGAAAGTGTCCGAATAAGCTGCTTGCGGGGAGGGCTTTGAATGAAACAATGGAAATCGATGGTAATTTGTCTGTTGTTTTTCATCTTTACGGGCTGTGCGGAAACTTCCAACACTTCATCCTCCGGTTTAGAGAATGCCAGTCCGAAACCCTTATCTGATCCGCTCCTCCTCGATTTGGAGCTGGTTAGAAATGAAAGCGTCATGACCATGGTAGGAAATGAACTGCTCTGTGAGAAAGGGTTTGCCGATGATATCAAACAAATGGACATGCTATCGTTATCGCGTCAACAAGAAATGACAAAAAAGCCTTTGTAGTTGCCGATCCTTGGATTGGATACGCCGATGATCACAACATCTATTATGAAGGCAAGGGAGAAGAAGGGGAATATTACGTAAGATCGCTGAGTGAAATTTATAATGTTTATTCTCCTGCCAAAGGGTATGCCTTTTAAATTTTTATGTCGGTAACAGCTTATTGTCCAATAACGCTCGGTTGAGGTGGAGATATTATGAAAAAACAGAAGTGGTACTTGTCAGTTTTGCTGTCTTTTTTTCTTGTGGGATGTAATCAGACGCCCGCGCCGTCCTCTGTCCCGGAAGATCCGCCTCCTCAGCCAATTGATGGTCCGCTCCTTCTTGATTTGGAACTGGCCAGAGATGAAAGTGTCATGACCATGGTGGGAAATGAACTGCTCTGTAGTAAAGGATTTGCTGCTGATGATGAGATGCAAACGCTTTATTCCTCTACCCTATATTCTTATCATATGGATACGGGACAGTCTGAACTGCTGGGATATAGAAATAGGTTCCATATGTCATCTGGAAGTATCGCCTGCCTGAATCGATCCGTCTTTTTTTATGACGGTTTTTCGGGGATGGATTATTTCTATCAGGTGGATCTGAATTCTAAAAAGGTAACCGCGTCGTCAATCGGAAATCAGATTTATCCCTTGTCCTATTTTTCTGCCGGAGAGGACAGAATTTATCTTTCCAAGGTGGAGGGCGGCAGTCATAGCTATATCGAAGAATTTGTTCCACTGACAGGGGGAAGTCGAAAGGTGATAGAATACTTTTATGACAAGGAAAAGGAAGATGGCCCAGGGTTATTAAACTTTACTTATGACGACGGAAAGTTCTATGCCTTGATCATCAATTGGGAAGATGGGAAGTCTGAACTGTTCCTATATGTTTATGACAAGGAGGGGGAGTTTCAAACACGGATTTCTTTAGAAGGGGTAACGGATATCAATTCTCACAAGGTTGATCGTGTGGAAGCGGATGACGAGTATGTTTTCATGACCAACTTTAACGACGAGTCGGTAATATTGAAGCTGGAAGGGGATAAGGCTCGAAAGATCGCGGAGCCGGAGCGGGGATTGTGGCTCGCCGACGGCGGATATAAAAATGTTTCCCCATTGATAGCGCACCGATCGGAGGATGGTAAGATCTATTATTTTGATAAAGAGTCGGAAGAGCTCAAAGAAATCCCATTTGAGTCCCCGGTGGAGGGTTATGTGGTTTCAAATGTCATTCGGGATGACCAGAATCATCTGCTGATTGTATTGGAGGCAATACTGGATCCGGATGTGTCCTACACAGATGAAACGTGGCCGCCTAAAAAACTTTACTATACCACCCTGGAGGATCTCTTAAGACAACCGGCATGACAAAAAAAGTGGATAGAAGAGCTGTTTCCGA
>JAHZIE010000038.1:4482-10109 GCA_019419895.1 Clostridiales bacterium | reverse complement strand
GTAATAAATCTGAAAGGACTGGGGATTTCCACTCGTGCTTAGGGCCAGAAAGGAGGAGAAAAAAGAATGGGATTTGTAATTTTAAGCCGGATTTTATAAAAATATTTTCCAAACCTGTGGGAGCGGTTGACACCTCTCTAAGCTTCTTTTATAATAACCATAAATATTGTGGACCAAAGGGAGGAGGCTGCCAGCCTTTCCCTGATTCTCCTAAAAGCAGGGGGAAAGAAGGGCCGGAAAAACGGATGGAAAACGGAATTCAGGTCAAGAACGGAAAAGAGCTTCGCTGTGGTTATACGACGGGAACCTGTGCCGCAGCCGCCGCAGCCGCCGCGGCTCAGATGCTGCTGACACAGCAGGATGTCCAGGAAATTAAGGTGCTTCTTCCCAGAGGGGAAGAACTTTTTTTGCCAGTTGAAAGGATTTCTTATGAAAACGGCAGGGTATCCTGTGGTATTGTGAAATTTTCAGGGGATGATCCGGATGTAACGGACGGAATCACCATTTTCGCGGAGGTTTCCCGAGAGAAAAATGAAGGCATTCGCCTTTTAGGCGGGAAAGGAGTGGGAATTGTCACCGCCCCGGGACTGCAAATTCAACCCGGAGAGCCCGCCATCAATCCTGTCCCAAGAAAAATGATCCAAGAAAATGTGGAAAGGATCTGCCGTCAGCAGGGCTATGCCGGAGGGCTTTCTGTGACGATTTCCGCCGAAAACGGGGAGGAGATTGCCAAAAAAACCTTTAATCCCCGTTTGGGAATCGTGGGGGGGATTTCCATTTTGGGTACCACTGGGATTGTGGAACCTATGAGCGAACAGGCGTTGATTGATACCATTCATGTATTGATTGATAAAGCGCGGGTACAGGACAGTAAGCGAGTTATCATTTCCCCAGGAAATTATGGCAGGGATTACTGCCTGAAACATTTTCAGTTTGATCTGGAAAGCAGCGTCAAATTTTCAAATTATATCGGGGAGACTTTGGATTATCTGGTTTATCGTGGTTTTGAAAAAGCGCTTTTGGTGGGCCATATTGGAAAAATGGTGAAGCTTGCCGCGGGTATTATGAATACCCATTCCGCCGTTGCCGACGGCAGAATGGAGGTTTTGGCGGTACACAGCATGCTGTGCGGGGCGCCTCCGGAACTTGTGCCAAGGATCATGGCATGTCGGACCACCGACGAGGCCATTGCTCTTCTGGATCAATGGGGAAATACGCAAAGCGTTATGGATTCGGTTCTGAAAAAAATATTGGATACCGTACCCGCCAAACGCTGAAAATGGCAATTTTAATTTTTTCTACCGGCGACAGGATCATGGCAAAAACCGGCGGTGTGGAGAAATTGATTGAGGAAATGAGAAAATAAGGAGAAAGGAAAGATGAGCGGAACATTCTATTGCGTGGGAATCGGACCGGGAGATCCCAAACTGATGACCTATCTTGCGGTGGAAACCATACAGAAATGTGAAGTGATTGCCCTTCCTAACAGCGGCGCCAAGGAAAACGCAGCCCAGTCGATTGCGGAACGATGGATAAGGGAAAAGCCCGTCCTTTATTGCGATATGCCCATGAGCAGGGATAAGGAAAAATTGAGGCAAGCCCATGAAACGGCCGCTGAAAAGATAGCGGAGCATCTGAAACAAGGAGAGAACGTGGCCTTTCTGACATTGGGGGATCCATCCATTTATTCAACAGCGATGTATCTCCACCGGTGTCTGAAAGAGAGGGGATATCAGACAAAAATCATTCCTGGAGTTCCCTCCTTTTGCGCCGCCGCGGCGGCACTGGACATTTCCCTGTGCGAAAGAAATGAGATGCTGCACATCATTCCGGCCTCCTATCCGGATGTTTCTTCCGCCCTGTCTTACTCGGGAACCAAGGTTCTGATGAAATCGGGAAAGGCTATTGCTGAAATAAAGACCAAGGTGGATAAGCTGCGGGCGGACGCTATGGCAGTGGAATGCTGCGGGATGGAAAATGAAAAAATTTATCCTTCTCTGGATGCCCTTCAGGAGAATGCCAGTTATTTTACTATTGTTTTGGTGAAGGAGAAGAAGGATGATTGATTTTGTTGGCGCCGGCCCTGGAGCCGCGGATTTGATAACCGTCAGAGGAAAGGCAAGGCTTGAACAGGCGGATATTGTGATTTATGCAGGTTCTCTGGTAAATCCGGAGCTCCTTTCTTATATCAAAAAAGGATGCCAAATCTATAACAGCGCGTCTATGACGCTGGAAGAAGTTATTGCGGTGATGGAAGAGGGGGAGAAGCAGGGCAAGAAGATTGTCCGCCTACACACGGGGGATCCGTGTATTTATGGAGCTATCCGCGAACAAATGGATTTGCTGGATGAAAAGAGGATAGCTTATGAGGTGGTGCCCGGCGTGAGCTCCTTTATTGGAGCGGCGGCAGCCCTGAAAGCCGAGTTTACCCTTCCTGATGTCAGTCAGACGGTGATTCTGACACGTATGGCCGGCCGGACGCCGGTGCCTGAGAAAGAGGAGATTTCAAAGCTCGCTTCCCATCATGCGACCATGGTGATATTTTTGAGCAGTTCCATGCTCGAGAAGCTTTCCCAACGGCTGATGGAAGGCGGATATGAGGCGGATACGCCGGCGGCGATTGTATATAAGGCAACCTGGCCGGATGAAAAGGTGATTATCACACGGGTAAAGGAATTGGCGGAGGCGGCGGAAAAAAATGGCATTTATAAGACAGCCTTGATTTTAGTGGGGGATTTCCTTGGAAAAGATTATTCCCGTTCCAAACTGTACGATCCCTCCTTTACCCATGAGTTCCGAGAGGCGAGCAAGTGAAAATTTGTGTGCTGCATTTTACAGATAGGGGAAAAATGCTGGCGGAAAAGCTGGAATCTCTTTTTGAGGCTCAGTGGATCTTTCGGGAACGGGGAGAATCCGGCCCTCAATTCATCGCCAGTCATATGGGAGAAGCGGATGCTTTCCTCTTTATTGGCGCGGTGGGAATCGCTGCGCGCATGATGGCACCTTTTATCCGTTCTAAGGATATTGATCCCGCGGTTGTGGTGATAGATGAAATGGGCAGCTATTCCATCCCTCTTTTATCCGGCCATTTGGGCGGCGCCAATGGATTGGCCAGGGCTCTTGCCCTTCCGTTGGGGGCACAGCCTGTGATTACTACAGCCACCGATTTAAACCAGGTGTTTGCGGTGGATGTGTGGAGTAAAAAAATTGGCGCCGTGATACGGGATATTTCCAAAATCAAGGAGGTTTCCTCGGCGTTGCTCCGGGGAAAAACAGTGGGGCTGACCAGCGATTTCCCTATTTGTGGAGAGCTCCCCGGCGGTATCGCCATAGGGAAGGAATACCCGGTGGGAATCGCCGTCTCTATGAGGGAGGAAGGAGAATGGTATCCCTCGACGCTGCAAGTGGTTCCCAGATTGGTGACAATTGGCGTGGGGTGCAGAAAGAATACGCCTGTGGAACAGTTTGAGGAGTTTTTGCTGGATGTGCTGAGAAAAGAAAATCTCGCCCTTGCTTCTGTGGAGGCGGTGGCCTCAATTTCCTTGAAGGCGGAGGAAACCTGTATTTGTGATTTTTGTTCCAAGTATCAAATACCATATAGAACTTATGCAGCCCAGGAGCTTTCCAAGCTGGAGGGCGATTTTTCCGCCTCTCCTTTTGTGGCGGAGACTGTTGGGGTGGATAATGTCTGTGAGAGAAGCGCCGCGGCGCGGGGAGCGGAGCTCTTGATGAGAAAAAGAGCGGAAAAGGGTATGACGGCGGCTTTGGCTGTAAAAAAATGGAGATGTGAGTTTTGAAGATTATCATGGCGGGAATCGATTATTCCCTGGCGGGAATTGACATAAGAGAAAAATTCTCCCTTACGGAATCCCGTCAAAGGAGCCTGTATGAGAAGTTAAAGGAAAAAAAGGAAATCAGCGGTTCGGTGATCATCACCACCTGTAACCGGACGGAGATTTATTTATCCTGCGGGGATGATTTTTCAAAAGATCCCTTTTCCATCCTTTGCGGGCTGCTGTCGGAGAATCCGGAGGATTTCCGGAACCTTCACCGGACAAGGGAGGGCAGGGATGTCTTTTGGCATCTATGCCGGCTGGCGTGCGGGGTAAAATCCCAGATTTGGGGAGAGGATCAGATCATCACACAGGTCAAAGGGGCAATCACAAGGGCCAGGGAATGTGGGGCGGCGGACTGCTGGCTGGAGGTACTGTTTCGGCAGGCGGTCACGGCGGCGAAACGTATTAAGACGGAAATTAAGTTTTCCAAATCGGAGAATTCGGTAGCGGATAAAACGCTGGCTGTGCTGCAAAAGCAAAAAAAGCCCTGCAAAAGAGTGATGGTCATTGGCAATGGAGAGATAGGACGCATGGTTGCGACTGCCCTTGTGTCCCATGGTTATGAGGTATGGATGACTCTCAGACAGTACAAATACGGCCTGATCGATGTGCCGGAGGGGGTGCATACTTTGGAGTACGGCAAGCGTTACGAGGAGCTCAGCGGCTTTGACGCAGTGGTAAGCGCCACCCTGAGCCCTCATTATACCCTGGAGGAGGAGTGCTTTGCGAAGGTGAGGCCTTATCCCGGCTTGCTGGTGGATTTGGCTGTCCCTAGGGATATCGAGGTTTCCATACAGAAGTCGCGCCAGGTTCAAATGTACGATGTGGACACCATCGCCGGGGATGACATCAGAGAAAACCATGAGAAAATCCTGGAGCAGATGGAAGGGACAATAGAAAAATATTACGGAGATTTCCAGAAATGGTGCGGTTATAAGGAAGAAGGGCGGAAACAGGAATGAAGAAGATTTTTGTGGTGGGGATTGGCCCGGGACAGGAAGAATCCATGACGCGGCAGGCGCGTGCGGTGATTGAGCGGAGCGATGTTGTGGTAGGATATGATTTATATGTAAAGCTGGTGGAACCTCTGCTCCAGGGAAAGGAGACCGCTTCCACTCCCATGAAACGGGAGGTAGAGCGGTGTGAAATCGCCGTTCAGTACGCTTTGAAGAACAAGACGGTCGCTATGGTGTGCAGTGGCGACGCGGGTGTGTACGGAATGGCGGGAATTTTGATGGAACAGGCTTCCTCACATCCGGACGTGGAGGTTGAGGTGGTGCCCGGCATTACAGCGGCGTGTTCCGGCGCGGCTGTCTTAGGCGCCCCGCTGATTCATGATTTTGCCGTCATCAGTCTGAGTGATTTGCTGACGCCGTGGGAGAAAATCGAAAAACGCCTGCGTTTGGCCGCTGAGGCGGATTTTGTCATCTGCCTGTATAATCCGTCCAGTAAAAAACGCAGGGATTACCTGCGCAGAGCTTGTGAGGATGTGTTGGAGCACCGTTCTGCCGCCACTCCCTGCGGGTGGGTGAAAAACATCGGCAGACCGGGGGAAGAAAAGAAATACTGTACTCTGGAAGAACTGAAAGAGGAAGAAGTGGACATGTTTACCACTGTGTTTATTGGAAACAGCCAGACAAAAATGCTGGGCGGCCGGATGGTAACGCCGAGAGGATATCGGACAGAGATCACCGAATGAAAGAGGAGGAAAAAGGAGTGGAGGGAAAGGTACTTTTGTTTGCCGGTACCTCGGAAGGGCGGCGGCTGTATGATTTCTTCCTGACAAATGGA
>JAHZIE010000038.1:0-4472 GCA_019419895.1 Clostridiales bacterium | reverse complement strand
TATTTCTGTAGCTACGGAATACGGCCGGGAACTCTTGGAGGAAAAAGGAAAAGAGGATTCGCATATCCTGGTCAACCGTTTAAGTGAGGCGGAAATGGAGGCACTTCTCCGGACGGGGACATACAGTTTGGTGGTGGACGCCACCCATCCCTATGCCGCAGAGGTCACAAAAAATATCCATACCGCTTGTCAGGCCGCCCAGGTGGAGTATCTCCGGCTGCTGCGCGAGGAAGGACGGCAGGAGGGCGTCATCCGCTGCGGGAATCTTGCCGAGGCTGTGGATTATTTACGCTCCCATGAGGGGAATATTCTTTCCACTATCGGCAGCAAAGAGCTCCGCCAATTGACGGCGCTGGAACATTTTGAAGAGCGGGTATTTGCCCGTATTCTTCCTCTTCCTGAGGCGGTTACCCAATGTCATGAAATGGGATTTCAGGGAAAAAACCTGATATGTATGCAGGGCCCTTTTTCTTTCGATATGAATGTTGCTATGCTGCGCCAATATCAGTGCCGGTATTTGCTGACCAAAAATTCAGGAAAGGCCGGAGGGTTCGATGAGAAGCTGTCAGCGGCAAAGGCGGCCGGGGCAAAGGTGGTTCTGATCGACAGACCCTCGGAGGAGCAGGGAATGTCCTATGAAGAGATAACATCTTTGTTAAAAAAGCGGTTTGGAGTCATTGAAAAGGAAACGGCGAAGGGGGAAAGGTGGGAACGTTTTCCCCTGTTTGTAGATACGAAAGGGAAAAAGGTGTTGGTTGTTGGCGGCGGCGCCGTCGCCTCCCGGCGGATTTCTTCCCTTCTCCATTTTCAGTGGGAGGTGACGGTAATCGCCCCCCGTATGGAGGAGGAACTTGTCGGAATGGCGGAGAGCGGCAGGATATGCTGGGAACAAAGAAAAGTATGCCCCCAGGATATTCATAAGGAGTTTTCTCTGATTGTTGCCGCCACCGACAGCCGGGAGGTAAACCGGGAGGTGGGCCGCCTTGCCCGGGAAGAAAACATTTGGGTCAGCGTGGCGGACCGCAGGGAGGAATGCACCTTCTATTTTCCCGCTTTGGCCTTTGGCTCCCATACGGTAGCGGGAATCGTCGGAAATGGAGAATCCCACGGGGAAACCGCCAGAATGGCGGCTAAAATCAGGGAGGTTCTGGAATGAAAATCAGGGTTGGAAGCAGAGACAGCCGACTGGCTGTCATACAGTCCCAAATTGTAATGGATGCTGTAAAAAGGGTTCATCCCGAGATTGAACTGGAACTGGTGACGATGAAAACAACCGGGGATCTGATTTTGGATCGTACCCTGGATAAGGTGGGAGGCAAGGGGCTTTTTGTCAAGGAATTGGACCGGGCGCTTCTTGAGGGACGGGTGGATATTACGGTACACAGCCTGAAGGATATGCCTATGGAGCTCCATCCCTCCCTTCCCATTGTGGCGGTTTCCTCGCGTGAGGAGGCGAGAGACGCTTTGGTCCTTCCTTTGGGGACTGACAAGCTGAAGGAGAAACCGGTGATCGGCTGCTCAAGTTTTCGGAGAAGGCTTCATCTGGAACTGCTTTTTCCCGGGTGTGAGGTAAGGCCGGTGCGGGGCAATGTGATTACCCGTCTGGAAAAACTGGATCGGGGAGAGTACGACGCCTTAGTCCTGGCGGGCGCGGGGCTGATCCGTTTGGGACTGGAAGGACGTATCAGCCGTTTTTTTGAGCCGGAGGAAATTTTGCCCGCGGCATGTCAGGGAATCCTCGGCGTTCAGGCACATGAAAGCCTGGATACCTGGTTTTTAAAGGAATTTCATGATGAGCAGGCAAGAAAGATTGCTATGGCGGAACGGGCTTTTGTCAGGGATCTGAATGGGGGATGCAGTTCTCCAGCGGCGGCCTATGGAAAAATAGAACAGGACAGGTTGCTTCTTACTGGATTTGACGCCCAATCGGGGCGGCGATGGATGAAAAGGGAAACCATATCCGGCCCTCTGGATGATGGGGAGAGCCTGGGAATTGCGTTGGCGAGAAAAATAAAAGAAGCTGAAGGAAGTGGCTGCGTTGCCAGATAAAGGAAAGGTATATCTGATCGGCGCCGGGCCCGGAGATCCGGGGCTCCTTACCCTTAGAGGACGGGAGCTTTTGGAACAAGCCCAGTCGGTGGTTTATGACCGGCTGGTGGGAGAGGATATCCTGTCCATGATGCCGGAACAGGCGGAAAAAATAAATGTTGGTAAAAACGCGGGACATCATCCGGTGCCGCAGGAAAGAATTAATGAAATTTTAGTGGAAAAAGCCATGGAGGGCAAAAGGGTGGTCCGGCTCAAGGGGGGAGACAGCTTCGTTTTTGGACGGGGCGGCGAAGAATTAGAAAAGCTGAGAGAAAATGGAATTGAATTTGAAGTGGTTCCAGGCATCACTTCCGCCATTGCCGCCGCGGCTTACGCGGGAATTCCGGTGACTCACAGGGATTTTTGCTCTTCTCTTCATTTAATTACAGGCCATCGGAAGGGCAATGATTCTTTGAACCTTCCCTACCAGGCTTTGGCGCAGCTGGAAGGAACCCTCATCTTTTTTATGTCTGTCAGTACCATTGGCGAGATAGCGGAAGGGCTGATAGCGGGCGGGATGGATCCCCAGATGCCCAGCGCCCTTGTGGAAAATGGAACCCGGCCGGAGCAGAGAAAGGTCGTTTCCACCCTTGGAAAAATCGCGGCGGAAGCAGAGGAAAAGAAGGTGGTATCGCCGGCGCTGTTCCTTGTTGGAAAAGTTTGCGCCCTTTCCGATCGGTTCGACTGGTATGACAGGCTTCCTTTAAAGGGAAAGCGTATTTTGATCACCCGGCCTGCAGGGGCCAGAAATGATTTGGCCAAGCTGCTCAGGGAGTATGGAGCCAGGGTAACGCATATTCCGGCGATCCGCGTCCAGGAAGTCCCCTTTGAAACAGAGGGGCTGGATAGGGCGAGCGGTCTTCTGTTTACCAGCTCATCGGGTGTCGCGTTTTTCTTTGAACAGCTGTGGAAGATTGGAAAGGATGCCAGGGCGCTGTATGGGAAAAAGATGTTTTGCGTCGGCAGAGAAACGGCGCGGACATTGGAAAGGTATGGTATTCGGGCGGATTTTGTTCCTTCCTCCTACAGTGGGGGGCAGCTGGCCCTTGAATTGGTGGAGAAAAAGCTGGCTGGCTCCGGGGATTTTCTCCTTTTACTGAGGGGAAGACAGGCTTCCCCAGGACTTCCGGCGGAACTGCGAAAGAACGGGATACCTTTTGAAGAGATAACTGTGTACGAGACTCTAGACGAGGAGCTTCCTCCCTTGGATATGGAGGAATTCGACGCGGCAACTTTTACCAGCGCCAGCTGTGTCCGAAGCTTTGCCGGGATGTTGCTGCGGCATGGAAAGAAAACAGAGGGAATATGCGCGCTGTGTATTGGAGAGCAGACGGCCGCTGCCGCTAGGGAGTACGGCATGGATGTCTCCGTTTCCCCTGAAGCGACAGTTCCCTCCATGGCGCGCTGGATTGCCGGGATATTTGAAAATCAGGCGAAGGCGTGATATGATACATAAAAGAGAAATTGAATGAGAACGGTACCGTCCTCTAAACGGGCTGAACCGGGCAAAGAGGAAGTGTAATTATGATAAACAGGCCTAGAAGACTGCGCGGAGATTCTGTAATCCGCGATATGGTGCGAGAGACAAGAGTAAGTCCCAAGGCGCTTGTGTGGCCTCTTTTTTTGAAAGAGGGAAAGAATGTCAAGGATCCCATCAGCTCCCTGACGGGGCAGTATCAATGCAGCCCTGACCGGGTGGGAGAGGAAATAGAGAAGGGGCTGAAAAAGGGCGTCAATAAATTTCTGCTGTTTGGACTTCCCAGGGAAAAGGACGAGGTGGGGAGCCAGTCCTATCATGATCATGGCATTGTCCAAGAGGGGCTTAGGACAATCAAAGAGCGGTACGGCCGGGATGCCTATCTGATTACGGATATCTGTATGTGCGAGTACACTTCTCATGGACACTGTGGGATTTTGAGGGATAAGCAGGTGGATAATGACAAGACCCTTGCTTATCTTGCCAGGATTGCCCTTTCTCACGCCCAGGCCGGCGCGGACATGGTGGCCCCCTCCGATATGATGGACGGCAGGGTGGCGGCTATCCGGGAGGCGCTGGACGGCGGCGGTTTCGAAAACCTGCCTATCATGTCTTATGCGGTAAAATATGCTTCGAGCTTTTATGGGCCTTTCCGGGAGGCCGCTGATTCCGCGCCCAGCTTTGGCGACAGGAAATCCTATCCGATGGATTACCATAACAGGAGAGAAGCGATTAAAGAGGCGTTATCCGATGTCCGCGAGGGAGCGGATATTCTCATGGTAAAGCCCGCCCTGGCCTACTTGGATGTCATTTCCGCTGTAAAGGAGGCGACCAATCTGCCATTGGCCGCTTACAGCGTCAGCGGGGAATATGCCATGATGAAGGCGGCGGCAAAAATGGGGCTGAT
>JAHZIE010000037.1:23313-25840 GCA_019419895.1 Clostridiales bacterium | reverse complement strand
CGCCGTGAGCGCGAGAACGAACAGCGGCGGCAGAAAAGAAAAATGATGAAAGAGAGTACATAATCTATGCCTCACCGGAAACGGTGGGGCAGCCTTTTTTGTTTCTGCCGAGTCAAACCGAGCAAACAGCAGAATATAATTCCCTTATTTTCAATATAACAATAAGGGTAAATTCGCACAACTCATTGACTGTTTCCTTATTTTTTGCTATTATTTAAGGGAAACAGAACGGAGGTAAGGGAATGAAAACCTTTAACTATTCCGCAATCAAGGAGCAGAAGTGGGACTCGGATATCTTAGGATTGATTGCAGCCATATACAAGGAAGCCGGGAAGCAGGAACTGTATTTGAAGCAGCGTCCGCAGGAACTCGAAAAGCTTGTTGAAATTGCCAAAATACAAAGCACCGAGGCATCGAACGCCATTGAGGGCATCGTTACCACAAATACGCGCATACGGCAGCTTGTCGAGGAAAAGACCGCGCCGAAAAACCGAGATGAACAGGAGATCGCGGGATACGGTGATGTTCTGAACATTATTCACAATGACTTTGACGTGATTCCCATTACGCAAAACTATATTTTGCAGTTTCACAAAATCCTGTACAGCCACATGAACAACCCGGTTGCGGGGCGCACCAAAACCGTGCAGAACTATATTAGCGCCACCTATCCGGACGGACATACGGAAATTTTGTTTACGCCGATTTCTCCCTTTGAAACGCCGGAGGCGCTCGACAAAATCTGCGAAGAATACAACCGCGTTATCGGAAATATGGAACTGGAACCGTTGATCGCTATTGCGATTTTTATCCATGATTTTCTGTGTATTCATCCGTTCAATGGCGGAAACGGCAGAATGAGCCGACTGCTCACAACGCTGCTTTTATATCAAAACGGTTTTTTCGTGGGCAAGTATATCTCGCTTGAAACCAAGATTGCCAAAAATAAAGATTTGTATTATAATGCGCTGGCACAGTCCCAGAGCGGCTGGTATGAGGGGACGGAAAATGTTCTGCCCTTTATCAAGTATCTTCTCGGAACGATTTTGGCAGCATATAAGGACTTTGATGACCGTGTAACGCTTGTGGAAACCAAGCTGCCCGCGCTTGAAATGGTGCACAGAGCAAGCGAAAACAAAATCGGACGGTTCAACAAGCAGGATATCCGTGAGTTATGCCCGACCCTCAGCGACAGTTCCATTGAGGGTGCTCTGCGCAGGCTGGTGGCAACCGGCGAACTGAAAAAAGAGGGCAAAGGAAAAAGCACCTGTTACTTTCGGTTAAAATAGTTTTTACAGTATAAAACCGCAGCCCCGCACCTTATTCAAAAGGTGCGGGGCAAATTTTTTCTTTCTGTTGTTTTGAACCCCGACCACTAAAACCCACACATGATTTTTGGTGCGGTCGCCCTCGACCGGGTGTTTTGAAAATCGGAAATTATCTGTCCGGCGCAAATTATTCTAATGCCACAAAAAGCACGCAAGCCTTGAAAAACCTTATTCTATGCGGTATTTGATGATTTTTTATTCTAATATTCACGGGAGGAAAAGTGTCAACGGCGAAATAAAAAAGCAAGAATCCTTCCATATTTCAGGCCTATGGAGCTGCGGTTGATGGATGTGACTCCACAGCACATCGGGGACTTTTACCAAACGATCCGGGATGATGACTGCACTACCAATACAGTCATCCACTACCACGCAATTCCGCGAAGAGCGCTGCAAATAGCAGTAAAAAAGGATATTATCCTGAAAAATCCGGTAGATAAAGTTCAGCGACCGAAAAAGAATGTCTTTCGAGGAAATTTCTATAACGAAGAAGAAATGATGACGCTGTGTCCGGTAACTCGCTGGAGCTGTGTGTGAAAATCGCTGCATACTACGGTCCGAGCCGCAGCGAAGTACTTGGTCTGAAATGGGATGCTATCGATTTGGATCGAAAAACCATCTCCATCAACCACAAGGTTATTGAGGCGGAAATAGACGGGAAATTCGTCCCTGTTGGTGAAGATGTTCTCAAAACCAAATCCAGTTTTCGAACCCTTCCGCTTATTCCGGCGGTCGAGAAACTTCTGCTGGAGGAAAAGGAAAAGCAGGAAATGTTCCGCAGGCTTTTCAAAAAGTCTTATAGCAGAGACTACCTTGACTACATCTGTGTTGATCAGCTGGGTAAAATTCTACGCCCCAACTATGTGACGGAGCACTTCGGATGGATCATTCGGAAATATGACCTAAAAAAGATCCGCTTCCACGATTTGAGACACACCTGTGCGAGCCTATTGCTCAGCAACGGTATCTCCATGAAACAGATTCAGGTCTGGCTGGGGCACAGCACCTTCTCAACCACGGCAGATATCTATGCGCACCTGGATTTCACAGCACAGGAGGAATCTGCAAACGCAATGAGTGGGATGTTCATCCGCAGCAACGAAAGATAACGAAAAAGCCTGCAGTGGCAAACCACTGCAGGCCGATGGCGGAGATGGAGGGATTCGAACCCCCGGACGGTTTGACCCGTCAACTGATTT
>JAHZIE010000037.1:4140-23303 GCA_019419895.1 Clostridiales bacterium | reverse complement strand
CCTCGTTACGACCACTTCGATACATCTCCATGCTGTATTTTCAAGGCTTTGCGGATTTTCCGCTGGTCATGGACCAAGCGTAGAAATCGTAGACAAAGCGTAGAAAAACCGTAGATATTCAGTTGTTGAAAAGCGTAGAAAACCCCGAAAACCCAGCAATATCAATGGTTTTTGAGGTTGGAGGGTCTACCAACCAACTCGATTTCGAGTGCGCCCCGTTATGACCACTTCGATAGGCTTCCATTTACGTCAATCCACCATCTTTATGTTTCAAACATTGACAGCAGAAAGATGGTTCCCTATTTTGTCGCAAACCTTCCAGACACAGGCCAAAATCAATACTTTCAATTTCATCCCGCAAAATCCGAAAAATTCCCTCATGAATGTCTGCCGACCGTTGAAAAAAATTTCTTCTTATTTTTATTTTCTGACAAAGGAAGAACTGAACAGCCACTCTTTTCCCTCAGTAAACAAGAAACATTATACCCGATCCCCTCGCGAAAGTCAAATGTTTCCACCTATCCCCTTTGCGCCAAAAGCCGCGCGCAATACCGCCCGATCCCCTCTCCCATCATGAGGGTATTTCCCATCACACGGTAACTGGCGTGGGCATAAAAGTCACCGCTGATACAGCGTCCCGCCATAAAGAGGTTGTCAAAGCCCTCCGCCATCAACGCCTCCATGGGAATATCATATCCCTGGTTCTTCACCGCAACTTCTCCGTTTTTATATCCCCCGGCAAAGTGAATGTCCACATTAAATGTGACATGGCAGGCCGGATTGGGCCAACTCTTTCCCTCTATCAAATCTTCTTTTGTAACTTTGTATTTTCCATGTATTCTTCTGCTTTCCCTTACGCCAATATAGGAGGGGGTGGAAATCACTTTGATATTTTTCCAAATTCCTCCCAGCCGCTTCAAAGCACGGACACTCTCAAATGCTTCCCGCCGGCCTTCCAGGGTTGCGCTGGTCAGTTCTTCCGCGGAAACCCCGTTTTTGTGATATTCATGGTTGCAGGCAAAAACAAAACGATCTGTTTCCCCAGGGATCGGCATAAAAAAGGGCATGGTATAAGACAGCTTGATTCCAAGGCTGCTGAGCAGTTCCCAGGTTTTCAGTTTAGGAGCGTCGCTATAGGGCACGTCTGGCACATGGATACAATACTCTCGGATGTCCTCCAGCTTCACCCCCCCAACGATGGAAACAAAGCTCATGGGCTGGCAAATGCCGTTTTCCTCATCCCCCATGTCGAATTCACATCCGGCCATGGCACAGACGTCTCCGTCCCCTGTGCAGTCAATAAAAATATCCGCAGAATAAGTTTGAAAGCCGCTTTTGGAATAAGTTCTTATCCCCTCCACACTGCTTTTATCTTTTTCCACTCCGACGATTTCCGTATAATATAGCAGCCTCACACCCGCCTCAAGGCACATATCTTCCAGGACGTACTTGGCCATTTCAGGATCCAAATCCACATGGGCTGCCACTTCTTTTGCCGCCCCAACCGAAATCAGCCGCTCCACAACCTCCAGAGCAAAGCCCTGCTTTCCGTTGAGATCCATAATATAGCTGACATTTCCCTGCGTCAAGACGCCGCCCAGACAAGATCCCCTCTCTATCAGAAGAACCTCCGCGCCGTTTCTTGCCGCCGTTACCGCGGCGGCAACACCGGCCGTCCCCCCGCCGCAGACAATCATGTCATACCGCCCATCCATTTTCAAGCTTCCCTCCTGCTTTGCCTGATACCATTTTCACCACTGGTACCACCGCTTTTTGGGCCGTTTTCTCCATTCTCCCACCAGATACTCATATCTGGCATAAGCCTTGGAGATAGAATCCTCCCAAGATAAATAAATGTCTTTTCCTGCCGCCTTACCAATATTTTTGAGCTTTTCCCTGTCCCTGACAGCTTCCATCAGCTTCCCACACAAGCTCTCCGCGTTTTCCTCCGCTAAAAAGCCGTTGACACCGTCCGTCACATCCTCCGCCGCACAGCTTCCTCTCACCAGAAGCGCCGGACAGTCACAGGCGGCGGCCTCCTTCACAACGATTCCGGAAGTGTCAAAAGTAGAAGGGAAAAAAAACAAATCCGCCCGGCTGTAGTATTTCCTGAGCTCCTCTCTGTCGGAAATCATACCGGTGAACACCGTTTCTCCTTCAATTCCAACGCTGGAGGCATAGCTCTTGATATCCTCTTCTTCCATACCGCCTCCGACAAAAAACATATGAAATTTCAATCCTCTTTTTTTTGCCAGAGAAAGGGTGTTCATGAGCAGCTTTAGATTTTTATACCACATCAGCCGGCCAACATAGACAATGACCAGTTCTTCCGGGGAAATACCATACTTTTCCACAAAAAGCGCGTCCTGTTCCTTCTGGGGTGAAATTCCCCTGGCAAAATCCGTACCGTTTTCCATGACCTGGTACTCTCCCGTATAGCCGATATCACGCAGGGACTGGGCCGCCCCCTTGCTCACCACCCAAACCTCATCCGCCGCTTTCAGGTTGCTGACCACAAAAGAAAGAGCCACCTTTTTGACAAGGTTAATATCAAAGCGCTCGTCAAAGTCCACATCAAACTTGGTATGATAGGTAGCCACAATGGGAATTTCCTTATTTCTGACCAACTGGCTCGCGATCAGGGAGGATACAAATGGGCTGTGAATATGAATCAAATCAAATTTTTGCTTCCTCAGCTTCTTCAACGCCTTAAAATCGTAAGGGTTGCCCGCGCGGTAAGAAATTTGGCTTGGCGACGCGAAGGAATCATAACGAATCACCCGAAAAGGAAAGTCATCGTAATAATTCTTATATCTTGGAGTCACCACAATGCTCTGCCCATGCTTCTTCTCAATGATGTCCGCATAATTCAGCACTGTGTTGGATACACCGTCAATTACCGGAGGGAAGGATTCCGCAAACAATCCTATCCTCAGCCACATGTATCTTCACCTCAAATATTTCAAAAATCAAGCCTTCATCTTACGAGCGGCAAAATTCCTTCCGCGCAAAAACAGCATAAGCGCCGGCGCAGCTTGCCGCTATCACAGCCACACAGATGATCAGATGCAGAGGATCCATCCTGTACCCATCCTGTACCATCTCAACGGGATTAGCCAAATAATATGGAGAAAAATACCGCAGGAATCCGGTCTGCGGAACCAGGCTGGGAAGAAATCCAAACAGCCATGTAAGCAGGAAGGTTCCGAAGGCAATGGAGGACGACACCGTAACATCACGAATTATAACAGACCAGAAAAACGCGAAACAGAAATACACCAGCTGGATCAGCACAGCCGCGGAAAAAATTTGAATAAATTCCCCCGCCCAAGGATAGCCGTCGGGAGTCACGATTAGGCACATAACGGCGGCAACCAGCATGCTCCAAAGATTCATCACCAGCATACTGCACAGCCTTCCGAAAAACTTGGAGCAAAGGATTCCAAAGCGGCTCACCGGCTGGCTGTATAAAAATTCAATCGTCCCTTCCTCATGTTCCGGCGCCATGCAGGTGATCGCCAGCATCATGGAGAAAATACAGGACAGCATTTGTATAAACTGTATGCTCATCCCAAAATAAAGAGAAAACTCACTGTAAACATTCAATGCCTCAAACCGGAAAATATCGTGGAACATTTCCGGAAGAAACTGAAAGATTCCCGATGAATCCATGGAAATTCCCTTGGCAATCGACGGAAAAAGGGAAAAAAGGAACAAAAGCAAAACAAAAAGCCAAACGCCATACCGGATAACCCGCTTCAAGCCCTGAAAAAACTCCCTGCCAATAAGAGCCGGTGAAAAAAAAGCCGTCCATTTACGATTGGGAAGGAGTACAAATTTGCCGCTGCCAACCTCTTTCATTTTCTCAACCATACCTTTCCCCAAGGAATTTATCAATTACACCTTCCGCTCAAGAGGCGCGTCCCGCTCCTCCCGCCGACATCTTATCACATCGGCCATATAGGGCAGCTCTATCTTCAAGTCCTCAATATGGCAGTTGGCCAGCGCCTTTACGATACTGTCCATTTCCGCCGGGGTGTAAAAACTGAGATATCCTTCCGAAAATTCCATATCCGAGGCGGAAAGCACCTGCAGGACAGCGGAAATGTCCTCTTTTGTCCGAACCCTTATCCGTCGGGCGTTTGTCCGGCCGCCTTCTTCTTCCTGCACTCTTTTTCCTTGATACAAATAAACCGTATGATCGGAAATAAACCGCCCCTCTTCCCGGCGGCTGCAATAAAGAACCGCCGTTCCCTTTTCTTTTTCTCTCTTCATCAGACGCCAGAAAACTTCTTTCGCTTCCTCGTCAAAACCCAGCAGAGGCTCATCCAAAATCAAAAGCTCCGGGGAACCCATAAGGGCCTGGATCAGGGATATTTTTTTCTTCTGTCCCAGCGGCATCTGCCATGCCTTCAGCCTACCGTCTATTTTCAGCTGCTGGCAAAGGCCGTCCGTTTCTTCCTCATCCTGAGCGTTCTTCATAGAAGCCGCCATGGAGAGAATATCCTCCGCCCTCATGTTTCTGTAAAAACTGGCTTTCGCCGGAGCGTAGCCGACCCTTTTCTTAATTTCATAACTACGCCGGGTGACATCCTCATCAAAAATTTTGGCCCAACCGGAATCAGGCCGGATATAGTTCAAAAGGATATGTACTAACGTAGTCTTTCCCGCGTTTCGGGGACCAATCAGGGACAAAAACTGCCCTTTCTCCATCTGCAAATCCAAATCGGAAATTCCTTGGATCCCGCTGTAAGATTTTGACAATTTTTCTGTTTGAAGGATAGGCATTTTCAAACCTCCTAGAAAATAGCGGACCTTCCAGCCGGCAGCTATTTTTTCATTCCAAGGCGGATACGTTTTAAGCTGTTTCAATTTTTTATTATAGCACTTTCTTATAATGCTAGCAACAAATTATCGGAAAATCACAGGAAAATAAGGACAAAGTGTACAGTGTTTTTCAAATGGGGCCCAATCCAGCCGGACCGGCCTGCGGTTTTCCTATTGTTTCAAATTAAATTCGGATAAGCCAATTACCATCGGCACCTTGTCAGCCGCGCCTCACGCTGGATTTTCTCATAACATTTCAGAACTCTTGGCTGGGCTTTTTCCTTATCAACAAAGCTTTCCTCCGGATTTTTTGCCATAAAAAGAGGGGGGAACAGGAGCCACTTCATAAAAAATCGCCTCTTTTTTGTAATCAGCCCAATAAATGAAACTGTAAATCATATTGGAAGAGCACAGAATAACCATCTACCGGCAAAGCCGGAGGTATTTCCTATGCGGGCAAAGCCCTATGATCCTCGCATACACGTCAAACGTGTAAGTACAGTCTGCCAACCGCGCTCAGACTGTTACTTGCCGCCCGTAAACGGGCCGATTTCACTCATGGTCAGTTGTTCACCTAATTCATCTTCCTTCAGTTGGTTCGCAATGTATTCCGCTATGCGACTTGCATTCTTGCCCGCCGTATCCACGTAATATCCCCGGCGCCAGAATTCCCGGCTCCGATACTGTATTTCAGTTCCCCAAACTGTTCGTACAGCATCGTACTGCTCTTTCCCTTCAAGTATCCCATGAAACTTGATACCGACAGTTTTGGTGGAATCTCCACCAGCATACGCGCATGGTCGGGACACACCTCTGCCCTCACGATCTTGACTCCCTTCCACTCGCAGAGTTGTCTCAAGATTTTTCCTACTGCTTCTCGTTTTTCATGGTAAAATATTTTTCTTCGGTACTTCGGTGCAAACACGATGTGGTATTTACAATTCCATTTTGTGTGTGATAGACTCGTTCAGACTCTTCTGAATGTCCTCCCTTTGCTTTCCTATGCAGTTGGCAGACCGCGTTCTCATTTTAGCAAAGGGAGTTTTTCTGTCTATATTATCGCCTTAGGCTCTCCTGAACCACTGGCCTACCCAGTGGTTTTACACTACAATAAAACAGTATAATATAGATGAAAAAATCTTTAAATCCAATTGACGCAATTCAAAACCCGCGCCGACGAATTTATAAGGACTTTTCCCGATAAATATGACACTCATATTGAGCAGGGCGGCACCAATGTATCGGGCGGTCAAAAACAACATCTTTGCATTGCGCGCGCTTTAAAAAAAGCCAAAGGTTTTAATTTTGGATGACTCTACCAGTGCAAAACCGACGCATCCATTCAAAAATTCTTTGTGGAGTATATTCCTGATACCACGAAAATCATTATTGCCAGCGTATCAGCTCTGCGCGGCACGCGGACCAAATCTTCGTTTTGAATGACGGCAAAATCCGCTATGACGGTATTAACATTAATAAAATTAAAAAGGCTGGCCTGCGCCGTTCTCTTGGGAGCGTGCTTCAAGAGGTCAATCTCTTTCCAAGGATGGTTATGGAAAATTTGCGTTACGGCAGAGGACTGTATTGCTGCCGCAAAGCTTGCCAACGCCGACAGATTTATCCGTACGCTCCTGCAAGGATATGACACCGTCTTAAAGGGCGACGGCAGCGTTCCTTCCCAGGGACAGTGGCAGTTGATTTCCATTGCCCATGCCGCCGTATCTGATATGCCTGTCAGGATTTTGGATGAAGCAGCCTCCCCGATCGACGCCCGAAGCGAATCTTTAGTTCAGGACGGTATGGACAAACTGATGAGAGACAGAACATATTTGTGATTGCACACCGTATTTCCACCGAACAAAACTCCGATGTAATTATGGCGCTTGACCACGGACATATCATTGAACGGGGCAGCCACAAAAAACTGATTGCCGAAAAGGGTACTTACTATCAGCTTTACACAGGCGCCTTTGAACCGGAGTGATTATGGTAATAGAAACCAAAACAGAATGTCCGCGCCGTCCTGTCCAAAATACAAGCGGGAACCCCCAAACCGCTTTTTTCATATCACTATCATTTCAGCACTGAAGAATCCTTTGCAAAAATAAGACGGAATCCGGCATTCTCCCAGAATGTTCCATATTGTCCGGCATACATTACAAAACCATGCCAAAGACTGACAACGCCTCAACATTCAAGAAAAAAATCCTGTTAAGGAGCTTCCTATTGAACTTTCTCCAAAACTCCTTTTCGCCGCTGCTGTCAATTATTTATCCTGAGGTTCCGCAAGAAAACACCCCAGCCCAGCACAGTTTGGTCCCGCGTGCACTCCGACCGTGCCGCCAATTTCCAGGCACTCACAATTTTTATCCGCCAGCTGATTCCACATGATTTCCCGCAGGCCTTCCGCCTGTTCCGGCGCGTTGGTGGAACCCAGGCAGAAGGGATAACTAAAATCAATCCCCTTTTCCTTCAGCATATCCGCCATCCACCGCTGGGCATTTTTAGTTCCCCGCACCTTCTGTATCACGGTAATGTCCCCCTGGTAAACACAAATGACCGGCTTTACCTGAAGCAGGGTTCCAATCATGGCCGTCGACTTGGAAAGCCGGCCGCCCTTTTGAAGATATTTCAAAGTATCAATAACCGCAAAGACCCTTACTCTATCCTTAGAACGCTCCAGTTCCTCAAAAATCTCGCCGGCGCTGAGTCCCCGCTCCCTCAGGCGGACCGCATATTCCACCAATACCGTCAGTCCCATGGTGACATTGCCGGAATCAACCACAAAAATGTCTTTACTGCCCAGCATATCCCTGGCAATGCAGGCCGACTGGTATGTCCCGCTTAAAACCGAAGAAATCAAGATCACCACAGCCTGATCCCCCTGGGCCAGAACACGACGAAAGACAGTTTCAAATTCCGGCGGAGTGATCTGTACCGTTCTGGGCAATTCCTCCGATCGGCTCAATTTTTCATAAAATTCCTTTGTTTGAAGGGTCACTCCGTCTGTATATTCCTCTCCTCCAAAAAATATATGGAGAGGAATGACCTCCACACCCAGCTTTTTCTGCATCTCCCCGCTGAGATCCGATGTGCTGTCCGTGATAATTTGTACACCCATATTTTCAGGCCCGCCTTCTCTCAGAAATATATCAAAGCTTTATACATAATATAGCAAGAAAGCCGTCTTGTCAACTTTTATATTAGATAAACTAAGTAATTAATTTTAAGATAAAAGCTCTGCGGCCCTTTATCTTCAGCCTTTCTCCCATTCCCCGGATTTCTAATTTTCAAGGACAGTTTGGAACGAGTGAGGGGCTCGCCAGTCCAAACAGCGCAATCCGAAAATAAAGTAAAATATCTCCTGTTATCGCCCCGCTTTTCCAAAGCTCCGCTCTGTCAGACTTTGAATACCAGGCGCCACGATAATTCGCCTGATATCCTCCATATGACGAGAGGGAAACGGGAGCCTCCACAGGCGCGTGATTCTATAAAAATGGTTTATCTCAAGCTCAGCGTTGTTTTTTCACCTGCCCCCAGGGCTTCGGCTATGAAAAGGTAAAATAGCTCCCGCGTCCTTCCATCAACACGGCCGTGCGGTGTGACAGATTAAAAATCCCTCCGCTTATCACCCCTAATAAAACGGGAAGATTTCATTTCCCCAGCATGAAGTGAAGTCCCCCATGGCGCATAGTAAAGATTAAAGCTATTTCCGCGACAAAAAAGCGCCGGGTTTGGCAGGTGTCCATAAAACAGTAAACCGACCTATGGTTACGATCATAGGTCGGTTTTTCGTGTTATGCACCGGCGCGGGAGCGCCCAAGGCTCCCTTGTGTAAAAGGAGCCTTGGGTGCAGTGCAAAATCGTACTCAACGCACTACACCGGACGGCGTATAGAAGTGCGCCCTTTATCTGTTCAACAAATTGGAATTGGTTGACTCACAATTCCTTTTTTACTAAAACGTACTCGGTGGTTCGCAGAACTTCCACAAACCCACATTTAAGGAATAGTGCAACAGAAGAATTGTCTATAGCAATATCGTCATAGAGTTCCATGATGCCGTTGCCTTTTGCCGTTTCACATAAAAGCAATAGTCCGTTACGGCCGTATCCCTTTCCTCGGTACGGGGCATAAATGATCACGTCAGCAATATAAATCTGCCGTTCTCCGTCAAAATGATATGCTACCTCGCCAATAAAAGTGCCATTTTCTTTAATGTATCTGTAAAAGCGTTTGTTATTGTGGTTTATGATCCATCTGTCATGCCAATCTGCCCAATATTCTTTAGGGAATGGAATTGTGCCTCCGTAGGCATGGTTGTAAGCCATCGTCTGCTCATCACTCATCATTTTTTCCTTAAACCACAAGTCCTCAATATGAGGCTTATATAATTCAAGCATTTCCTTACCTCGTCAAATTTAAGCTTGTCTAATTGTTAAGTCTATTCTATCAAATCGATGCAATATACACAATATACAAGAACATTCCCGTCAGAAACATCTGCCGGGAATGCAACTGTTTTATGAATCCCTGCCCTTCTCCCCGGCGCTTTTTTTATTTTATCAGGCGGCTGCCTCCGCTTTTTCTCTGAGCTTCTTTTCCTTTTTCAAAACCTTCTTTTCTTTGCGTGTCAAAGGAAGCCCCGGATCCTCTACAATATCCTCCGGAGGCATCAGCAGGGAATCGGGTTTTTTCAGAAGGCGCAGAAGATCGCGGATCGTAACAGCGTAATAATAACCGTCACAGATACGCTCATCCACCACAAACCGGAGGTTCATGGTGCGGGCATTGACAACCTGATCCTTCTCGTCCAGCCGGAGCATGCGCCCTTTTTTGCCGATACAGCAGAACACGGAACAGGTCCCAAAATTATAAACGTGGTGAAAGACAGAACCCAGGCCCGTGGAACCCATATCCGTAATAAACACGCTGGTATGGAAAGGGCTGAAATCATGAATCGCTTTTGGCATTAAGCCAATATGATCCAGATTATCCATTAGAAAGACAATAAACTTTACTAAAAAGGCAGGACAGTAGGAAAGGAGCTTGGCGATAATATCCGTATCATTCTGCATTTCCGCGGACTTATTCAGCGCGATTTGCTCACTGACCTTTTTCCACACATCATAAAGGGTATCCGTCGGTTCAAACTTGACCTTGATGGTCGTTTCCTCTGATTCAAGAGTCATTTCCTTTTTAATGGCAAAAGAAAACTCAATGGTATTTCTGGCGTAAATTTTTCTGCCGGAAACAAAACGGTTGACGCAGGGGTATTTCGCAATCATCCTGACAAAGGCCGCGATAAATACATGCAGCAGGCTCAAGTCGGACATTTCCGTCTCATGGCGCATACGGCGGACAAATTTTTCCAGATTATTGATTTCAATGACCTCATCAAAAAAGACCTGAGCGTCATTTCTTTTATGCATGATATGAGGAATGAGACGAAAAAAAGGATCTACATTCGTCAGCTTCCATCCATCATAGCGATCTCCAAATCTGCGCTTGCGATGCAGCTTGGTTTTATTTTTTTCCACAGGCTCACCTCTTTCAGGAATCAACTGTTGCACAGCAACACGATAGATCCACAATACCATAAATACAAATACAGGCCGGCGCCGTTTTCCATACCGTCAGGAGCCGCAATAAAAATACTTCCTCTGAAATGAAGTTGCCGTTTCATTTCACGGCACATCAGGAAACAAGGACATAACCGCCTGTCAATTCAGAAAACTTTCACATATTCAGTAAGCTGCATATTTTATAAACCGGCAAAACTCCTCCCATCAAGAAACGGTTTCATATCCCTCTATAAGAAAAATTTATGTCTGTTTCCCTCCAAAATAGAGAATGACAGCCACAAATTTAGTCTCATTTTTAGATAGGAGATGTGTTTCTATAGGATTTTATTCTACTTCTTTCTTAACTCTTTGTCAATATTTTAGTATGCCATCCTACAGTAGATTTGCTATTCCCATGGAAAAAAACGGTTTAAAATTACCTAATCTACCGGATTTTTCCTGGTTATTTTATTCCATGTGTATCAATATGCGCGGTTTTTGCGAAAAATGTTGACTTTTGCCCTTCATTTACGAAAGACACATGGAGATCAGGCTGAAATCCGCCCACAAATAAAAAACAGGTCCTGAGACCTGTTTTTTATATTATTTTCTTTTTTTTGACCTGACCTTATCATTGAGAACCTGAAAAATTTCTTCCTGTTCCCGCGCGTCCAACAGCCGGAAATAGGCCAGCAGATTTTTTTCAGATTTTGACAATTCATAAATGCTCAGGGAATTTTTCTCCGAATGGTATTTTTTCTTAATGCTTGGTTCCCTGAGCTTTTTGGTATCATAATCCTCCATGCCAAGCAGAATGCTGTAGTCCACATGAAAAATCTGTGCAAGAGCAAAAATGGTGCCGATGGAAGGCACAATCTTTCCCAACTCATAATACGCATAGGTAGAACGATCCATATTCAATACATCCGCCACCTGCTGTTGTGTATATCCACAGTTTTCCCGATACATCTTTATGTTTGATGCTATCATTTTACTGTCAAACATATTATCCCTCCAGAAAAATTCCCACAAAATCTTCCCATTTAGCAATAGTATAAATCAAAAAGAAAATTACTTTTCAAAATGTGAGATCTCCTCACTGAACAAATTCTCTTGTCAACCAGAAAGAATGTTTTAAAATCATTAAAAATTTTTTCTTGACATTTATTTTTGTCGTGATATAATAAATACTGTTCTCTAAAAGAGAGTTCATAAGTTGGTGTTGATGACGGTGAGGGTCCACCCGTTCCCATTCCGAACACGGAAGTTAAGCTCACTGGTGCCGAAGATACTTAGCTGGAAGCGGCTTGGAAAAATAGGAAGATGCCAACATTAAAGCAGTCACCCAATAGGGTGGCTGTTTTATTTTTCTTATTTATTGAAAAATTTGGAAGTCCCCTTTTTTCTTCATCTACGCAGGAATATTTTCCTTGCTCTTCAGAAATACTATAACTGCGGAAAGTTCCTGAGAGCTTGGAGCTTTCCTGCCAAAACAGAATTTGAATGAAAAGAGGGTTCCCTTTGAAAAAAATGATTGTAACTCTTTTATCCGTCATGGCGGCTGGCGTAATTCTCATGATGTCCGCCTGCACCGACGGCGGCAACATTGAAAGTTCTTCTAACGCTTCATCAACCAGCAGTCAGGCACACAGCAGTTCCTCCAACCATACGCTCTCCTCTGAGATGAGCAGCGTCGGTTCTGCTATCAGCAGCGGCATCAGCAGCACGATGTCAGAAATTTCCTCCGCCCTGACCCCGTCCAGCTCTTCCTCCATGGCATCCTCCAAATAAAAAAGGCCTGTATCCCTTAAAAGAAAGGATACAGGCTTCTTTTTATCAATTCATCTCATTTCAGTTCATTCATGACCAGCCCCGTAATGAGCTTTGGATAAAAATAAGTAGATTTCTGGGGCATTTTTTCCCCCGCGGCGGCAACATCCCGTATTTCGCTTACACGGGTGGGATTTAGGATAAAAGAACACTGGGCCTGGGAATCGCATACCTTGGAAATAGCTTCGCTAAAATCGCGGGTATAGGCCAAATTGATCTGCTTTGCCATATTTTCGGCGTCAATCCCCAGTATTCTTTCCAAAATAAGGCAATGAAGGACAGTTACATCAAGCCCTTGGAGAGCCGGACTTTTTCCAGGAAGAAGCTGAACGGCAGCCTGGGAATCTTTGAGTACCAACAAAGTCCAATTGTTATCCCTGCAGTAGAATCCAAACGCTTTTTTCCCTTGAGTATAATATTCTTGCAATTCCTCCTCCATTTTGGAGATATCGTCTCTTGGAATCACCTCAAAGTATTCCCTGCACCCGCTAAGAACCTTTTCCTTATTAAAGTTTTCCAGATTTCTTATCATGCGATGGGTTGGAAAGACAACCAATCCCTCATGCGCCATATCCACCATCATCATCATGACATAATCGACCGGATCGCCTTCCTTGGCAAGCCCCTGTTCCCTGCACCAATTTCTGAAATTCAAAGCTGTTTCATAGCGGTGGTGCCCATCGGCAATATACAGCTTTCGGCTTTCAAACTGCCTGCTGATCTCCTGGACAGCTTCAGGATCGCTGACCACCCACAGGCGATGGACAATTCCGGCTTCATCTTCCATTTCCACCTCCGGCCTTCCGGAAGAAAGCCGGTCGATAAGGGGACGGGTCACATGTTCCTCATCCATATAAAGGGAGTAGATCTGGCTGAAATTGCAGAAGGTGTGCTTCATCAGCTGAAACCGGTCCTCCTTCGCCTTGGAAAGGGTCTCCTCATGAGGGAGAACCACTCCCTTTGAAAACTCTTCCAGCTTCACCTGGCCGATAAAGCCCTTGAGCCGGTAGGTTTTCCCTTTGACAGTGAACTCCTCCTCATAAATATAATAGGAATCCTTATCATCCCGTTTTAGGATCCCTTCCCTTTTCCAAGACTCCAGGGTTTCCTTAGCCTCCTCATAGGGGCGCTCCCCTTTGGGAAGCTCCAGCCGGATAACGTTGTTGGGATTTGCCCTCAAGTATGCCTGCCGCTGTTCCTCGCTGATAATATCATAGGGAGGACAGGTCAGGGATTCTATTTTCCCCGCTTTGCCGCAGTCATACCGCAGCGCCTTCATTGGTCTGATCGTCGCCATATTTTTTCCCCTTTTCTTTTGATGCTTCTTTAGTCCGCTGACAGACAGCTTTTTATTGAAAGACTGTTTTACTCTTCCTCGAGGAATTTCACCATGGGTGTCAAATCCAGCTCCTCGCACCCTTTGAGGAACCCATACAGCTGCTGGGCGATCTTCTTTGTCCCTCCGGCTGAATCGCTCTCTATGTTGAGAGGCATAATAGGATCATGGACACTCATGCGCAGGAGGAACCAGCCATCCCCCTGCTCCTTCGGAAAGCTGACACGAATCCCCTCATAGTTATCCGGCGCAATCCTCCAGCGATGTTCCTGGGCATACTTTTCCAATTCCTTGATCACATTGAGGCCATATTCAGAAAACCGCTGTGTCCGAATGGCGAACCGCAGCTCCGTCGATTCCTCCGGCTCGGCCAGCTTATCAATCAAATGGGTCAGACTTTTCCCATGGGCTCCCATCTTTGCCATTTTGATAATGATCTTGGTCATAAGATAAGCGCCGTCGTCAAGGAAAAAGTTCTCCCGCAGCGCGGCATGTCCAGAGGTTTCAATGGCAAGGGGGACGTTAATATCCAGTTCATTCAGGCGGATAGCCTCGTCAATGACATTCTTGTATCCCCTCTTAAACCGATGGTGCTTTCCCTTGAGTTCCTGTTCGATAAATGTCTTGAGCCCGCTGGAAGTGATTGAATCAGTTACAATGGTGGCACCCGGATTCTTTTCCAGGGCGATCACTGACGCGAGGGCCACCAAGCGGTTGCGGTTGATTTCCTTGCCTTGGGAATCGACGCATCCGGCCCTGTCCACATCGGTATCAAAGATCACACCCAGGTCGGCGTGATTTTCCAGGGTGGCCTTTTGAATGGCATCCATAGCCTCCGGCGCCTCAGGATTGGGAATATGGTTGGGGAAACGGCCGTCTGGCTCAAGAAATTGGCTTCCGGTGATGTCAGCCCCCAGGGGTTCCAATACATCCCTGGCATAAAAGCCCCCCACGCCATTGCCGGCGTCCACAACAATTTTATATCCCTTGAGAGGATGTTCGTAATCCTGCGCCGCAACCTCCTTGCAGATCCGCTCCCGCAGCTTGGAAGCGTAAATCTTCATAAAATCAAGCTCCTCCACGCTCCCTTCGCGCTCCTCCGGCATGTCTCCCTTCTGGGCCGCCTCAAGAATATTGACAATGTCCGTTCCGCCCAGGCCGCCATAGGTCCAGAAAAATTTGAGCCCGTTCCGGTAAAAAGGGTGGTGGCTGGCGGTGATCTGAATGGCCCCGTCGCAGCCAATGAGAACCGTTGTCATAAACATGGCAGGCGTTGAGGCAAGTCCGCAGCAAATCGCCTGGACTCCATCCCTCTCCAGAGCCTTGAGGACAGCTTCCCGAATCCACGGGCCGGAGATGCGGGAATCATTGCCCACCGCGATTTTGAGGGGTTTGTCCCCGTTTTTCTGCTGCATCCAGAGGACAAAGCCGTGGGTAATCCGTTCCACCTCCGTCGGGGTGAGGTTGACCTGCTGCCCTTCGACGCCCTCTACCGCCACGCCGCGGATATCCGTCCCGCTTTTGAGCTGTTTCCACTTTGTATCCAACATGTCCATGCCTGCCTTCCTGTCTTTATGCAAAAATGGGGAATCATACTGCCCGCATATCACGGCTGTATAATTCCGAATTCATTATACATGGAAAAAGGCAATTTGTCATGGAAAAATTTTGAATATTTCACAATTCTCTCCCACTTTTTTCAAAAAGCTCCCTTCCTCTGTTTTTCCCTTTTTGAGCTCCAGGTTTTTGAAAAAAAGCAAGAGCATGGCATAAATCTCCCGCAGCCTCCGGTTTCCCCAATCTCTTTCATCCGATCTCTTGATCTATTCAAAATGCACAAATATTTTTGATATTATGTCATCTTAATCCTCCAAAGGAAACTGCATATTTTAACCGAAAGAATTGGCTTTCCAACGCTATTTTTCAGCCGTATGTAGAAAAATAATCCTTATCATTGAAATAGTCCGGATTTTCGTATATACTTAACAATATCTGAAAATACAGTTAATCATTCTTTTCCGATAACATCCCAGAACAGCGATAAAGGAGGCTGTAACCGATGAATTTTCATTTTTCAACTGGAGAAATCCGCCAGATGGTAACCACACGGCTGTCACATAATTTTTCCGTCACCCCGGCGGAGGCTACGGAGGAACAGCTTTATTCCGCCCTTGCCTGCATTGTCCGCGATCTGATGCAGGCGAATTATACCGAATTCATGAAAAAGGCCGACCAGCAGAAAAAAAAGCGGGTGTATTATCTCTGCATGGAGTTCCTCATGGGACGTTCCTTGAAGAATAACCTGTATAATCTCGGCCTGACGCAGCCGGTGTCCGCTTTTTTGGAGGAAATCGGGGTTAAGCTGGAACGAATTTTTGAACGGGAACCCGACGCGGGGCTGGGGAACGGCGGCCTGGGAAGACTTGCCGCCTGTTTTCTCGACGGGCTTGCTTCACAGAATTATCCGGCGATGGGATATTCCCTGCGGTATGAATACGGAATCTTCCGTCAAAAAATAGTGGACGGATGGCAGACCGAGCTGCCCGACTACTGGCTGCCCGGCGGCGAGGTGTGGCTGGTTCCACATCCAGAAAACGCGATTCCCGTGAAATTTGACGGGCGTGTGGAAGAACGCTGGGATGGGAACTATCACATTGTGGAACAAAAGGGATGCAGCACCGTGATGGCGATCCCCTTTGATATGATGGTATCGGGCTATGGCGGGCAGAGCATCAGCCTGCTGCGGCTCTGGAAGGCGAAATCCGCCGATTTCAATATGGAGCTGTTCAATGACGGCGACTACATGCGCGCCATGGAACAGAACGCCATGGCGGAGGCTCTGACCAAGGTTCTCTATCCCGGCGACAACCATCCCGAGGGCAAAAGCCTCCGCCTTTCCCAGCAGTATTTTCTCTGTTCCGCTACAATTCAGGATATTCTTCACAGTCACCTGATGCAGTTCGGCACCATGGATAACCTGCCCGATAAGGCGGCCATCCATCTGAACGACACCCATCCGGTTTTGGCTATTCCTGAAATGATGCGGATTCTGCTGGACGAATGCGGTTATTCCTGGGAGAAAGCCTGGGATATCGTGACACGCACCGTCGCGTATACCAACCACACTGTCATGTCCGAGGCTCTGGAGTGCTGGAGCGAGGAGCTGATGCGCGCCCGCCTGCCCCGGATTTACCAAATCATTTGTGAGATTAACCGCCGTTTCTGGCAGGAAATGGAGAACAGGGCCTGCAGCAGCGAGCTCATCAGCCATATGTCCATCATCCATAACGGGATTGTCAAAATGGCCAACCTTGCTGTGGTGGCCTGTCATTCGGTCAACGGGGTATCCAAACTCCACAGCGATATTCTCAAGGAATCCGTCTTTCACAGCTTTTACCTCTGTATGCCGGAAAAATTCCAGAATGTCACCAACGGCATCGCCCACCGCCGCTGGCTTAACCAGTCTAATCCTGAGCTGTCCGCCTTTATCACCGAAGCAATCGGCGATAAATTTGTAACCGACGCCTCCCAGCTCTCCCGCCTTTCCCAGCTGAAAGACGACAAGGGGGCTTTGGACCAGTGGGGAAAAATCAAACGGCTGAAAAAGGAACAGTTTGCCCAATATATTCTGAAAAATAACGGGATTCAGGTGGATCCCTCCTCCATTTTCGACGTCCAGGTCAAGAGGATGCATGAATATAAGCGCCAGCTTTTAAACGGGTTGGAAATTTTGGCCGCTTACCAATATCTGAAGGAAAATCCCAACGCCGATTTTGTTCCCCGCACCTATATTTTCGGCGCAAAGGCGGCGCCGGGTTATTACTTTGCAAAGGAGATCATACGCTTTCTCATTTCCCTGGGAAATATGATCAATTCCGATCCCGCGGTTTCCAATAAGATGAAAGTGGTCTATCTGGAGGACTACCGGGTCACTGTGGCGGAAAAGCTGATGCCCGCCGCCGATATCAGCGAGCAGATTTCTCTGGCCGGGACGGAAGCGTCCGGCACCGGCAATATGAAGCTGATGATCAACGGCGCCGTCACCCTCGGTACCCTGGATGGAGCCAATGTGGAGATCAACCAGGCTGTGGGCAAGTATGACGGGAAAAACATTCTCCTTTTCGGCATGACCACCCCGGAAGTGGAGTCTCTGCGCGCCAGGGGGTATCATCCCCGCACCTATTATCAGAATAATTCGTCCATCCATGGCGCTATCGATCAGATTGCCAGGGGAATCGCCGGGGTTGATCTCTCCCATATTTCCAATTCCCTGCTGGATACCGATTACTATATGGTCCTTGCTGATTTTGCCGATTATGCCGCTGTGCGCAGGGAAGCCGCCCTTTTATATCAGGACGCTTTGGGCTGGAACCGCATGTCCCTGATCAATACCGCCGCTTCCGGCATATTCGCCGCCGACCGGGCTATCCGCGAATACGCACAGCGGGTTTGGAACGCGACTCCGGTAGAGTATTCAGGTACCTGACAGGAAGTTTTCCCTTGAAGGATGGAGACCCCGTGGGACACTCCCCCGCACATTGCCTGTGAAAATCATTTTTCTTTTGGCGGGATGATAAAATATCCTATTGCAAAAAATGCGGCTGTCCCCTACAATAGGGAGATAGCCGTTTTTGATCGCGGACCGTTTTCCGGTCTGACGCTTCCCTGATTTCATTTTACAGAAAGGTGAGAGCCCTATGCCGGATTTCTTATTTCATTCCAGACGGGAAGAATACCGCTCTCCTGTCGGCGCGGTTCCCGCAGGAGAACGGGTGCATTTCCGCATTACCCTTCCCAGAGAGCTCCTCTGCTCCGGCGCGTTCCTTGAAATCACTCCGGACGGCTCTTCCTGTGAAGTTAATTCTATGTTTTGGTGCGGAATGAATGGAATGGATTATGAATTTTGGGAGTGCCATTTCTCACCCAGCGCTCCGGGGCTTTACTGGTACCGCTTCTCCCTCGACACACCCCAAGGGCGGCGGCCTCTTGGAAAATTTCAGGGAGGGGAAGGCCGTCTCGGTTGTGAGGATTCCTTTCAGCTGACCGTTTACCGTCCTGATTTTCATCCCCCTTGCTGGCTGATGGGCGGGATTATCTACCAAATTTTTCCCGACCGTTTCGCCGTTTCAGGTGCAAAGAAGGAAAACGTCCCCGACGACAGGATCCTCAGAGATGACTGGGGCGGACAGCCCTTCTGGACACCTCAGGACAAAAAGCGTCCAGAATATCGGGAATTTATCAACAACGATTATTTCGGGGGAGATCTCAGGGGAATCCTCTCCCACCTGGATTACCTCTCTTCCCTTGGTGTCACCTGCCTTTATCTCAACCCAATCTTTGAGGCCCACTCCAACCACCGGTATAATACCGCCGATTATACCCGTATCGATCCTCTGTTGGGCGTCCGGGAGGATTTCCGCCTTTTGTGCCGGGAAGCTGAAAAAAGGGGAATCCGCGTTCTTCTCGACGGGGTTTTCAGCCACACCGGCAGTGACAGTATCTATTTCAACAAGGAAAACCGTTATCCTCCCAATGGCGCCTACAACACCCAGTCCTCCCCCTATCTTTCCTGGTTCCATTTTCATCAATGGCCCGGCCGCTACGAATC
>JAHZIE010000037.1:0-4102 GCA_019419895.1 Clostridiales bacterium | reverse complement strand
AAGTCCCTCCTTTGATCATTTTATCAATGGGGAAAAGGGAATTGTCCGCTCCTGGCTGGCCGACGGGGCCGCCGGCTGGAGGCTGGATGTGGCTGATGAGCTGCCCGATCCCTTTCTGGATCATCTCACCGCGGCAGCCAAAGAGGAAAAACCGGACGCCCTGATTCTTGGAGAGGTGTGGGAGGACGCTTCCAACAAAGTCAGTTATGAGCATCGCAGGCGTTATCTCCTCGGCGGTCAGCTGGACACAGTGATGAATTACCCCTTTCGTGAGGCCATTCTCGGCTTTTTAAAGGGAAAGCCGGCGGAGGAGATGGGCGAAATTATTTTTTCCCTTCTGGAAAACTATCCGCCTCAGGTGATCCACCTTCTTATGAACCACATCGGCACCCACGACACCCCCAGGGCGCTCACTGAGCTCGCCGGCGAACCGGCGGAGGGAAGGGGGAGACAATGGCAGTCCACCGCTTTCCTCTCCCCCCAGCAGAGGCTTCATGGGCTCCAACTGCTCCGGCTGGCCGCCCTGCTTCAGTATACCCTTCCCGGTGTTCCATCCGTCTATTATGGGGACGAGGCCGGCATGGAGGGTTATGCCGATCCCTTTAACCGCAGCTGTTATCCCTGGGGCGGCGAGGATAACTCCCTGCTCTCCTATTACCGCTTTTTGGGCAAGGTGCGCCGTCAGGCTTCCTGTCTGAAGGAAGGCGGATTCCATCCGGTCAAAATACAAGGACGTCTCTTCTCCTTTCTGCGCACAGATGCCGTAGATGGGCTTCTCTGCGCGGTCAACGCCGGAGAAGAGCCTATTACTCTCCCCCTTCCTCCCCAGTGGGAGGGCTGCCGGCTTCTCCTTGGAAACCAGGACAGTCTTGAAACCGGTTCCTACCGGCTGGCGGGTTATGAGGGGATCCTGATAAAATGGAATTTCAATCAGAAAGGTTGCGCCGAACATGGCTGAAAAACAGAAAAAGAAAGCATTTCGCCCGGATTCCCATCCCCGCGGCACCTTCCGCCGGGGAAGGCCACAACCGTCTGGACTGTCTGCCGCAGGCGCCCCCTGCCCTCTTTACCGGAAATGTGGTGGATGTCAGTTACAAAATATGGATTACAGCCGCCAGCTTCATTATAAGCAGCAGATGGTGCAGAGACTCCTGGGAAAATTCCATCCAGTCAAGCCCATCATCGGTATGGACAGCCCTTACCATTACCGCAATAAAGTACAGGCGGCTTTTGCCCTGACCCGCTCTATGAAGATTATTTCCGGCGTTTACCAGTCCAGCTCCCACCGCATCGTCCCTGTGGACCGGTGCATGATTGAGGATCAGAAGGCCGATGAGATTATTGTAACCATTCGCCGTCTGCTGAAAGATTTCCGCCTCCTTCCTTATCAGGAGGACAGCGGCAAGGGATTTCTCCGTCATGTGCTGGTGAAGCGGGGATTTTCAAGCGGGGAAATCATGGTGGTGCTGGTGGCCTCCACCCCCATATTCCCCGCAAAAAAGCATTTCGTTGCCGCACTGCTGGAGAAGCATCCGGAAATCACCACCATTGTGTTGAATATCAATCCCTACCGCACCAGCCTGGTGCTTGGGGATTCTGAAAAAATTCTCTATGGAAAAGGTTATATTGAAGACAGCCTTTGTGGCTGCGTCTTTCGGATTTCCGCAAAATCTTTCTATCAAATTAATCCCGTCCAAACCGAGGTCCTGTACCAAAAGGCCATAGAAATGGCGGGGCTGGATGGAAGTCAGACGGTGATCGACGCCTACTGCGGCATTGGTACCATCGGCCTGATCGCTAGCCGTAAAGCCCGCGAGGTAATCGGGGTTGAACTCAATAAGGACGCTGTACGGGACGCCATTTCCAACGCGAAACGCAATAAAATCGAAAACATTTACTTCTATGAGGCGGACGCCGGGAAATTCATGAGCGATATGGCCGGACAGGGCCAATCCGCCGACGTGGTCTTTATGGATCCTCCCCGCGCCGGGAGCGACCGGGCCTTTTTAACTTCCCTGATCACCTTGGCGCCGAAACGTATCGTCTACATCTCCTGCAACCCTCAGACACAGGAAAGGGACCTGTTTTTTCTTGTCAAAAACGGGTACAAAGTGGAAGAGGTTCAGCCTGTCGATATGTTTCCCCATACCGCCCATGTTGAATGCGTGGTGTCCATGTCGAAAGCGGACAGATAGATGGACAGATAAAAATTTTATTAACTAATACGAATAATACGAAAGCCCGGACAAAAACCGGCATTTCGAAAACTGGTCATTCAATTTCTAATCGATTCAACTTTCCTTAGAAGATATCCTCCGCCGCGCTGTATGCCTGACACTTTTTATGGGTTCTCCATACAAAATATAAATCGCAAAACAGTGTCACCGCATCCAAAAAAGCGGAAAATTAACAATCATGCAGGAGGATGTCATGAGCCATGGCCTTCCGCCGGAATTTCTCCAAAAGGGGGCCGTATGCAAAAGCCGCCGCGTTTAAAACAGACATAGCAATGAAAAAATCATCACTTTTTCTTAGAATACACTGTATCACACTGCCAAGAGAGCAGAATCTATCATAAATTCCAATTTCTTCAAAAGGACGGGGGAGCGCGGCTGTCAATTGATTCCCGGCAGAATTTTGGCCTTTCATAGAATTCGCGCCTGGATTTCGGCTTTCTTTTCTTCCCGCCTTCATCCCCAGCCGGGCGGTAAGGACTTACCTTTCCAGCTGATAGGGGTGGTGAGTATCCTCCCATTGGGAATATTATATTGCCATCAGCTTTGATAAAAAAGTCTATGAAATATTGATCGATCTGTTTTCGGGAAATGGAGAAAAAATGAAGTTTGTAAGACTAAGCTCCGCTGCGGGCGGACTGTATGAAGACGCCATAAACTTATATCGGGACAGTTTTCCCCTGCATGAACAGAGGGAAGCAGAAGCCCAGGCTGGAATTATGGAAAAGGAAGCCTATCAGTTCAATCTCATCTATGAGGAAAAGGAACCGGTGGGGCTCCTGCTGTGCTGGGAAACAGACAGCTTTATATATGTGGAGCATTTTTGCATATCCCCAGGGATGAGAAACCGCCGGTATGGCCGCAGGGCTCTGGATCTGCTTTGCAGGAGAAGCAAAACCGTAATCCTGGAAATTGATCCTCCTGTCGATGAAATCTCCACCCGGAGAAAGGGATTTTATGAAAGGGCAGGGTTCCATCCGAATCGTTTTGTCCATATTCATCCTCCTTATCATAAAGAATATTCCGGACATTCCCTGGAAGTCATGTCCTATCCGGCCGTTTTGACGGATTCAATGTATCAAGAGTTTTATGATTTTCTCAAGAAGATAGTTATGGAGACATAAAGCTGTTGAATTCTCCTTGTCTCCTTTTGCTTTCTCTCTTTCAATCTCCCTTCCTGCCCCGCTACAGGAAGAAAGGCGGCCACGCAAAGTCATATGATTTTTTACAGGGCATGAACCGGGACAGACTGCAGGTTCCCTTTGGGGCGAAGCAGAGATTTTGATATGGGAAAAGCGTAAAAACAGGTACAGCCGCAAAAACTGTACCTGTTTTTAGTCCGTTTTTCCAGAAGGATTAATTCTATAATGATGATTTCATGGGTAAAATTATTCTTATCTGATTTGTCAAACTTGAAACTATCCTCATACTCCCAATCTTTTATGATAGTTTCTCTGCATTTACCCCGTGTAATCTCCCGAATAGAATGTATGCCAATATCACCGCCGTTCAAAGCATAAAAGGCGCTGACAATCATTCTTTCACTTTCCATTTCATTCTGAGAAACATGTTTATATAGCAAGAGCCATCGTTCTCCTAACACTAATAAGCTCTCTGTCTGCCGATAAATCATATTGTTTCTACTCGTTTTTTCCTTATTTCCATTTACAAATGTAATTTCCCCGCCTATATTTTTTCATATTCTCTCTTCGGCCATATCAATAACTTTGCCTGATATATAATATAATCGGTTGGAATACAATTTTTCAATTTGTCCCCCTGGGCTTTTCTGTCTCATTTTATAAAATCCGCATAGTCAAAACCCCCGGCTAAGCCGGAGGCTTGAAGAAGCCCTAGAAGGGCATAAT
>JAHZIE010000036.1 GCA_019419895.1 Clostridiales bacterium | reverse complement strand
TAACCGGAGAATAACGATGGACAATTCAGAATGATTTCTTAAGTTAAGATTAAGGAGTATAAATCATGGATGGTATGCCACCAGATAATGGATATCTTCCACCCCTTTCGAGTGTTCAAATCAAGACAGCGAAAATGCAAAAACATCTCTATTGTCTTGTCTTCACAATATGGAAGGAAGCTGATTGCTGTAAGCAATCGGCTTCCTTTATTTTTTGCGAGATTTCGGCAAGCGAAAGAAAGTGAGATGTAATTAGAGGTAGTATTTGGCCGGAATTGAAGCGGCTGGAGAAGAAATGCTGAAAATTAGAACTTTGAGACACAATAAGCATCCCCTTATTTTCGGAAATTTAGGAGTTTCCTTACAAAGCGGCAACAAATATTTTTATCCTGCTTTTACAGCAGGAGCTGAATCAGGTTCAACATTATATGGTTGAAGAGAACGTCCTTATAGCATTCTTGGTGTAAAATATCCAAGAAACGCATATGACGCCTGGCAGAAAGCAGTATCCTTGGATGCATTATTGCATAGGATAGAGAAGAATACCTGATAAAAATGCGATAAAATAATCGTTTGGAATACATCCCGCCAACCGTCTTTTATTCAGAGAATGATTTGGAGGAATTACATGGAAAACTGTTATTATCCATTTATCAACTTTCCTTTACCCTATGAATATGATGCCCTTGAACCTTTTATAGATGAAAAGACAATGCATTTACATCATGATAAACACCTGCAAACTTATATTGATAATTTAAACGCTTTATTAAAAAATGAGGAAAGGCTGCAAAAACTGTCGCTTGAACAATTGATAAAAATATCAGGCAGGCTCCCTGGAAGGCTTCAAGCGCCCATAAGGAATAATGCGGGAGGCGTTTATAACCATCGTTTCTTTTTTCAAGGACTCGCCAGTCCGGTGCGGGAGAAATCGGAAGGGAAGCTTTTTGAAAAAATAAACTGCCGGTTTGGAAGCTTTGATAATTTCAAAAGAGAATTGAAAGATGCCGCGCTTTCCGTATTCGGATCGGGATATGCTTGGCTTGTCTATGACAAATGTTCATTGAAAATTGTCACAACGCCTAATCAGAATTGTCCTGTTGAACAGGGTATGCATCCGATTCTTGCAATTGACGTGTGGGAACATGCCTATTATTTGAAGCATTATAATGTCCGCGCCGGTTATATTGAGGACTGGTTCAATGTTATCGACTGGCAATGGGCGGAACAAAATTTTTTGAAATACAACTATTATTAAACGTTATCCTCTTTTCTCACTTTCACAAATAAATGAAATGACATCAGAGAAAAATCTCAAAAGAACAGTTAAATTTTTCCGGCCGGAATGCTATGTTCCGGCTTTTTCTATTTTTCGATTGTCTTTATCACTAACTTTATAAGAAAAAGGATGATTGCCCAAATTTGATTTTCCTATTTTAGGATATAGCTTGTTTCTTTAAATTAAGGAAGTACGATTAAAAAGGCGGAACTATGTTATAATAAAACCGTAAAAAAGTATCTGTTTCCAATGGAGCGTGACGGGATGAATGATAAAAATTATAAATTTGTAGCGGTAATTGAGGCGGTTCCGGACAAGAACGGCGCTTTTGTGCGTTTTCCCTATGATGTCAGAAAGGAATATGGAAAGGGCAGGGTAAAAGTTGAAGCCACCTTCGATGGAATTCCCTATACTGGGAGCCTTGTGAATATGGGAGTAAAAAATGCTGATGGAACGGTTTGTTATATTATTGGTATACGTAAAGACATACGGGACAGGATAAAGAAACAACCCGGCGATCTTGTCACTGTAACAATCAGCAAACAACAGGAGAAGAACGCCAAATGACGGAGGAAAAGGTCTTACAGATAAAATTCAAAGCTTTTATCCATCTTTGCTGGATAAGATTTTGAAAAAAGGGAGCTAAGGAGATATAACGGAGTGGAAGCGGAGAAAGCCTCTGAAATCGTCGGCGGATTATGCCGCTTTTCTTAAAAATGCTTCCGGGATATTTTTCAAAGATATCTCGGGAACAGTCCGCGGGGATAGGATGAAAGAGATCAAGGGTTACAAATGGAAAGCCGATTGGGAAGATTTTACGGGAACCAGAGCGGACCTCTCGAACCCGTTCATAACGGACTGGTAAAAGCTGTTCTTTCCAGAACAGAAGGGCGCTAAGTCCAAAATAAAAAGAAAAATTAAAGTTGAGAAACGGCATGAGAGGGCAGTATAAGAGATTTGGCGTTTTGACCTTATAAAAAATATTTCTGTAGTTGCCTGAATTCAATTATAATGATATAATTAATTTACATATGTATGAAAAGGACTCAAGCTACATATGCTCCCCCTTTTTTATGAACGGCACTTTTTCATGTAAAATCTGTTATGAACGTGACTTTCTGTGAAAAGGATGTATGATATTGGCCTGTCCACGGAAAACTAGATCTGGAGCAATTTTTTGCAAAGGAGAAGAAAACGTGGAGAAGTTTGATAACAGGCAATGTCAAAATAACGAGGATACCCTGGAGAATGAAAGTGAGTCCGACAGGAATGAGGGAAATACCCTTCCTACGGAGAAGGAAAATGAACAAATCAAGGATCTCGGCTCTATTACCGCCCGTGGAAAGCATGTGATCCACTGCCTGACCATCATCGGCCAGATTGAGGGGCACTATACCCTGTCATCGCAAAATAAGACAACAAAATATGAGCATGTCATCCCTCAGCTTGTGGCGGTGGAACAGACAGAAGAGATTGAAGGCCTGCTGATCCTCCTCAATACGGTGGGAGGGGATGTGGAAGCTGGGCTTGCCCTTGCGGAGTTGGTTTCAGGAATGAATAAGCCTACTGTTTCTCTGGTGCTTGGTGGAGGCCATTCCATCGGTGTTCCGCTGGCGGTATCGGCAAAGCGTTCGTTTATTGCCCCCAGCGCTTCTATGACGCTACATCCGGTTCGGATGAGCGGGCTTATGATTGGGGTTCCACAAACGCTCTATTATTTTCAGAAAATGCAGGAACGGATTGACCGTTTTGTGACCGACAACTCCCATATTTCCCCAGAACGTTTCCGGGAACTGAGCACCAATACCGGCGAACTTGTCACCGATATCGGCACGGTACTGGATGGGGAGGCGGCGGTTCGGGAAGGGCTGATCGACGAGCTGGGATCGCTGTCAGAGGCGCTTCAGTGCCTTTATGATATGATTGAGAGCAAAAAGGGCGGAGCGGCAGAAAAAAAGAAAGGAAAATCAAAAAAATCCCTATCGAAAAAATAAGCAGTTTCTCTTCCCAACCGGGGAGAGCGGCCTGCACTGAGTGCAGGCGAATACATATATTTGGAGGACAGCTACATGGAAATTCTGAAAATTATTATTTTGGGTATTGTGCAGGGGGCAACGGAGTTCCTTCCGGTATCCAGCAGCGGCCATCTTTCTCTGGCAAAGCATATTCTGAATGTCAATGTCGACGGGGGAATCCTTCTGGATTTGATGCTGCATGTGGGAACCCTGTTCGCGGTATTTTTTGTTTTCCGAAAGCTCATCGGAAGGCTTATTATGGAGTTTTTCCGGATGATTCGGGATATTTTTACCGGACGCTTTCATTGGAAAGCCATGTCCCATGACCGCAGGATGGTGATGATGCTGATTATCGGCCTGATTCCTCTGCTGTTTTTCATGATTCCAATTCCCGGCGTTGGGGAAAATTTAAAGGATATTTTTGAGGGATTTTATGAGGATTCCACTATCCTCATTGAGGGCTTCTGCTTCCTCTTTACCGGCGCTCTTCTGATGTTTGCCCACATCGCCACAAAAAGCAGGGGCGGCAGAAGGTTTTCCGGCAAGAAGGATCTTACAACCGGGGATGCGGTTACTATCGGAATTTTTCAGGGAATCGCTACCCTGCCCGGTGTCTCCCGTTCCGGTTCCACCCTGGCCGCGGGGCTTCTCCGCGGTGTGAACAAAGAGACCGCCTTGGAATATTCCTTTGTTCTGGGAATTCCGGCTATCCTGGGGGCAAGCCTTCTTCAGGTAAAGGATGCCGTATCTGAGCATGTACAGGTTGAAATTCTCCCTATTTTGATTGGAGTTGTTGTTTCAGCCGTAGTAGGGCTTTTCGCCATAAAGCTCTTAAAGCTGATTTTGAAAAAAGACCGTTTGAACATTTTTGCGGTTTACTGCCTCATTCTTGGCGCGGCCACGCTGGTGATTTCAATTATTGAAAAAACAAATGGCGTCAATATTTTCACCGGTATGCCGTTATAATGGAGCTTGACTGAAAGAACGGACAGAAAGGCAGGAGCGATTTATTTCCTGCCTTTCTTGTTCTTTCCTTTTGGACAGGCCGGTGTTGAAGTGTGCAGGGATTGACAGGGAAGGGAGAAGGAATTACAGAAATGGCATCATCTCCAAAAAAAGGGAGCCGCGCCCCGGCAAAGGGGACTACAGCGGGAACAAAAAAGAAAACAGCGGCGTCTCAGCAGAAAAAGCCGGGAAAGACCTCGTCAACCAGGATGAGTGCGGCTGAAATAAGGAGAATGCAGGAACAGAAGGAAGCCAGAAAAAGAGCTCATGTACAGATGAAGGCTGTCCTTTTGTTTCTTGTTGCCGTTTTTTTGATTTTCCTGATTTTCATTCCGGGGATCAGCGTCTGGAATTTTCTCCATAGAACGGTCCTTGGCTTTTTTGGGTATTGCGCAATTTTGTGGCCGCCGCTTCTGATTTATGTTGCGGTGCTGCTTTCTCTGGAAAAAAATATCAGTGGGGTATCCGGCAAGCTGTGGCAGATTTCCATTTTTATCTGCCTCATTACCGGGGCGGTTTACATTTTCCGGGCACAGGAGGGGACAGTCCAGTTTTGGGATACCCTTGTCCGGCTGTTTGAGGAAGGCTCGGAATCCAGGGGATCCGGCTTCTTCAGCGGACTGATCGGCATTCCTCTGGTAGCGGCTTTTGGGCTGACCGGCGCCAAGGTGACCATCCTGCTTTTGCTCTTTGGTTTTGCCATGCTTCTCACAGGAACAGGACTGGTGCAGTTGTTTAAAGCGATCTCCAAGCCTGCGGCTTCGGTGATTAAAAATGTTGAAACACGTTATGAGGAAAAGGCCAACAGGGAGCAGATGGATGAGAGCAGAGGACGGTTTAATATTGATGTGCCTTTGGACGGGGAAGACGGTTTCCCACAGCATCCAGTGCAGGCATCCCAGGAAAAGCTGGCAAAACGGAAAATCGAGGGAAAGAAAAAGCTGGAGCGGCTGCAAAAGGCGGTGCAGGAGGAAAATGCCGTGCGGGAGCCCGTCTCTTCCCCGGTTCAGGAGACTATTCCCCCAGCAGGGGAAGCTGTGGACATTATGGCGGAGGCGGCGCCTGCCGCAGCTGCTTCAGAACCTTCGCAAGAGGATAAAAAGCTCTATAAGCCGGATATTACATATGAAGAAATCAAAAAGGAACCAGTGCAGAAACAGCCGGACCCGGAGACAGTGCCCATTGAAATTTCCGTTTATCCATCTGAACCGGAAGAGGAGGAATATCACAATTATCCGCCTTTGAGTCTTTTGGAACCCAGCATGGCGATGGATGAAAGGGCTTCAGAAGCGGAAAAGGCCCATACAGGAGAGCTTCTTGTCAATACCCTTAAAAGCTTTGGCGTTCAGACGAAAATTATTGATATTAGTCAGGGGCCGGCGGTCACCCGTTATGAGCTTCAGCCATCGGCGGGAGTGAAAATCAGCAAGATCACCAATCTGGCGGATGACATCGCATTGAATCTCGCCGCTTCCGGCGTCCGCATCGAGGCTCCCATCCCCAATAAGGCCGCGGTTGGGATAGAGGTGCCCAACAAGAAGGTCAGCGTGGTCAAAATGAGAGAGCTCATTGAATCCACCGCCTTCTCCACAGCAAAAAGCAAACTGACAGTGGCCCTTGGACGTGATATCGCCGGCAACGTCACCCTGGCGGATCTTGCCAAAATGCCTCATACCCTGATTGCGGGTTCCACGGGTTCCGGTAAATCTGTCTGCATTAATTCCATCATCATCAGCCTGCTGTATAAAGCCACTCCCAATGAAGTTAAATTTCTTATGGTGGATCCTAAGGTGGTGGAGCTGGGGATTTATAATGGGATTCCTCATCTTTTGGTCCCTGTAGTCACGGATCCCCGCAAAGCGGCCGGGGCGCTCAATTGGGCGGTGTCCGAAATGCTGAAAAGATATAACCTGTTTGCCGAGGCCAATGTCCGTGATTTGGAATCCTATAACCGTTCGGTGGAGGAATGGAATGAAAAGGTAGAGAAGGAAAAGCAGAGCGGGGAAAATGAGGACGGGATCAAACAGAAGCCTCTGCCGCAGATTGTCATTATTATCGACGAGCTGGCCGATTTGATGATGGCCGCGCCCAACGAGGTGGAGGATTCTATCTGCCGTTTGGCGCAGATGGCCCGCGCCGCGGGAATGCATCTCGTGATCGCTACTCAGAGACCCTCTGTTGATGTCATTACGGGCATTATCAAGGCAAATATTCCAAGCCGTATCGCGTTCGCTGTTTCTTCCCAGGTGGATTCCAGAACGATTTTAGATATGGGAGGAGCGGAAAAGCTGCTGGGACGGGGCGATATGCTCTTTTCTCCTGTTGGTTCCCAGAAGCCAACTCGTATTCAGGGCTGTTTCGTCAGCGATAAGGAAATTGAAAGCGTGGTAACTTATGTGAAAAATTCGGCCCACGCCGATTATGACAACGAGATTGCCGACGAAATTGAACGGCAGGCGGCCGCGGAGAAAAAAGATTCTGGCGATGATGGCGACGAAGAGCGTGAGGATCCTATGCTGAACGACGCGGTGAAGTGTGTGGTAGAAGCGGGACAGGCTTCCACCTCCCTGTTGCAGAGGCGTTTGCATTTGGGCTACGCCAGGGCGGGACGTCTGATTGATCAAATGGAAATGAAGGGGATTGTCGGTCCCCATGAGGGTTCGAAGCCCCGGCAGGTGCTGATTACCCGCCAGCAATATTTGGAAATGTCAATGAACAGGAATCCGGCCGAGGAGGAGAACGGCGGATAGTCCAGGAAACGGAGATTCGTTATGTCTTTTTTACCGATTACAAAGGAAGAAATGCGGGAAAGGGGCTGGGAACAGGCGGATTTTATCCTGGTGACAGGGGACGCCTATGTGGATCATCCCAGCTTTGGAACGGCAATCATATCCCGTGTGCTGGAGGCCCGGGGATACCGGGTGGCAATCCTGCCCCAGCCGGATTGGCGGACGGACAGGGACTTTCAAAGGTTCGGCAGGCCGCGCCTGGCTTTTCTGGTCAATTCCGGGAACATCGATTCCATGGTGGCGCATTATACAGTTGCCAAGAAAAAGAGAAGCCAGGACGCCTATTCCCCGGGCAGGAAAATGGGAAGAAGGCCGGATCGGGCGGTGGAGGTCTATTGTAAAAGGCTCCGCTCCATTTATCCGGAGATCCCTGTTATCATCGGGGGGCTGGAAGCTTCCCTGCGCCGGTTCGCCCATTATGATTATTGGGACGATAAGGTCCGTCCGTCCATTTTAGAGGATTCCGGTGCGGATTTGCTCATGTTCGGCATGGGGGAGCATCAGACGGTGGAAATTGCCCGTCGTCTGGCGGCGGGAGAGCCGGTGTCCTCCCTGACGGATATCAGGGGCACCTGCTATCTTGTCCCTACAAAGGAATACCAGCCCGGTCCCGCGGTGGAATGTCCCTCCTATGAGCAGGTAAGGGAATCCAAGAGGGAGTATGCCGTGGCCTGCCGCAAACAGCAGGACGAGCAGGACGCGATTACTGGCAAAAGGGTGATCCAGCGCCATGGCAGCCGCATCCTGGTGCAGAATCCTCCTCCGGTTCCTCTGACACAGGAGGAGCTTGACGAGGTTTATGCCCTGCCTTATGAGAGAATGTACCATCCATCTTATGAAAAAGAAGGCGGCGTTCCGGCAATTGAAGAGGTGGAATTTTCCATTACTCATAATCGTGGATGTTTTGGAGCGTGCAATTTCTGTTCCCTTGCCTTCCACCAGGGAAGGATGGTTACTACACGGAGCAGGGAATCCGTCCTAAGGGAAGCCAGGGAGCTGGTGAAAAATCCAAGATTTAAGGGATATATCCATGATGTGGGAGGTCCAACGGCTAATTTCCGGCAGCCATCCTGCCAAAAGCAGCTGAAATATGGACTGTGCAAGGGAAAAAAATGTCTGGCGCCCAAGCCTTGCCCGCAGCTGGAGGTGGATCACAGCGAATATTTGTCCATTCTCAGGGAAATGAGGGAAATCAAGGGAGTCAAAAAAGTGTTTATCCGTTCCGGAATCCGGTTTGATTATCTGATTGAAGATAAAGACAATACCTTTTTTCATGAGCTGGTGGAGCACCATATCAGCGGGCAATTGAAGGTGGCGCCTGAACATTGTTCCGCCGCGGTGCTTGACTGTATGGGAAAGCCTCATATTGAAGCTTATAAAAAATTTGCCCGCCGTTTTTATGGCATGACCCAGGACGTGGGGAAAAAACAGTATCTGGTGCCCTATCTGATGTCCTCCCATCCGGGGAGCACCTTGAAGGACGCCGTCGAGTTGGCGTTATTTCTGAAGAAGGAAAATATCCGCCCGGAGCAGGTGCAGGATTTTTATCCAACGCCTGGGACGATTTCTACCTGTATGTTTTACACCGGACTGGATCCCTATACCATGAAAGAGGTTTTTGTTCCGAAAAACCCTCATGATAAAGCCATGCAGCGTGCCCTTCTGCAATATTTTCTTCCCCAGAACCGGGCTTTGGTTCTCGAGGCCCTGAAAAAGGCCGGAAGGCTGGATTTGGTTGGAAATGGGCCCGGCTGCCTGCTGCGTCCGGATCCGCGGGATAAAATTCCGTATTCCTCATCCGGAAAGAAAAATCCACCGAAGGGAAGGGAGTTTACATGGAAGGCAAAGGGAGCCAAAAATCAGAAGGGGGAACCGGCCCGGCCAGCGAAAAAAAGATAAGAAAACGATCTCCTTGGAAAAAACGGATCTGGGGAGGATTACTTGGCCTTGTGGTGATTTTTTCGCTGGCGGTTACCTTGGCCGAAAAGAGCGGGCAGGGGCCGCTGCCTACCTGGAAAGAAATTTATGAGTTTTTTGGCGTTGTGGATGTGGATGAAACCCAGGCGCCCGTTCATGTGAGAATTTTGGATGTCGGCGCCGCGGACAGTATTTTGATTTCAGGAGAGGAATGCCATATCCTGATTGACGCCGGAACCTCCGCGCAGGGAGACAAAATTGTCCGGGACATGGAAAAGCTTGGCGTTTCCCATCTGGATTTGGTGATCGTCACCCATCCCCATGCAGATCATATTGGAGGGATGGAGCGCGTCCTGCGCTCGGTTGCCGTTGACAAGCTGGTGATGCCGGAACCGCCTGACAGCCTGATTCCTACCACGCCGTCCTATTTGGGAATGCTGGAGGCCATTGAAGAAAGAGAAATCCCTTCCATTAGAGCTCAGGCGGGGCAGCAATTTCAATTTGGAGATTTGCGTTTGGAAATTCTGCATGCGGGTACCCAGCAGGATAGCACGGACAACCTCAATGATCTTTCGGTGGTAGTCAGAATGACCTATGGAGATGTTTCCTTCCTTTTTATGGGGGACAGCGAGGAAGAAACGGAACAGGAAATTCTCCAGAGCGGGGTGGAGTGCAGGGCGGATGTCCTGAAGCTGGGGCATCATGGGAGCAATACCTCCACAACGCCGGCATTCCTTTCGGCGGTATCGCCTTCAGCCGCAGCAATTTCCTGTGGCCAGCACGCGCCTCCGGGCGATAGGGTGCTGGAGCTTTTGAGGAAAAGGGAAATTTCCTATTACCGTACCGATCTGGACGGAAGGATTACTTTTGCCACAGATGGGAAAACAATAGATACAATGTTAGAAAAATAGAGAAGGAGGAGCGGTGGTATGAAACTGCTTTCAGTGGATCGCATGGAAGGCAATTATGTGATTTGTGAGGATGACGAAAAAAAATTGTTTGCCATTGATGTCTCGGAGCTTCCCAAACATGTAAAAGAAGGGGATGTCATAAGGATTAAAGACAGTGGGGACATTTCTGTGGATGAAGAGGAAACGGCCCGCCGCCGGAAAAATGTAAAGAGAAAACAGGATTCGATTTGGGAATAGGAGCGGATTTCTCCTTTTCCTGCGTTTTTGATGTTTTGGCAAGCTTTGGAGATTGTGAGGAGACAAAAAGGAAAATCCCGTCCAAAGGCCTTTGAGAAGGGGGATTTTTGGCCAGTACTTCACTTCCCCAGGTCTGTCTATGGTAATTCCCTATTCTGGGATGTTTTAGGCAGCGGTTTGCTGCGGCCTACAACCAGGGGCCTTTTTCAGCTTTTATCCTGTTGAGACATCACAGTGCAGTTAAGTCTATTATGAAAAAACAGAAATCGCTTGTAAGGATACTTCATGCATCCTTACAAGCGATTTCTGTTTTCATCTTCCTTGCAACCTATTTTAAAATGTGATTTTGCCGGGAAGAAAAGAGTTGAGGTATTGCTTCCCCACTAAGAACAGATGAAGCGGCAAACCTCTCTGCGACAGGTACGCTCGGTAATGTCTGGATTTTGGATAAAGGCGGCTCAGGAAGAGGAAATCAGCGGCTTTCACCGGAAGCCGCCATTGAAAAAATCGGACGAAAGACCAGCTATAAAAAGTCAAGGGGTAAAAAGAGAAAGATTAAGATTCATCAAGAAGTTGGTTGAGAAGTAAGGCGGCGTTCCGAGCAGCATCGAGAGCCGAAAGATCATCTGCGGCAGGGACATCGTTTGTGTTTAGAGAAAATACGGAGGCGATACAAGGCAGAGCGTTCATATGCTTCAAGATTGTATGCGCGGTTGAACTTGCCTTTTCCTCAGTGCCCTTCTCAGCGCCAACAAGGATCAAGATTCCGTTTTTGTGTTTAATCCGAATCGGCTGATTCCTAAACTGTTTTGCAGCGAAATAGGTTTGGATACGACTGGCAAGAGTAAGCAGCGGACCGCTCAGTTCGGAAAACCAAACAGGAGAAGCGATAACAAGATTGTCACAGACTTCAAGACAAGGGCTAATATTGTCAAAGTGTGAAGACACGACCCGAACATCACCATTTAAGTGCTTTGTGAACTCCCTAATAAGTGCAGCTGTGTCACCGTTCCTTTTGGGAGAGCCGTTGAGAATCAATGTTTTCATATGCCTTTACTTCCCTTCTCTGGCGGCGTCTGTTCATAGGGCTTGTTTTCTCTCAGAATAGTGATGATGTTGTTGCAGAGTTTACGGGCAATCGCAACTGTTTCTTCTCTTTTTTCAGAAATGGCGCAAAAAATGTCAGACAACTAACGATTGCCATTTTGTCCATAATAGGCGTTTTTCCCGTGCTTGCGCAGAAAATGCTTGTCCAGCAGGGCGGGCTGGATGGGTGCGGGAGCCGAAGGAGAGACGGCCTCTGTATAGTAAGCCATCATTGCCAATTTTTCCAGGACAACCGCATGGTGGACAGCGGCGGCCGCGTCCTTCCCCCAGGTAAAGGGGCCGTGGCTGCGGACAAGGACAGCGGGCATATTTTCGGGGGAAATGCCCGCCATGGTTTCGGCGATTACCTTTCCAGTTTCCAGCTCATAGGCGCCGCCGATTTCCTCTTCCGTCATATACCGGGTGCAGGGAATGCTGCCGTAAAAATCGTCCGCGTGGGTGGTGCCGTAGGCGGGAATGGAACGGCCCGCCTGGGCCCAGATGGTGGCCCAGGGGGAATGGGTGTGGACAATCCCTCCAATAGAAGGAAAGGAGCGGTAGAGCTCCAGATGAGTTGGAGTATCTGAGGAGGGGGAAAGGCTTCCTTCCACAAGATTTCCCTTGAGATCCAAAACCACCATATCCTCCGGTTTTAGTGATTCATAAGGGACACCCGACGGCTTGATAACTACCAGCCCGTGGGCACGGTCAATTTCAGATACATTTCCCCAGGTAAAGGTAACAAGCCCGTATTGAGGCAGGAGAAGGTTGGCCTCGCAGACCTTTTTTTTCATTTCTTCCAGCATTGTTTTTCCTCCCGGCTTAATTTTTATAGGAGAGAGCCTCTTTTTTCAAGGCTTTCAGGCGTTTCATCACATCATTTCCACCGCGGCCAAAATAGTCGTGCAGAAGGGTATACTCGTGAAAAAGCTTATCGTAGAGTCCGGCGTGAACAGGATTGGGACGGTAGACAGTTTCCTGTAACTTGCCCATTACCTTGGCGGCGTCAAATACGCTGCGGTAACCGCCCGCTTTTTCTCCGGCCGCCACAGCGCCAAAAATGGCCGCGCCCAGGGCGGGTCCCTGCTTTGAACCGGCGATATAAACCGGCATTTGGATAATATCGGCGTAGATTTGCATGGTCATGGGATCCTTTTGAGAAATACCGCCAGCCGCATAAAATTCCTCCACGGGAACGCCATGCTTTTTAAAATTTTCAATGATCATGCGGGTGCCGAAAGCGGTCGCTTCGATCAGCGCGCGATAGATCTCTTCCGGCTTTGTCTGAAGGGTCATTCCCAGCAGCATACCGGTGAGATCCACATCCACAAGGCAGGAACGGTTGCCGTTCCACCAGTCCAGAGCAATAAGGCCGCTTTCTCCGGGGATAAGCTGTTCCGCCTTTTCCCGCAGGAAAGCGTGGATGTTTTGATTTTTTTCTTTTGCCTGCTCATAATACTGTGCAGGCAGGCAGTTATCGATAAACCAGGCGAAATGATCTCCAACACAGGACTGTCCTGCCTCATAGCCGTAAAAACCGGGAAGAATGCCGACTTCTACCACGCCGCAGATGCCGGGAACAGCCTGTTCCCTTTCCGAAAGGAGCATATGGCAGGTGGAAGTTCCCATAATCGCAAGCATTTTTTTCGGACCATCAATTTTTACAGCCGGCACACAGACGTGGGCATCCACATTGCCCACCGCGACGGCGGTCCCCGGAAGGAGCCCGGTTAACTGAGCGGCCTGTGAGGTCAGGCCTCCCGCCTTGGAGCCGAGGGGAGAGATATCACAGGAAAGCTTTTCCGAGACCACATGCGTCAGACGGGGATCAAGGGCGCGGAAAAAATCCTCTGAGGGATATCCCTTCTGTTTGTGCCACATGGCTTTGTACCCCGCGGTGCAGGAATTTCTTGTCTGACGGCCGCATAGCTGCCAAACGATCCAGTCGGCAGCTTCCAGAAAATAGTCCATTTCGTCATATAGGGCAGGACATTCCTCCAGCAATTGCCAGAGCTTCGGAATTGCCCATTCCGAGGAAATCTTTCCACCATAGCGGTCAATCCATTCTTCCCGGCGCTCGTGGGCGATTTGATTGAGACGGTTGGCGTGTCCCTGGGCGGCGTGATGCTTCCATAATTTCACATAGGCGTGAGGTTCATCAGCCCATTGGGGCAGAAAGCACATAGGCGTGCCCTCCCTTGTGACGGGAAGGACGGTGCAGGCGGTAAAGTCAATGCCGACGCCGATCACCTCTGATGGGGAAATCCCTGTTTCAGAGAGAACCGAGGGGATGGTGTGGGCGAGGGTGTCCAGATAATCCTGAGGATGCTGCAGGGCCCAGTCCGGCCCCAGCTTTTTTCCACTGGGCAGCGCTTTGTCCATGACGGCGTGGGGATATTCAAATACCGCGTGGGAAAGCTCTTCCCCGGTTTTTACATCAACCAGAACGGCCCTGCCGGAAAGAGTGCCAAAATCAACGCCAATGCTGTATGCCATACTTTTATCAAATCCTTTCCCAATATTTTTCACCGGAGCTTCCGGGCGACGGAAAGAGAAATCCAATTACAGTTAAGTATAGCAAGTAAGAAGGGAAAAGACAATCGGTTTTCAAAATTTTGAGAAGGGGCGGCATGGTGGGCTGATGACAGTATTCAGAGAACCAATTCCTGTTATCTCACCGGCAGAGCTGGCGGATTGATTTCGTTCATGTATCCACATATCATAAAAAGAGGCCCTTCCATTTGGAAAGGCCTCCGGAAAACAGGAAGAGAAGGGAATATCTGAAAAAGAGAAGAAAACAAAGAAGATGTTTGCATGCCGGCGAGACAGCGAAAAGAGAAGGATCCAGCGGAAATATAAAAAGGGGGTAGGAATTACATCACAAAGGTGCCGTTATCGGATTTTTCAAGAATTAGAATTTGATCCTCCAGCCCTGTCTGGGTATTGATATAGACCAAGACCTCCTGCCCATCCTTTCCAGTGCAGTGAAATTCATAGCAGAAGCTTTCGCCCTTCCAGGAGGTTGGAATAACGGCCGGGGAGGCGTCCTCCACCGTTAAGTTGGAATTCAGCTTTTCCTGGGCTTCTCCCAGGGAAAGGATGGGATCGGGAATGTCGCGGACAGTGTGGTTCATCAGATAACCGCTTGCCTCATACATGACAATAGAGCCGTTATCCAGGGCAACGCCTACCTTCAGCAGGTCGGGGTAACAGGTGTAGCCCTCCTGTACCGTGGCGAAGTTAATGGTGCAGATTCCGTTGGAGACAGCGTAATAACTTTCCTGGATGGAATCAAAGCCCCGCTCCTTAAGGAATACCTGCGCGATGGAAACGGCCTGCTCCGCGCTCAGCGACGGGTTTCCAATCGTTCTGGAATCAATCATCCGCACAACGATGCCGCCCTGCACGGAAACATCGACGGTATAGGTGGAGTTTTCGGCATCGGTAAAGGTATAGAAGGGAAGATTTCCCTGAGTTGTATTGGAAAGGGAGAAGCTGTCGGAGGGCTTGCGGAGAAAGTTGGCAGCCGCTTCTTTCGCTACGTTTTCCGAAACGTCAGACAGTTCCCTGAGCGTCACAGATTCCCGTTCCAGAAGATGATCGGAAAAAGGGCCGTCGTAGATCAGGGTGGGATAATCGGCAAAGCCTTCCTCCATTTTGCGGAAGCCGTCATTGACGGAAACCCGCGCGAGAGATTCAAATTCTTCTGAATATTGTTCAAAATAAAAAGGGATTCCCTTGGTATCCGAGAATTTTCCAAGATACTCACTTTCCACATCCTGAATGGCGGCGTTGAGTTCAACAGCATAGCCTTCCAGCATAGAAAGGGTTTGATAATCCTCGTCGGTGATTTCCTCCCCCGAGGCAACCTTCCGGGAGAGGGTATTAGCAAAATCCCCTGTCTGGGCGATGAATTTGTTGATGCCCTCTGTGGTGACCTCATCCAGAGGAAGCTGTGACAGGCTTGCCTGGGCGCAGGCGCATTCGCTGAACAGCTTATTGGAAAGCGAAATGATTTGAGGGGAGGTGGAGGCGTAAATCCCTTTGTTGAGAGCGTTTTCAATGTTGGAAATATAGGTGGAAACCTCTTCCAGCGCCCGACGGTATCCCAGCTCCAGATAGGTGCGGTACCGTGTGGCGGCGGAAAATCCAATGATGGAAAAAATGGTGAGCAGGACAAAGGCGGTGGCGGAAAAACTGAGAATACGGATCCAAAGGCGGCGTTTGAGGGGCTTTGACATAATGTATCAAACCTTTCAAGGATAATAAATAAAATAAAGATATGGTTATTTTTCCACGCCTTATTCGTTTTATACCGAGCTTCAAGCCAAATGTGAAAAATGTCAAAATTTCTCGTTTGGTTGCAATCAAAATGAATCCTTGGTATAATAAAGCATAAAAAGACCGAATTGGGTTGTATCTATGATATGGAATTGATTTTAGATAAGTTGGAGTGACGTTTTCGTGCGTATCGCCTATTTGGATAACAGCGCGACCACCAGAGTGTGCCGGCAGGCCGCCCAAAAAGTATATGAAGTGATGACACAGCGGTATGGCAATCCTTCCTCCCTCCATACAAAAGGGCTGGAGGCGGAACGGGAGCTGACGCTGGCCAGGGCGCAGCTTTCAGAAATGCTCGGCTGCCGTCCGGGTGAGTTGTATTTTACCTCCGGTGGAACAGAGGCGAACAATCTCGCCATTCTTGGAGGAGCGGCTGCCAGGAGAAGGCAGGGAAACCGTGTGGTTGTTTCCGCAATTGAACATTCCTCTGTGCTGGAGCCCGCGAAAGAATTGGAAAAGCAGGGCTTTGAGGTGATATATCTTTCTCCCAACCATCAGGGAATTGTAGAGCGGGAGGAAATTTTTAAGTGGATCAACTCCTCGACCGTTTTGGTAAGTCTGCAGCTGGTCAACAATGAGCTGGGAACTGTCCAGCCGGTAGAGGCGCTGTCTGCCGCGGTGCGCAGGGCAAAGGCCCCGGCGTTAATCCATGTGGACGCTGTGCAGGCGTTTGGAAAAATTCCAGTAAAACCCAATAAGCTGGGAGCAGATCTGCTGACTGTTAGTGGCCATAAAATCCATGGCCCCAAAGGGGTGGGAGCCTTGTTCGTGGCGAAGGATGTCCATATTCTTCCCCGTACCTTTGGCGGAGGCCAGGAGAAGAAGTTACGTCCAGGAACGGAAAGCGTCCCTCTTATCGCTGGATTTGGGGCGGCTGCCGCCGCGCTGCCGGAGCTTTCCGAGTCATATGACCGGATTGAAGAGCTCAAAAAACTGTGTATGGAAGAATTAGAGCAGATGGAGGGGATCGTGATCAATTCCCCGGAGCGATCGGTTCCGTATATTTTAAACATTTCCGTTCCCGGCATCCGCTCCGAAACCATGCTGCATCATCTGGCGGCACAGGGGGTTTATGTGTCCAGCGGCTCCGCCTGCTCCAAGGGTCAGAAAAGCCATGTCCTGCGGGCCGCGGGATTTCCGGAGGGACTGATTGACTCCGCTCTCCGGATCAGCTTTTCCCATGAGAATACCCAGAAGGATGTCCGGCAGCTGCTCGACGGCGTCAAGTTGGGGCTTGCAACCTTGGCTAGAGCAAGGAAATAGAAACCCTGGAAAAGCGGAAGAACAAGAAACAGAGAGGAACTGTTATGAAAGAGATTATTTTAGTCAAGGTTGGAGAATTGGCGCTGAAGGGATTGAACCGGCGTACCTTTGAAGATGTCTTGGTGAAGAATATACGGCGCAGCCTGAATGGCGTTGGAGAGTATTCGATTCAGAACGCCCAATCTACCCTTTACATCGTGCCGGAATCGGAGAAGGAGGATTTAGACGAAGCAATAGGGCGTGTCAAAAAGGTCTTTGGCATCGCCGCTCTTTCCCGTGCCTGTGTCGCGGGGAAGGAAATGAATGATATTCTGCGCACGGCGGCGGAATATTTGGCCCCCTCTTTGGAGGAGGTTTTGACCTTCAAGGTGGAAGCTAAACGTTCAGACAAAAAATTTCCTTTGCGTTCTCCCGAGATCTGCGCGCAGACTGGAGAATTTCTTTTGGAGAAATTTCCTCACCTATCGGTGGATGTCCATCATCCTGATATGGTGGTTACAGTTGAAATCAGGGATTTTGGCGCCTATATCCGTGGCAATACTCTTCACGGCGCGGGAGGAATGCCCGTTGGTACCGGAGGACGCGCGGGAGTTCTGATATCTGGTGGAATTGACAGCCCCGTCGCCGCCTGGTGTATGGCAAAAAGAGGGGTAGAGCTGACTCCTATCCATTTTGCAAGCCCCCCTTATACCAGCGAGCGGGCGGAGGAAAAGGTGATCGCGCTGCTGAAAAAGGTGGGAGAATATGCCGGTCCTATGAGACTCCGGATTGTCCCCTTCACGGAGATTCAGGAAGAAATGCGGAAAAAGTGCCCTGAAGAGCTTTTTACCATCCTAATGCGGCGGTTTATGATGAAGATTGCCCAAAGAATAGCGGAGGCAAACAACTGTCAGGCCCTGGTGACAGGCGAAAGTCTGGGGCAGGTGGCAAGCCAGACCATCCACGCCATTGCATGCACCGACGAGGCCTGTTCGATGCCGGTTTTTCGGCCGCTGATTGGCATGGATAAAGAAGAAATTGTGACCATCTCAAGAAAAATTGAAACCTTTGATATCTCCATTCAGCCCTATGAGGATTGTTGTACTGTCTTTACCCCAAGGCATCCCCGCACCCGTCCGGTTCTGAAATTCGTCAAGCAGGCGGAGGAGACTTTAGATGTGGAGGCGTTGATAGCAAGGGCTCTGGAAGGAGTTCGTATGGTTTCGATATAAAAAGGTGGGAGGCTTATGGAAAAGAGAGAAGCAGGAAAAAAGCAAGGAAAAAGACGTCATCTGGCTCCAAAGGTTAAGAAAAAGGGAAAGCTTTGCACGGTGCTGTTTGTCATTTGTCTTTTGGTATTTTTAGGCTCTGGGGGATATTTGCTCAATGAGCTGGTGATCATACCCTATCGCAGCAGGGCTAGCATTGGAGATTTTCAAAATATTTATCACAGTGAGGAAGAGAAAACCTCCAGCGGCCAAATGACGGGGGAAAATCATATCCTGGATAAGTTTGTTCCTCTTTTGGAGATGAATGAGGATACTGTCGGCTGGCTTACGATCCCCAATACCTCGGTGGATTTTCCAGTTTTTTATAAACCCGACGGCAATAACTTTTATCTGAAAAGGGACGCCCACAAAAACAGCAATAAGCTGGGTAGCCTTTATATTGGCGACAACTGTTCTATGGATCCCATGTCGGATGTCCTGGTTATGTACGGCCATAATATGGAGGACAACGATGAGATGTTCGGCCAGCTGATGAAATTTAAGAGCATTGATTTTCTTAAGGAGAATCCGGTTTTCACCTTTGATACCCTATATGAGGAGTCTCAATGGAAGATTCTTGCTGTCATCCGCGCCAGCACCAATGATTTAGATAAAAATGAGTATGTCTATTGGCAGTCAGATTATGAGAGCGATGAGGATTTCATGAAGTTTGTTCAGGAATCAAGAGTGCGCTCCATGTACAACATTGAGGATGATACCAATCCGGAGGATCAGCTTTTGGTGTTCTCTACCTGCGATTATGCTTTTTGGGGAGACAGGCTGGTCATCGTTTCCCGCAAGCTGCGGGAAGGAGAAACGGAGGCTCAAGTGAGGAGCAGCAGGATAGAAAAGAATCCCGCGGCGAAATATTCCCAGCTTTATTATGATTTTTATGGAGGGGAAGCGCCTTCCCAGCAGGAAATTGAGGAGAATTACCGCTCCTTCTACGGGACGGAAGATTCGGAATAATTGGTGTGATTTATATGAGAGGAGGAGAATCATGCAGGGAACAGCGATATTCTATTGCCTGCCTTCGCGGGAAATTGAGGGAGGGCAGATCTATGGCATTTCCATATCCTCCAGTCATGCCGCCAGAGGCCCAAAGGAGCTGGTGGCTATTCTTTCTCGGGAAGTTGAGGAAAGCCGCAATATTTTCATATTTGGCGGCTGGGAAAAGGGGGACGACGGAAATATCCGCGTGGTTCTTTCAAAGGCGCTGGGGCTTTCTTTGTTGGGTTCCGCGCCAGCGGAGTATCAGCTGGAAGGAGAGCAGCGGTACGAGGAGGCCGGGATTCTGAAGAAAGGCCCCCAAACCCTTTATTTGGTCCGCTCCTCTGAAGTGCTGGATGATACTGGTGAGATGGAAAATGATGCATCGCCGGAGCCCTATTCTGACGGAAAAAGAGAGAAGAAAACGGAACAGAAAGGGAAAAAAGAAAAGTCAGAAAAAAACCGGCTTCCTTTGTTGGTATTGGGCGCTTTTGCCTCCGCGTCTGTTCTGGCTGTGGGGTGTTATTTCTTGTTAAATTTTCTTTTGTAAAGCCGTGTTTTCCGAGAAGATTCCATAAAAAGTGTTTTACATGGAGTTTCATGAAAAATTTGGATAGGGCCGCCGGACCTATCGGCGGCTGTCAAAACGAGTGGCAGTTTAAAGACTGCCGCTATTTTTATCCCTGAGGCGTTCAATGACTTTGAAATTTTGTATTTGCTTCCAGCGTTTCGGTGTGGCTCAAAGGAGAAGAGGACTGTTGCCCAAGGTGTTCCCAATCTGGAGGAGAAGATCTGGAAAGAGTGAAAGAAAAAATTCGATTTGTGAATTCAGATGATATGGTTAAAAAAGGAGAAAAAGGAAATTTTGAATATACAAATAGGATATTTTATTGTTAATTTTACAAAATATACCCTTTTCAGCAATTGGAAAGAGGTTTATAGTTGATCTTTTTCTGTCCGTGCTTTAAAATAATATTAAGAGAGGATTTCCTGACAATGGACAGAAAATTGTATTTTTTCCGGTGATTTCAGTAGTGCCTGGTGATGTTTTTAGGGAATTATCAGCGGAAAAACAAATTTTTTGTAAAAATATGATTACATATTACATATTGTATAATTTTACTGCGCCGCAGAAATGTAAATGGAAAGGAAATGTCATGATGAAAATAGCGCCTTCAATTTTAGCGTCTGATTTTTCGAAAATGGCGGAAGAGTTAAAAAAAATAGACGATGCTGGGGCGGACTGGGTTCATGTGGATGTGATGGATGGGATGTTTGTACCCAATATCACCATTGGTCCTTCGGTTATTCAGTGCTACCGTCCTCATACCCGCCTGCCTTTTGACGTTCATTTGATGATTGTGGATCCGATTCGTTATATCAAGGAATTTGCGCGGGCTGGAGCAGATTATATCACTGTCCACTTGGAAGCGGTGGAGGGGGAGGAGGCTCTGCGGAGCACCTTCCGTGAGATTCGGAAAACGGGAGCTAAGGTGGGGCTTTCCATCAAGCCGGCAACGCCTGCAAGCGCGGTCTTTCCCTATCTTGAGGAACTAGATTTGATTCTTGTTATGACGGTGGAGCCGGGATTTGGAAATCAAAAATTGATTCCCTCCTGTTTGGACAAGGTGGGGGAGATTAAGGCGGAGGCGCAGAAGAGGGGGATGACCCCGGAAATTTCTGTGGACGGTGGTGTGAATTTGGAAACGCTTCAGGCGGTGCAGAGCTCCGGAGTGACTGTTGCGGTTGCCGGAAGCGCAGTTTTCCGCGCCGAGGATCCCAGAGAGATGATTGCCCGGCTGAAGGGGGAAGAAAACCGTTTCTGAGTCCGGATGATGGGAACTGTAGGAAAGGCGGTGCAGGACTTCATATGTACTTGTTTTTTGCAAAGGGCTTAAAAGTGGAAAACTTGAAAAAGCCCGCGATTCAAAGGGATATTGTTCCCTCTTTGTCCTGCAGCTTTGCGTCGATCCCTCTTTTTGACGGGGGAAAAGGGGCGGAGCTGCTTGTTCATGAGGGGGACAAGATATTAAGATATGACAAGCTGGCCCGGCGGCGGGAAGGGGGATATGTCTATTCCCCCTTTTCCGGTATTGTATCCGGTTTTCGTGTGATGGATCATCCTTTTGTCGGAAGAGTGACCTGTGTTGATATTGCCGTCAGTAAGAAGGTGGAAAAAAGAAAACTGGATAAACCTGGGAAGGAACAGCATTCGCCGGAGGAACTGACAGAGATTGCGAAGAACGCCGGAATTGTTGACGAATATGATGGGATCCCCCTTTACCGGAAGCTCCAGATATTTGCCAGAGATAAGGTCAGTATGGTGGTGGCAGACGCAATTGATGATGAGCCTTATGTCAGCAGTGGTATGGCTGTTTTCGCGGAAAACAGGGATCAGGTGCTCAGAGGGCTCCATTTGGTTCAGGAAGCTTGTCCGGGAAGCAATGCGGCGGTTACGGTAATGGCCCCTTTCGGGATAAGGAAAATCAGAAGGATTCCGTCCAGAATTGGAGAAATCCCGGTTTCCAAGATTACCGGAAAATATCCAGTCTGGGTTGGTCTGGAAAAAATGGTGTCTCCCTATGGAAAACCAATTGGAAAGGTGGGAGTGCAGGCTTGTGCGGCCTTTGCGCAGGCGGTGGATAACGCGGAACCTCAGCTTGACTGTGTGGTCACGGTGAGTGGGGACGCTGTCAAAAGTAAGAGAAATATCCGTGTCGCGGTAGGAACGCCGGTGGAGGAGCTTTTAAAATTCTGTGGCTTGAATCAAGAGCCCAGCCGTTTGGTGATGGGAAATTCCATGACAGGGGTCAGCCTGACGGACATTTCGGTGCCTGTTGTTGTGGGAAGCCGCTGCGTTTTGGCCATGGCTCAGAAAATGGGACCTAGACCGGATACCTGCAGTGGCTGCGGAAGATGCAACGATGCCTGTTCCGCGGGAATTCTGCCGGGTACCATTGCGAAATTTGTGGAACGGGGCGATATGGAAAACGTCAAACGCTATGGAGTGGATCGCTGTAATGGCTGCGGTGCCTGCAGTGCTGTATGCCCCGCAAGGCTGGAGCTGGCGGAAATGATGAACTCCCTGATGCAGGGAAGTCCGGTGGAATTGTTTGAAAGAGAGGTGCGTTAGCCGATGCAGTTGAAAAAAGGAACTGCGCCATATTACCGGCGTCAGGAGTCTGTCCGGGATATCATGCTGGATATGGTAATTGCGCTGCTGTTTCTTCTCATTATCCCAACGGTGAACCATGGCCCGAGGGTTCTGGTGCTGGCAGGAATTTGTATGGCAACCTGTGTGGTGAGCGAACTGATGTTTGATCTGTTCTGCAACAGGGAGATCATGATTGGTGATGCGTCCTCTTTGGTTACAGGGTTGATTATCGCTATGCTGCTGCCGGCCAACGTCCCATTCCGCACAGCTTTTATTGCCTGCGCTTTTGCGGTGATTTTTGTAAAGATGCCCTTCGGCGGGGTGGGAAAATCCCCTTTCAACCCTGCTGCTGCGGGAATCGCTTTTGTGACCCTTGCCTTTCCAAAGGAGATTTTTACCTATAGGGATCCGCTGAGCGCTCAGTCTATGGAACCTTTTTCTCGTACGGTGGATGTCCAGACGGCGCTTTCTCCGGCGGCCTTGCTGAAGATAGGAGCAAGGCCTTCGATTATGCCTGATGAAATGCTGTTTGGCAGGTTTGCTGGACCGATGGGTACGACGGCGATTTTGGTGATCGCCGCCTGCGCCGTCTTTTTGCTCTTCCGCCGTACAGTGCGGTGGGAGAATATGATTTCCTTTGTCGGAACGGTTATGCTCTTTGCCGCTTTATTTCCTCGTTTGGAAACGGGACGAGTTGACTCTGTAATGTTTGAAATGATGTCCGGTTCTATTGCTTTCTGTGCGGTTTTTATGCTTTCTGAGCCTGGAACCAGTCCCAAACTGCCCTTTGCCCGTTGTCTATATGGCATGTTCTGTGGTGTTCTCACCATGCTTTCCCGGTATTTCGGCGCCTTTGAACAGGGAGTGTGTTTTGCTATACTGCTGGCCAATGCCATTGGGCCGCTTTTGGATAAATGGACTTGGAGGCTGATGGAAAGAGGAGGGGTAAACCGTGCCTGAGATGAAAAAGGAAAGGGAACAGCTGGGAAAGCATTGGAAAACCCTCCTGCTTTACGGTGTGCTGTATAACAATCCGGTGCTGATCGGCGCCTTGGGCATGTGCCCTGTTATCGCGGCGGGTTACACGCTGAAAAATGGTGTGACACTCAGCCTGATATTGGCGGTTTTAATGATCCCAACCTGTGTGGTATCCAGTCTTCTGTTCCGCAGGGTGGCCCGCTGGATTAGAATTCCTCTCATCGTTCTTTTGTCTTCTGTGCTTTATGGGGGAGCTTACTGGGCGGTTAGGTATTTTCTTCCCGGAATGCCGGACGCGCTTGGACTGTACGGGCCTCTCATGATTGTCAATTCTGTCATTATTTCAAGGGCGGACGATTTTTCTACCAAACATTGCGTCTCCTTTGCCGCGGTGAATGCCGTGGCTTGCTCTGCTGGTTTTGCCTTGGTCATCTGTATTGCTTCGGCTGTCAGGGAAATCTTTGCCTATGGTACCATTGGGGGCTATGTTCTCCTGGAGTCCTATCATGAAATCCCGGCGGTTGCCATGCCTTTCTTTGGATTTATTGTTTTGGGGTATCTTGGAGCGTTGTTTAAGGGCTTTCGAAACAAAAAGCAGGAAAGAAAGCATACAAAATCGTCTCAGGAAAGGGGAGCGGAGCGGTGAAAACGTTGATGGTAATTTTGCAATACGCCCTCCTTGGCGCTATTACCCAGAATGTTGTTTTTGCCGGCGGAATTGGCTCTAATCGGTTGTTGCGCTGGGCCAAATGGCCGAAGTATTTGTTCCCGTCCACAGGGCTGCTCTTTTTGTTTATGCTGGCGACTTCCCAGGCGGCATCTTATCTGAGAGAGCTGGCTGGCGGCCGGATTCATGTTTTTTTGATTCTGGCGGTGGCGGCGGTCACTGTTTTCTATTTTTTTCTTCTGGGAACTGCAAGGCTTCTGTCATTCAAATGGCGCGGCCTTTTTGAAATTGTGACGGCCATTCTACCAACTTGCGCTTATAATTGTATTGTCCTGAGCATCCCGCTGATGGGGTTGCAGCAGAATTTTTCTGTTTTCCAGACGATGGGGTACTGCGTTGGCGCAGCGGCGGGCTTCCTTTTGGCTGTTCTGCTGGTACGCGACGCCATGACCAGGCTGGATAACCCTCAAATGGAAAAGGCGTTCACAGGACTTCCGGCTTTGCTCATTTATGTGGGGATTCTCTCTATGGCGTTTATGGGTTTTACAGGAAAGCCGTTTATGTTCCTGTAGAAATTGTAAGAGCATGAAAAACTTTATCTGAAAAAGAGTGTTGTTCGAATGATTATTGATTTTCACTGTCATGTTTTCCCTGACAAAATTGCGTCAAAGGCCATCGCCTCCTTGTGCAAATCGGGAGGCACCACTCCTTTTTTGAATGGAACGGTGAAGGATTTGAGGCGTTCCATGAAGGAAAGCGGGATTTCCTATTCCGTTATTCTGCCCATTGCGACCAAGCCTTCTCAGGTGGTTTCCATCAATGATTTTGTTATCTCCCAGCATAAAAAAGAGGGGATTATTTCTTTTGGAGCGATCCATCCCCTCTATGAGCATTGGGAGGAGGAGCTTTGCCGCCTGAAAGAAGCCGGGATTCCTGGTATCAAGCTTCATCCGGATTTTCAAGGGCTGTTTGTGGATGACGAGTCTATGGTGGTGGTGATGGAACGGGCGGCAGAGCTCGGCATGATGATTTTGGTTCATGGCGGGATGGACGTTTCCTTTCCGGAGGTTCACCGCTGTACGCCGGAACGGTTGAACAGGATACTTCCCCGTTTGGAGAAAAAGAGGGGTGTGCTCATAGCGGCCCATCTTGGGGGCTATGGGTATTTGGATGACGTAGAGCGTCTTTTGGTGGGCAGAAACCTCTATCTGGATTTGAGTTTTGTTTTGGGGAGATTCCCCAGAGAGCAGATTGTAAGAATTTTGGAAAACCATCCTGCGGATCGTCTCCTTTTCGGAACGGATTCCCCTTGGGACGGCCAGAAGAGAATGGTGGAAGAGGTGGAGGGGCTTCCCCTCTCTGAGGAAAGAAAAAGAAAACTTCTGTATGAAAATGGCGCGAGACTGCTGGGACTGCTGTAAAAAGTGGAGGCAATGATGAGAATACTGGTAGATGCGGATGCCTGCCCGGTCAAGAGGATCGTCGTAAGGCTGGCCAAAACGAAACAGGTGCCTGTGATTATGGTAGCGGATACCAGCCATGATCTGGAGGATGGCTATAGCGAGATCGTAATAGTAGATAAGGCAAGAGACAGTGCGGATATCAAGCTTGCCAATCTTCTACAAAAGGGGGATGTGGTTATAACTCAGGATTACGGGGTGGCCGCTATGGCCCTGGGAAAGGGAGCGGCGGCTCTGGATCAAAATGGCAGAATTTATAATGAGGAAAATATGGATCGGCTCTTGTTTGAACGGTATTTAGGTCAGAAAAACCGGTGCGTTGGTGGCGCTTCACATAGAGCTATGGGAATGAAAGGGCCAAAGAGAAGAACAGCAGAGGAGGATGCTTCCTTTGAGAAAAGCCTTTGCCGGCTGCTGGAAATTCCAACGAAAGAATAGAAAAAAAGGATCAGGGACTTTTGGCATGTCCTTGATCCTTTTTTGTGTAAAGAAAACCACGCGATAGTCGCGTGGTTCAAGAGAGCTTAAGCGA
>JAHZIE010000035.1 GCA_019419895.1 Clostridiales bacterium | reverse complement strand
CAAGCTCCTCTTTAAGTCCGCCCATGCTGTCGATATAATGAATATGAAGCTGAGGAGAAAGCAAATCCTGATTTTCATGCTGCCCGTGAATATTAATCAGATGCCTTCCAATTTCCTTTAAAATGGAGGCGGTAACCGGCCGGCCATTCACCCGGCAGACGTTTTTCCCCTCCTGGCTGAAGGAGCGTTGAATCAAAAGAGAACCATCCGCTTCTGCTGGAATTTCGAATTCCTCCATGGATTTTTTTACCTCATCACAGGGCATGGAAAATAAAGCACTGACCATGGCAGAAGACGCACCTGTGCGTATCAGCTCCCTGCTGGTACGCTGGCCTAAAATGGCGTGGATAGCATCGATAATAATGGATTTACCGGCCCCTGTTTCACCAGTCAGTACATTCAAACCGCTTTCAAACATGATTTCGCTGTGTTCAATGACCGCAATGTTATCAATATATAAATTGACAAGCATATTTTCACCTTCCGGAAATCAGCTTTTTCAGCTCCGAAACAAGACTGATGGCTGCGTTTTCGTTTCTTGCCACAATAAAAATGGTATCATCACCCGCAAGTGTGCCCACGACGCCTTCCCAATGCATGGAATCTAACGCGGCACATGCCGCCTGTGCCATTCCGACAAAACACTTGATAACCACCATGTTGCCTGCGAAATCAATTGATTTTACAGAATCGGAAAAAAGCATATGAAATTTTGCGGAAATGTCAGAGGAATCGCTTTTTCCGGTGGTATATCGGTATTTCCCATCTGGGGAGAGGGTTTTTACCAACCGCAGTTCCTTAATATCCCTGGAAACAGTCGCCTGCGTTACATCAAATTTTTCATTCCTCAGCCATTTCAGCAATTCTTCCTGGGTATCGATGGGACGCTCTTGGATCAGTTCTAAAATTTTGGCATGTCTTCTTGTTTTCATTTTATCCAATTCCCCTCGCCTAATAATTTTGAAGTCAGAACATCATAAAACATTTGGGATTTTATTTGAACCAGTTTTACAGACAAATCCGCTCTTTGAACTTCTACAAAATCTTCAGTTTCCAAACGTATGGAGGTTTCGCCATCCACCGTTAGGAAAACCTCCGCATGCTGTTTTTTTGCCGGAGAAATCCTTAGCTTCGAGGAGCCATTTAAAAGAACGGATCTGGAGAAAAGAGAATAGGAAGAAATAGGAGTTAAAAGAATACAATCTGTCAGGGGATCGATGACCGGCCCTCCGGCAGACAAGGAATAGGCAGTCGATCCAGTAGGGGTAGAAAGAATAATCCCATCCGCCCGGTAATCACAAAACTTTTTATCATTATAAAATACGGTTAAATCAACCATATGGGAGAGATCGCCTTTGGAGAGTACAGCGTCATTCAGGGCATAATATTGCTGTCTGTCTCCCTGTTTATCTACAACAACAGAGAGCATCATACGGTTTTCCACACGGTACTCATTTGACAGCAGACGCTGCAATTCATCTAACTCGTTCATTTCCAGGCTGGCCATAAAGCCAATTCTTCCACAATTAATGCCCAGCAAGGGTTTATGGAAAATAGCGGCGTATTTGGCTGAATGGAGAATTGTCCCATCCCCGCCAATGGTAATCAACATATCGCAAACAGGAACCATATCTTCCATTTTTTTATATAAGGATATAGAAGGCATGGGAAAATACTTTGAAAACTCCCCCAACATATGTACCTGAATCCCAAGCTCTCCCAGCTTGGCAATGACGCGTTTGGTATAGTCTAACGCGTTTTCTTTTTGAAGATTTGGGATGAGAGCAATATTCATAGTTCCTTCCCCCCTCTATTGAGTTCTTCATGGGAATGTGCAACCAACGCATGAATATCATAGGAATGACGATACACGGAAGCAGGCTCCAGTCTCTTTTTCAGATAGATAAGATATTCAATATTACCCTCTGGACCTTTCACAGGAGAATAATCCAGGCCGCATATTTCAAAGCCAAGTTCATCCACAAAGCTACATATTTTATGGATGACCTCCTCATGAATTTCAGGCTCACGGACAACGCCTTTTTTCCCTACCTTTCCCCTTCCCGCTTCGAATTGAGGTTTTATAAGACAAACACCTTCTCCACCTTGTCTGAGAAGGGAAAAAGCCACGGGAAGAACAAGGCAGAGGGAAATAAACGAGACATCCACACTGAAAAAATCCAGCTCCTGGCCAATTTGCTCAGGGGTTACTCCACGAATATTCGTACGTTCCATATTGACCACCCTAGGATCGTTACGCAGCTTCCATGCCAGCTGCCCATATCCCACATCCACAGAAAAAACCTTAGCCGCACCATTTTGCAGCATGCAGTCAGTAAATCCGCCGGTGGACGCGCCAATGTCCATAGCAATCTTGCCCTCTAGAGAAAGGTGAAAGCTGTGAATGGCCTTATCAAGCTTCAGTCCTCCGCGGCTGACAAATGGAAGCCGGTTTCCCCGAACCTCCACCCTCTCGTCAATTCCCACGCTCATTCCTGGTTTATCGGCTTTCTGTTGGTTAACATACACCTGCCCAGCCATAATTAACCCTTTCGCTTGCTCTCTGCTGGGAACAAGCCCCAGGTCACAGAGCAAAAGATCCAGCCTTTTTTTCTCCATAACAGACTCCAAACCTTCATTTCAAATCATTCTTACTCTTTTTCGTCTCCACAAATTTTTTTCAGGATACTGCCGCAGATTCCCTCGGTATCCAGCTTGCACCAATGAAGTTGACGACAAATACTCCCTTGGGGAATGAAATTATCCTCTACCGCATGAAGCTCAAAACTGCCCTCATAGCCGCGCTTGGATAGTTGCAGGCAAAATTGAGAACCAACGCCGCCGCAGGACATTCCTTCCTCATAAAAGAAAATATACGGGTAGGAAAATGCATCTCCGACCGCCTCTTGGGAAAGAGGTTTAATTTTATTCAGCTTCAAAATATCTGCGCCAATTCCCCTATCCTTCAATCGTTTCTGAGCTTTCCATGCCTGTTCAAATAGGCGGCCATAAGTTACGATAAGAATCTTGCTGTCAGCCGAATTTAAATGATTACAGTACATCACATAATCTTTACCGCAGGGAGAAAAATTCTCCGGCAGTTCTGGTTCAATCCCCCTTGGATAACGAAGCGCCACAACGCCTTCCTCATGATAAAGCGCCATTCTTAAATCTTCTTTGAGTTCATCAAAATAACAGGGAGAGTAAATGGTAACATTGGGAATACTGTCAAGAAAGGAGACGTCAAAGACCCCTTGATGAGTTTCTCCGTCCGTGCCGACAAAACCCGCGCGATCAACAGCAAGAATCAGCTTTAACTTTTGCATTGCGGCATCATGAATAATCTGATCATAAGCTCTCTGTAAAAAAGTGGAATAAACGGCAAAGACTGGAATAATGCCATTTGCCGCAAGACCAGAAGCAAAGGTTACGGCATATTCTTCCGCAATCCCAACATCAAAAAAACGGTCGGGGAGATCTTTTGCAAACTCTTCAAGCCCAGTTCCAAGCTTCATTGCGGCGGTAATCGCGCAAATTTTCCCATCCGCTCTGGCCCAACGAACCAATTCTCTTCCAAAAATATCAGAAAAACTGTCCTGACAGAGAATTTTCTCTCCTGTCTCTATATCAAAAGCAGAAGTTCCATGGAACCCCCTGGGATTTTTTTCCGCAAAGGGATACCCCTTTCCTTTTATGGTACAGACATGAACCAGTACTGGACCGTCTTCCTGTCTTGCCTGCTCAAAAGCTCTAAGAAGCTGTGGAATATCATGGCCATCGATGGGTCCGATATAACGGAACCCCATTTCTTCAAAAATCGTACTTGGATACATGGCGTTTTTCATCGCTGACTTCGATTTGACCAAAGCATTTAACAATGGCTTCCCAATCACAGGGGTTTTTCTCAATAATTTATCCAGGCTCTGCTTGCTGCGATAATATCCGGGCTTGGTCCGGATTACTGCAAGATAACGAGCCATAGCGCCCACATTACGGGAGATAGACATTTTATTATCATTTAAAACGACGATAAAATTTTTATGATGGCGACCTGCATTGTTCAATCCTTCATAGGCAAGCCCGCCCGTCAATGCGCCGTCTCCGATTACAGCAATGGCCTTACCTGGCTGGCCAAGTATCTCTTTTGCATTTAAAAGTCCAAATGCGGCAGCGATAGAAGTACTGCTGTGTCCAGTATCAAAGGCGTCATAGGGACTCTCACTCCGTTTTGGAAAACCTGAAAGGCCGCCTTCACAGCGAATTGTAGATATTTGATCCTGTCGCCCCGTCAAAAGCTTGTGGGCATAGCATTGGTGTCCTACATCCCAGACAATCTGGTCCTCCTGAGGAAAATTAAAAACTCTATGTAAGGCTACCGTGAGCTCCACTACACCTAAATTGGGAGATAAGTGTCCTCCGTTTTTTGAAACAGTTTCAATTAAAACCTCACGAATTTCCCCACAAAGTGCCTCAAGCTTTTCCATGGACAACGCCTTTATGTCTTCGCTGGAAGCCAAGCCGTCCAAAATTTTTTTCGACATAATGATTGCCCTCTTTTTTCTGCATACTGTAGTTTTCGCTTAAAAATATAAGGCAGAAAACATCCTTCATATAATTTTTATATTATATCACAAAAATGGCTAAATATCCAATTAAAATCTCCTGGTTCATCTATATGCACATTGAGACCAGGATTCCCAGGACAATTCCCCCTAAAACTTCCAGCGGTGTATGCCCCAGCAGTTCCTTTAATTCATCAAATTTCATGAGAATGGGACTTTCATTGTTCTGGTTTTCCTGTTCAAGGGTATAGGCAACCCGGTTCAGCATCTTCGCATGCTCTCCCGCCTGTCTGCGGACACCCATGGCGTCATAAATAACTACCAAAGTAAAAACCACTGAAATAGCAAACTCTACAGAAGACACTCCCGAAATTTCTCCCACTGTAATCGTCAGCGCGGTTACCATTGCCGAATGAGCGCTAGGCATTCCTCCAGCGCCGAACATACGCTGGAGATCTAGTTTTTTTGTTGTGATAAAGACAAGTATAGTTTTGATTACCTGAGCGGATAGCCAGGCGGCAAGGCAGGAAACAATGATTGTATTGGAAAAAAAATCCACCAAAAAATTAACCACCTTCGTTTTACCGCTTCCTTTCCAATAGCATATACGCCAGTGCTTGGAGTCTTTTTCCTCTCTCGCCAAAGGGGGCAAGTGCAGAACATGCCTCTGCAGTCAGACGATGTGCCACTTCCGTTGCTTTCTCTATTCCCAACAAGGATACATAGGTTGATTTTTGATTTTCACAGTCGCTTCCAACTGTCTTTCCAAGCATCTGGGTATCTCCAACGATATCCAGAATATCGTCGACCACTTGGAAGGTTAATCCAATTCCTTCTGCAAAAGACGCAGCGGCTTTCAGATCTTCCGGAGTGCCTCTTCCTATTGTGCAGCCCATCAGACAGGCCGCGCGGATCAGGGCGATGGTTTTTTTACCATCCATTTCCTCAAGCAGCTCCTGGGAAATATGCTTATTTTCCGACTGTAGATCAATAACCTGTCCTCCTACCATTCCGTCGCAGCCAGCCTCCTTTGCAAGGATTCCAGCAGCCTGAGCGGCCGCCGACGGAGAAACAAGGCGTAAAGATTCAGGACATAACATAACTTCAAAGGCTTTTGTCAAAAGAGCGTCTCCTGCCAGAAGCGCCATATCCTCCCCAAACGCTTTGTGTGCAGAAGGCTTTCCCCGGCGGAGAGCGTCGTTATCCATACACGGAAGATCATCATGGACAAGAGAATAAGAATGAATCATCTCAACCGCACAAGCAAAAGGCAAGGCGTCCATAATATTTCCACCGCATATACGGCAGAATTCCAACAACAATACCGGCCGAATTCGTTTTCCTCCGTTAAGAACTCCGTAGCGCATGGCTTCATAGAGAACCGCCGCATGATCGGCATTTTTGGACGGAAGATAATCCTTCAATGATTTTTCTATCAGAGGGAGGTATTCCTCAAACATCTGTTCAGCCTTCATGCTTCTCCTCCTGTTCCGACGTTATTTCCTCCTGAAAGGTGGATATTTTCATTTCCGCATTATCCAGCACATTTCTGCAATCGGCGGCCAGTTTTGTTCCTTCTTCAAATAATTTTAAGGATTGCTCCAGAGACTGTGTACCATTCTCAAGCAATCCGGCTATTTCCTCCAATCGTTCCATAGCGGCTTCAAACGTCATTCCCTTTTTCATTATTCCCCCGCAACCTCCTATCTATTTCCCTTCTAATTTTTTTGACTTCTGTCTCTAAAATCCCATCAGATATTCTTATTTTTAAAAGATCTCCTTTTTGGAGCTGGTCAGACCGGAAAACAACCCTTTCCTCATGATAGACGATAGAATAACCCCGTGCCAAAATATGCAGGGGACTCAAAGCATGCAGGCGGCCAGCTTGTGCTGAAAGCCTGTACTTTTCTTTTTCTAGTTTGTGCTGAAAAGCTGACTCCATACGGGACAAAAGGCCGTCAAGCCGAAGTTTTTTTTCATCCACCCAATATTGAGGAGTACGGAAAACGGGACGTGAAACAAGTTGAGCCAATCGTTCGGACTCTTTTCCCAGATGGCGGCGTGTTATATTTTTGATTTGTTGAAGATATCCATCCAATCCCGCTAAAAGTTCCCAACGATCCGGTACGGCCAGTTCAGCTGCCGCGGAAGGGGTCGGAGCCCGCAAATCAGCCGCAAAATCGCTGAGAGAGACATCTGTCTCATGCCCAACGGCGGAAATAACCGGAATCTGGGATTCCGCAATTGCCCGCACAACTATCTCATCATTAAACGCCCAAAGCTCCTCCAAAGAACCTCCGCCCCGTCCAACGATTAAAACATCCGCCATATGGGCGCGGTTCATCTTCTTGATTGCATCAGCAATCTGCTCCGGTGCCTGACTCCCCTGCACTAAAACCGGAAATAAAATCATCTTGGCAACAGGAAATCTTCTCGAAAGAATATTTTGGATATCCCGGACAGCAGCTCCTGTTGGGGAAGTAATCACACCGATACGTTCCGGATAACGAGGCATCGCTTTTTTTCTTTCAGGAGAAAACAGCCCTTCTTTTTCGAGCCTTTCCTTCAACTGCTCAAAGGCGAGATGCAACGCGCCAATCCCATCAGGCTGCATATCCTCGACATAGAGCTGGTATACTCCATCCCGTTCATAAACCCCAACACGGCCGGCGGCAATGACCTTCATACCATCCTGGGGCATAAATTTTAAACGCTGGTTACTGTTTCGGAACATTACAGCTTTAATGACACTCTTTTCATCCTTAAGAGAAAAGTAATAATGCCCAGAGCGGATATGATTTGTAAAATTAGAAATTTCCCCACGCAAAAATACGTGGGAAAGATTATCGTCATATTCAAGAATTGACTTTAGATATAAATTTAATTGTGATACTGTGATAACAGAAGGTTCGTTTTTCATTGCATCCTCTCTAAAGCCCTTTTGGCAAGAAGGGCCACTCCCACGGCGTTATCTGCCGAAAATTCAGGCTGCGCAAAAAAGGCACCATATTTTGCTTCCAATTCATTTCGAATGATGGTATTGGACATCACGCCTCCTGCATAGACCACAGGGAGTTGTCTCCCGTAAATATCGCGCATATAATCAGTCATACCCTCCACTGCGACTTTTACAGAATCAATGCAGTATCTGGCGATAACTTCCCGCGCCACTCCCCTTGCAAGCATAGTGGCGCATTGGTTTTCAATTCCGGAAAGGGAACAATTTCCCCGCTTTATTACCGCCTTAACCTTTTGCGGGGAAGAACAGCGGAGAGATAATGCATCCATTTCTTTCCCCGCAGGAAAAGGAAGTCCAAGCATCCTTCCCACCCGATCAATGGCCTGTCCCGCTTTCAAATCAAGAGACTGCGCGACAATTTCCACGTGGAAGCCGTATCTCCCATCCGGGGATACCAACAACCCCTCTGTTGTTCCGCCGGAAACATGGAACGCGAGAAAGGGCGCTTCAAAAAGATCCATCCTTTGGCAGGAATACAAAGCGGCAGCCAAATGCCCACACTGGTGAGAAAAATGAAAAAATGGAATATCCAATATAGCGCCTAAGCTCTCCGCCAGCCCCTGCCCCACAGTAAAGCAGGGCATATAGGAGTCTTCCTGATCTCTGGGCCGGACAGAAACACCGATCCCTTCCGGTGTTAGCCCCTCAAATAGGGAGAAAAGCTTTTTTATCACTTGGGGCAGCTGTTGAGTGTGATGGAAAACCGCGTCACTCTGCCTAAGCCCCACTTCCCCCTTTTTGACTGGTAAAAGCATCTTTTGCTGAAAGCAATTCTCTGACGCATCAAAAAAAGCGGCTGACGTTGTATAATTGCTGGTATCTATTCCAAGAACGCACTTCATGAGAGACTCTCCGCAGCTTTAGCGATATTCCCCAAAATTCCATTGACAAAAGAAGCGTCCTCCTCAGTGGCAAATTTTTTTGCCATCTCAACCGCCTCGTTGATGGAAACACCAACAGGAATATCTTCTTCAAAATAGATTTCATATATTGCCAACTGCAAAACGGAAAAAGCAACCTTGGATATTCTGGCTTTTCTCCATCCCACCGCCTTTTTTTCAATTAGATCGTCAATAAAAAGCTGATGCTCATCCACACCAGAAACAATTTTTTTTGCAAAGTCAGAGGCGTCAAAATCTCTAGCCTCCAAAGCGTTTTCTATCAATTCCGGAAACGGCTCATTATGAAAATTACGTTCAAAAATAAGCAAAAAAGCCTGTTCTCTTTCTTCACGCCTTGTCATGTTTATCCTCCCAATACACCGGAGCCTTGTCCTATACCCATTTGCTTAAGAGACTGCCGCAGGCAGACATACCCCGTCTTGTCCTTTTATTATAGCAATAAACCTCTTCTGAAACAACCTATTTCCCAAACAACATAAAAAAATTTACAAATTTCTACACAGCCTTTCGTTAAAGTATCACAGTATTGCTGATACTGTTATTTCCTAAGCTGTCAGCAAACTTCAAAAAATCAGGAACCGTATTCTTCCTCTTCTAAACAGATGAGAAATATTCAATTCCGGGCGATCTTGTCTGTGTCCAGTCAAAGCATTGGTTTATCGCCATTACTTTGATTCGCTACCACTAATGGCCATCTTTTTCCGGCAGTAAAAAGCCGGGAGCCTCCCCATAACAGGGAAGCTCCCGGCTGAAAGAACAAATGCTATTTAACCTCCACGATGGTAATGTCTTTAAATGGAATGTCTGTCTGTGTATTGACAATTTCGTTGATAGTAATGGTATCATGTGGGAGAAGTCCATCAGTGCTCACAATAATATTGGCTTTTCCATTTTCAATAAAGGCCATGCATTCGGCAAAATTTTTCGCTTTGATGAGGCTTTCTATTTTAGTCTCTACCTCAATATTTTTGGCGATTTCAGAGGCGGAGGCAACCGCTTCCTTTTTTTCTTCTTCCGTGGCCTTGTCATTATTGATAACACTATTTAAAAGCTCAATGGATTTATCCCTTGACTCCTGGCGTTCCAGCTTTGCTTGAGTGAAATATTCTTCCGCCTTGCTGCTCATCTTTCCGTCAGAAGAGCTGGCGCCGCTGGAAGAGGTGGCTGAATCTGTCCCGGAGGAAGCTTCCAACAATCCGGAGGAAACGGTACTGGGATTATTGACATACTGCGCTTCACCAAGTACCCCGCTCGACTGAGAGGCTGTCGTGGTGATGGCCTGATCTCCTGAAAACTGCCAATTGATATAAACTGCTGCACCCAAAGCCACAACCAAAGCCGCTAAAACAATGTGTCTTTTTTCTACTGACATATCCGATCACCTTTTCTTTTATTTTTTTATTTTATATTCCCCAATCTCAGAACTGTGATTGGGAATAAATGCGTAGTGGTTAGGAAAGCTGAGTAACACAGACACGTGCGGTGGTAATATCCAAAGCGGTAGTAACTGCGTCAAGAATTCTTTGCTTGACCACTGGATCATTTCCTCCGCTGCATACAATGACAGCCCCCTTTATTTTTGGTTGAACCTCCGTAACTACCAGGGCCTGCTTGCCATCGCTGCCGTCCACCAAAAGGTAGTTTTTTTCCGTATCTTCACTTTGCTGAAGCTTGGAACCTCCACTGACAGTAGCATCCTCTGATTTAGACCCGCTGCTTTTTTCCTCCTGGGCATAAATATACTCAATTCCATTTTCCAATGTTACCATTACCTTAGATGAGCCCACTCCGGCGATACTTCCCAAGATATCATTCAGCTTATTCTCTAATTCTAAAACATATTCGTCTGAGGAAATAGTGTTTGCCGCTGGTTGCGAAGGTATTTCTTCCTTCTGCTTGGAAAACATACTGGAGAGAAAAATAAAAAGGATTCCCGCAATACCAAGCGCAACAATTATTTTACTGCCCTTATCATTCCGGAAAAAAGCCAGAATTCCCGAGGGCTTTTCTTCGGATTCTTGATTTACGCTTTTGTCCTTTGCCATATTTCAGCTCCTTTCTTTTTCACCCCTGACTGCAACTTACTTCAGCACGGATTCCAAGTTGAGACTTTAATAGGTTCTTTACCTGCTCCTGCTTCTCCAAGTCTTCATCGATCAATAAAATCTCTGCTCCTTTTATTTCTATGCTGCCATTTTGATCAGTATCCATAATAACGGATATTTTGTCCGGAAATATTTCATTTTCTTCCAGCACCCCTTTTATCAAGCGTTGTATATTTTTTTCCGAGGCCCGTTTCAGCTGTTCGCTTACTTTACTGTCCAGTTCCTCAGACGGAAGGGCGTTTGTTTGCTGTTCCAAGGCAATATCAAGTTTGAAGTCCTGAAATTTTGAAACCGCAGGAATTACCATGGCGCATAAAAAGAAAAGAGCGGTAATGAATTTAGCGGATTTTTCCATTGTTCCCTTTGGAAAAAGCATCTCTAAAAGGGAGCATACCACAGCGGCAAAACAGATTCCTAAAATCCAACCCTTGATTTCACCCATCATTTCCCACTTCCTTTATTTAATTCCTCCAATGGTAAGCATGATCCCTGTTGAAATAATAATCATCAGCGCCGTACATAAAAGAACGGCCAGAAGGAGGCCCATCACGCTTCCCACGGACTTGAGAAGTCCAGAAATCTCTGAGAGCCCCAGAAGTTCTCCGACCGCGCTGCACAACTGAATTCCAATTTGCCATAGGATAATCCGGATGATAATCGGAAGAAATATCCCCGCGCCGGCTATAATCCCGAAAGCTCCGACGGTCGTTTTCAGTAGGCCTAAATAGCTTTGCACAGAAGTAATGGCTTCACTTAGGGCTCCGCCTACTACCGGAATAGCGCTTCCTACGACGAACTTCGCCGCCTTAACCGCCACTGTATCTGACGCGCTCCCGACAATCGTTTGGAGAGACATGATGCTGACAAAAATACTCATGGAAAACCCTAAAATCCATTTGACAGTTTTATGAAGAAAAGCCGTCAGTCCGGAGGTATTCAGCTTCGGAGCGGCGGAGGAGGTAATGGAAAGAGCAAGAATGATATGAAGCTGCGGAAGAATAAAATTGGAGCACAAGGCGGAGATGGTTTCAGAGGCCCCAAGCATCAGAAACGAATAGGAGGTTGCGGTAACTGTTTGTCCGCTTACTGTCATAACACTTCCAAGAACAGGGATAAAAGCCGTCATAAAAACAAAGCTTCCATGAATGGTTTCACTTGCATCATGAATACAGCTTAATATGGGAGATACCATCAGGGCGATACACATCAAAACACAGACAATTCCAAAAATCCTGGTGAGATCCTGTTCGCCAAAAGATACCTTCATTCCTTGAAGAAAAGCACATAAGAGCATAATGCCGATGATGGAAACTACACACCGAAGAGGATCCCTGGATTGTTCCCCCATAATATTAAGAGCCTGGTTCAGAAGCTTATCCGGGCTCAGGTTTAAAAATTCATCCGCGTTCAGGGAGCCGATGCCAAGCCCTTCCAGAAGTTCATTGGTTTCGTCTGGAAGACTGTCCGGAAGTTCGTCCGCCCCGCTTGCCTCCATCTGCTCCTGGTAATACTCATCCTCTTCAGACGGTTCTGTTTCTTCCCCGAAAACAAAAAGCGGACAGCATAAAAAACAAAGAATACATAAGGTGCTGAGAAGGCTCCGGAGGCCCCGACGGGATATCTGTTCCTTTTTCTTCATATGAATCCTCCTATTTTTTACGTCTTATCCTATCAGGCTGGAGGCGATGGAAACAATTGCATCAAACAGAGGCAGCGCCGTGATGACGATGGCAATTTTTCCAGCAAATTCAATTTTCGACGCCAAGGCGCTTTCTCCTACATCGCGGCAGGAATCGGAGGCGAATTGTGCCAGAAAACAAATCCCAAGGGCCTTGAAAAGGATTACCCCATATTCGTTGGATAATCCGGTTTTGGATATTAATTCTTCAATTTTTCCAATAGCTGGGACTAATTGGGAAAGAACCACAAGAGCGATACAAATTCCCGCGCAGAGGCTGATCATCATAGAGAATTCCGGATGATACCTTTTCAGCATCTGCGCGATAATGGCTACAATCAGTCCAATGACTGCAATTCCCGTAATATTCATGGCTTACAATCCAAACACAGATTTAATAGTGGAAAACAGGGTGTCTATTTCCTGAATGATCATCATCAGAACCACAATCAGCCCCGCCAGGGTGGTCATCATTGCCTGTTCCTGCCGATCCGACTTAATTAAGAGTTGGTTAAGGATAGCGACAATGATTCCGATTGCCGCAATTTTAAAAATCAGATCAATGTTCATAACATATCCCCCGTCTGTACTTTCCTTTATTTCTCAAATCTTCACAGGATGATCAGGGCGACGCCCAAACCTGAGAGAATACCAAGCATAAAATAGAGCCTGCCTTTTTTCTCCTGTTCTTCTTTGGCGTTTTGATATTTTTCTTCTAACATAGAAAAATAAAGTTCGCAGTGGGAAACCTGTCCCTCGATATCACTGATCCCGAGCCCCTTGCCAAACAGCTGGAGAAGGGAAATGTCATCCTGCTTGAGATAACATTTACAGTCGGGAGAGGTCAAAGCCTTTTCCCAAGCGGCTGGAAAGGGTCTCCCCTGTTTGAGCTGTGCGCTGCAGTATTTTAAATAATAAGGACAGGACTGATTGGAAATACGGGAAATCAGTTCGTTTAAGGGAACCGCTTGATAGCGGATGGAATTTTCCAGGGATTTTATCAGGGATTTTGTCTGCTCCAGCAGCCTGACCCGTTCAGATAGCTTCCTTGACTGGAAAAAGCCCGCTGCGCCGCCCGCGAGTATGATCAATATAATGCCGATCCATTTCATCAAGAATCTCCTCCAAAGGATAAACCTTTTCAATCTTTCCAGTATTAGCCTGTCCGGCAAGGAGCGCGACTCCGGCGAAAGCCCCTGTAAGCAACAGTTCTCTGATTTGAAGCCTGTTGAAGAGATCTTCTCTGCCGCCGGCGTGTACAGAGGCGATCATCCTTACTCCCGCATTGACCCCTTCTTTCATCCCTTTGATTTCCTCCATATCTCCAACCTCATCACAAATGATGAACTGAGGGGAGAGAGTCCGTACCGCCTGCATAATGCCCAATCCCTTGGGGTAGCCGCTGAGGACGTCGCAGCAAGGACCCAACTGTCCGGCGTTCCCACAGTCTGTTCCCGCAAACTCCCCCCTCTCGTCTACAAATACAACCTGTGAAGGGCTGCCCAGCCTTCCTTCTGAAAGCTGTCGTCCGATATCCTTGAGCAGAGTGGTCTTCCCACTCGCCGGAGGCCCCGCTAAAAGCAGCCCGCTATGATGCTTCCAGGAAATCATGCGAAAAATCTCATCCGCCGCTCCGGGAATATCCCTGGATATTCGAAGGTTGATAGAAGAAATATCGCGAACTGAGGAAATTTTCCCCTCTGTAACCACGGCGGTACCGCAGATTCCCGCGCGGTGACCGCCTCTGATTGTGAGAAAGCCCTGCTTTAACTCATTTTGGTGGCTATGGACAGAATAGCCGCATAAATTTTGAAAAGAAGCCTCAATGTCATCTGGTTTTGCCACAAGGAGGCCTTCCTGAAGGATACTGGTTGGCCGGCCAGCCTGTGTGAGGAAAAAAGGCTCGTCCGGGCAGACAATTACAAGAGGTTTCCCCGCTCTTAACCTGATTTCCTGCGCTTTTTCCTTTAAATAATCCGGCAGGTTATGTAATATTGGCTGCATCCGGTTGCATAAACCGTTCGCAGCTTCATCAAACTTTTGTATGGCAGCTTTCATTTCCTTTCCCCCCGTTTCTCTAAATAATATGGACATCCTCTTCCGGTTAGAACCTTTTTTAAACAAAATCCAAAAGTTCCCTGCTTGGGGATATTTTCATTGCCTTTCTTCAATAAAAATAGTACAATAGAAAATAATTCTACAATGTTATGGGAGGAACTCATGAAAAAAGACAAACTTGCAGAATTATCCAAGTGGTTTAAAATTTTCTTTCTTGCAACAGCAATTATTGTCGTTTACAAGACCTTTGACAATATCGGCAATATTCTTGGCTGGTTTGGATTTCTCCTATCTCTTCTGACGCCCTTTTTTATTGGCTTTGTTCTTGCTTTTTTTCTCAACAGACCAGTTGGGTTTCTTCAGAAGAAATTTAGTTGCTGCAAAGTGAGAATTGTTCAGCGGATTTCGAAATTTTTGAGCATTTTTATTGTTTATGTCATCTTTCTTGCCCTTTTGGGAATCATTCTTGGTTCCCTGCTTCCCATGCTGATTTCCAGTATTTCCGATTTTGTAGGCCATCTTCCGGAATACATCAGTGCAATCAAGGAAAATATACAGAGGCTGGAAGAAGCAAATCCAAATCTGGCTGAATTAGGCATATTTGAAATGATCAATGATATCAGCGGAGACAAAATCATTGCCATGATGAATATCTTTGATATGGAAAATATCAAAAAATATTTGGACGGTGTGATGAGCGTTTCCAACGCGCTGCTCAATTCCCTGATCGGTTTTATTGTCTCTATTTACATGATTTTGGAAAAAGACATGCTTCTGGGCTTTGTCAAGCGTGTCTGCCGGCTTTTTATGAACGAACGAAAATTTGAAACCGCAAAATCTTATGTACAAAAGAGCAATTTTATTATTTTCCGTTATTTTCTGGGCCAGTTTTGCGATTCCCTTCTTATTAGTATCTGCGCATCCATCATTCTGATGGTACTCAATGTCCCCTATGGAATTGTTCTGGGCTTTCTTTTTGGCATGTTTAACTTGATTCCATATTTTGGCCCGATTATCATGGGTGTAGTGGTGGTTCTGATCACCTTCCTGTCCAGCGGTTTCTTTACAGCTCTATGGGCGGCGATTCTCCTTCTCGCGATCCAACAGATTGATGCGAATATCATCAATCCAAAAATTCTTGGGACCGCGTTAGATATCAGTCCCTTTTGGGTGATCTTTTCTGTAACTGTCGGCAGTGGGTTGTTTGGCCTGCTGGGTATGCTTTTCAGCGTGCCTGTGTTTGCCGTTTTCCGCTTGATTATATTAAATTTAATAGAAGTCAGGGAAAAGCATAAAGCTGAAAAAAACTCTGGGCAGGTAGACGGCGACAGAACCGACGGAGAACCTCCATCGCCTGTTCCAGAGCATACCATAGAGGCCTCTCAAAAGGAAGCAGGCCCCTCCCAGTCGGAGGATACGAAGGTAAAAGTAAACGATAATATGAAAGAAGAACAATAGGCCGCAATCAATAATCTTCCAGTAAACCTTCCAGTTAAAATGGTTCCTTTTTCATGTTTGTCTCTTTCACCCCATATCGTAGCTACCGCTTCGCAAATATAAAAAAGGCTCTCACGGCATTGCCGTGAGAGCCTTTTTATGGACATTAAGCTTTTTATATTCAGAGCTAACAGTGAATGAACTACCCGCCAATTCAATTCTCTTATCCAGAAATACTTGTATTCTGAAAGAAATTATCCTGCCTGGGACTTTTGAACAGCCCCGCGGTTGATATATTTTTTCAAAAATTCATCTAGAACATTCGCCATAAGCCGGTGCCCTTTTTCGTTTGGGTGCATACCATCGTCACAAAGGTACTGATTGTACTTTTTTTCCTGCAAAAAAGCCCCCCGAAAATCAAGAATACGGCATTTGTTCTCAATGGCCAGCTTAGCAATGGCATTGGAATAGCTTTCCTGCCATCGGTAAATCAAGAATACATCTCCGAGCCATTTCATAATCGCTTTAGGATTGAGCCCCTTGGATATGGTAGCAAAAAAACGGTGGGGTTCAATGGGCGGCAGTGTTGTCAGTACAGGCTCAATTCCATTGGCCCGCGTTTCATCCACCATCTGCTGAATACCTGAAATAAACTGAGGTAAAGGAGTTTTGGGATCATATTCAGAATCTGGATTTTGTGAGATTTTCGCCCAGTCAAAATCACAGTCATTTCCCCCGAATTCAATAATCGCCACATTGGAATCCAATTGTTTATGAAGATCGGATCGCATGATAGATAAGCCCTTTGTCACTGTGCAGCCAAATCTGGCGCGGTTAAAAAAAGATACGCCTGTTTCACGGCTGCTGAGTTCCGTGCAGCTTTGGTTCAGGATATTATATTTTCCGGTTTTGGGATCAAGAGCGACTCCCTTAAAAACGGAGTCTCCCCAAATAGTTATTTTTTGAACTGCAATATTCATTCAAATCACGCTCCAATCTAAAAAGCACGTAACGTAGAGTTTAATACTATGTTACATCGTTTTTGTTGTAATGTCAATGTGCTTTTGGCAAATTATTTTAAAACATTATATGAACAAACGCTCATCCTGTCCTCTCCATTTCATTATGATACACACGGGAATAAAAAATACAGGACAGGCGAAATAAAATACCCGGAAAACTTTTTGGGAAAGCTGTCCCAAAGGCAATGCCCCCGGTCATCCCGAGGGCATTCTGTTCAATTTTATATTTGAAAATCAGCGCAATGAAAGGCAGTTCTATGATGTATAGAAACTTCTGATAGCAAACCTGTGCATCCATATTAGCGACGCCAATTTACATTTAGATCAGCTATCCTTCCTAGAGATTTGAATCATCTTAGCGGAATAACGCCGGGGAAGGTCAAGAAAGATACCAGTTTCAATAAGAATACTTCCTTTCTTCTCTATTTTTTCTCCGTTGTACTCAATTTCATAGATAGCATCGGGCTCCAAATGTTTTGGAAAAACTTGGAAATCATTCTGTTTTCCTTCCAATCGGTAAACGATCAGCCAGATTTTTTTATCTGCGTCGTATTCCAAAATAACCGGGGCTTCACGGTCTCCTTTACTCTTCTCCTGAGTGTGTGGACAGCAAACGGCGTGAAGAATCTCCTGTCTATTTTTGTGATAAAAATCACTCCAATAACGCAGTCTCTGTCTGTTTTCTTCTGAGAGCCCTGCAATATCGGTTGAAATCCCCCATGCTCCCATAATTGAGCAGAGAACTGAAAAATCCAGATCTGTTTCATACAGCAGTCCCCATTCCGCATCACCACAGGCCATGCACCTGGAAGAGGTGGAGTCATCCCCATAACGCCTGACAATTCCATCCGATTGGCGTACAACGGTCCATTTTCCAACGATTCCAGGCAGAAAACGGTTCATCAGTCCCTGAGAAATATGAAGCACTTCGGCAGGATTTGCCGTATCGCTGATAAAGTGAGAATCATACCATTTTGCCATGGAAAGATCACTTCTGGTTCCCCCGCTGGAGCAATTTTCAAAATAAACCAACGGATATCTTTCCCGGAGCATTCTCATCAAGCGGAACAGGCAGATATAATAGCGGTAAAAATTGGAGCCTGTGGGATCATATTCCTCTCCCATATTAAAATCAAGCTTCATCATATCCAGATGATAGGTGTCGATGAGTCTGCAAATCTCGCCGAACAGATAAGAAAAAGCTTCCGGATTTTCCAAATCAATGATAAAAAAGCCCTCATTCAACTTTCGGAGCCATTCAGGATGTTCTTGCAGTAACCTGGCGTTTTCTCCCACACGCTCCGGTTCCATCCAAAGGCCGGCAAGAAGTCCCTCCTTATGTAGTTCATCAGTAAAGGCGGCAAGCTTTCCGTAAAAAGCCCGCTCTGTTTGCTCCTGCCAATAGCCAACCTCCTTCCACCAACCCGCATGTTCTCCAAACCAGCCGGCGTCAATAACGAACAGTTCGCAGCCAATCTCCTTGACCGCCTTCAGCTGCCGGCGCAATTCCTCCAAATCAATGCGGTCAAAGTCACAAAACCAAGTGTTGTAGAGAAGAGGCATGGGACGGGGAGAAAGAGAACGAGATAGCAAAAAACTGTGCAGACGTTCCATATCCTGCCTGCCATCATCCTGAATCGCATAAATTAATAACTCAGGCAATACAATCTCCTCATCAGGAGAAAGCTTCAACGCAAGCCGACGATCGCTTAACCCCGTTTCTATGCGGACATAAGAATTCCCGGCCCGATCAATTTTGGGGCTAATCCGTATGATCCAATTTCCAATTGGAAAAAGCTGAAAGGCCACCCCTTTTCGCGTGTTTTTGTCCCGCACCATCAGAATAGGCGCGGCGGCCTCTGTGCTGCGAATTCCCCAATTGGTTAGGGTCAGCTCGCCGGCATTTAAGGGCTGCCATACGCCCTGGTTTTCTGTCTGCCACCCGCTGAATTGGGTATAAATTTCATAGTCCCCTCCCTCAAGAAGAAACCTTGATACCGCTCCCTGTAGTGTCTGAGGGGAATTTCCATTGATAATTCTGTCTCTACGGCTCCATATCCCGGTTACCCTGTCACAGGAAAATTCGCTTGTCACCTCCATATCATCACATTTCCACTGAAATAGGGTGTGATCCTGTTCGCTTTGAAAGATGCGCTGTTCCATCTGGGCTGTGGTTTTCATCCCATCTCCGTTTTCCAGGCGGAAGAGTCCTTCCCCCCTGTTTTTCACATCTCCTACCAGTCCGCACAGGGAAATATTTTGTCCGTTTGAATTCCATAGCATGCCAGGCTGCCTACAATACGCCATTGTTATTACCCCTTTCCCGTAGAAAGATAATACTTGGAAGTCTTTTGCCCAATTATAGCGGTATCCTCCGCAGCTGGCAAGTCTTCCGGGAGGATTATTTTATGAAATGAAAGTCCACTCCCTCAAAATTTTAACAGGGAAATTATGCCTTTTCAAGATAGGAAAGACGTTCCTGCTTGGGGGAAATATGAAAATGCTTGAGATAGGCTCTGTAGAAGGAGGAATAATCTCCAAATCCGCTGGCGGAGCAGGCACTCATAGGGATATATCCCATCCGGATAAACTTTCGCGCCAACAGAAGGCGCTTCATGATGATATATTCCCCTACCGTTGATCCTGTCGCGGTTTGGAACATGCGGTTAAGGTGAAATTTATTTATAAAAAATTCTTTCTGTAGCAAATCCAACGAAATTTTCTGATTGAGATTTTCCTCGATGTAAGTGATGACCTGCTGCACGACAGTGGAATTCGCCTGTTCCGGATCTTCCTTTTTTTTAGAAAACAGCTGCTTGATTTCATCTAAAATCGCCAAGGTATAGATACTGCAGGACAGGGGCTGTTCCTCCTCTCCCTGCTCAGAACTTTCCGACAAGCGGCGGAAAAGCTGTGGCAGGAGGGAACGTTTGACAACGTCAGAGTCAAAGGCATTCCAGCGGCCTAAAGGCCTTTGGCTGAAGGGAGCGGTTAATATCCCTCTTTCGTCAAAGGGGTGAATATATTCTTCCGTGAATTGAACTACCATGCGTTCATAGGGAAGCGCCTGACTGATTTCTGGCTTATGGAATTCATGTGACCGCATGATAAGCACCTGTCCTTCATGAAGCTCATAAGGATTTCCTTCTACAACCATATTCCCCCTGCCTCTTAAAAAATAAAAAATCTCATTTTCAACATGCGCGTGCATGGTAACTGAGCTTTCGGGGAATTTTTCATCTCTGGAATGATGGAAAAAGAACTGCCCTTTTTCTATGCTATGAATCACACTCATATTTATTCCCTCTGGTCTTTCCAACTGTCATACCTGTAGTAAGTGTAAACTGTTTGAAAATTAATGTCAATATTTACAATCAATAAAGTCAGTATTCGCAATGACATTGCAAATAAATTCTGATAATATAAAAATTAAGGAAATATTTCTTTGAATTTGTATTTTATTCTTAGTGAAAAGAAAGGATGGCCTTATGCAGAAGATTACCATTGTAATTCCTTATGAAGGCGCGGAAAGATATACCGGCATATGGGCAACTGAAGAAGAGCGGATCGATTTCCGCAGGGAGCAGGAACGTGCCTGCCGCTGTACCCTGTCCTTTGCGGCAACGGAGCTGAAACATTATCTTTCCCTTACTTTAACACAGTCGGAAATCCGCTTTTCATCCAAGGACGGGGAAGGATTCCAGATTTATCTCTCCCTGACCGCAGGGGAATGTGAGGATGATTACCGGCTGCTTCCCTGTGAAGGTGGCATATACATTGAAGGAAATTCCAGACGTTCCGTCCTTTATGGCGCTTATGAGTTTTTAAAAATGCAGGGATGACGGTGGTATTATCCTGACGCCGGCGGGGAAATCGCGCCTGATAAAAGAGAAAACTTGTGCCTTCCCGACGGGCCTGAAGTTTTTCACCCTTCGCTGCCATTCGCCCGCAGTTTTGATATGTCGGAGGGATATGTCTATACATCTTCAGCCTTTTTAATGTGGATGATACGTAACCGCATGAGTGTCGCTATCGCCAAGGAACCCACCCGGGCGCTTGCAAGAAAACTCGGATTTATTTCAAAGTATGGAGGACATATTTTCGAACAGATGCTGGCTCCTGACAAACCATGGGATAACGGGACAGATCTTTACGCTTCCCATCCCGAATGGTATGGCCTTCCGGAAAATGGAAAGCGCATCAGGGAAAAAGCTATGTCTGTCCAGCTTTGTGTTGCCCATGAGGATATGTTTCAATATCTGGGCAAGGAGCTTGTCGCAAAGCTGCGGCAGGAGTGGAAGGATTTTGATCGCATTGACATCTGGGGCTTTGATACATGGGGAAGCGCCTGTGCCTGCGAAGCCTGCAAAAAGATAGGAAATAATACCGACCGCGCCGCTTATTTCCTTTCCAAGCTGAGAGAACAGGTTGATGAAGCGGTGAAGGACGGCACCCTAGACCATCAGGTTCAGCTGATCATGTGCAGTTATGAAGGGACTTATACCCTCCAGGCCCCCACAAAGCCAACGACGGAAAATCTGGTAGGAACTGGAGACAGTATGGTATTCTATCCTATCAACCGCTGCTATGAGCATTGTATGGAAGAAACCTGCTGCATCAACGAACGGTATCAAAAAGCTATCCGGGACTGGAACAATTCTCCAAACCGACTTCCTATGGTAATCGGCGAATATTATAATGTATCAAAATATGAAGATCTGCCCCTGCTGTTTACCAGTTCCATGCTGAAGGATCTTCCCTATTATCAATCACATGGTTTTTCTGGCATTACCTATATGCATGTTCCTATGCTGCATTGGGGAATCCGCTCCCTCACTCATCTGATATATACCGAGCTTGCCTGGAACATGAAAAAGGCAGAGAAGTTTACGGACATCTCCCCTTATATCTCCGACTATTTCAATCGCCTTTACGGTGATTATGCCAAGAGAATGGAACAGGTATACTCTTTGGTAGAGAGCGGCAGCCGTTCCATTGCTTCCTGGCGCGCGTGGGATCAAAAAAGCATCCTTACCCAGCTGCTCCACTGGGATGGCGGTCTGCCGCAAGAAGCGTTGGACGCAAACGGACATTTCAAACAGGGAATCACTGTATGCGGTGATGAAGTGACCGCCGGATTCAACAAGGCGATTCTTCTAGTAGAAGAAATGATCCAGGAGGAAAAAAGGCGTCTCGCCAGACAGTATGCCGCGGAGATCCAGGTGGCAGTCAACCCGGAAGAAGCGCGCAAGCTTACTCCCAATGATGTCATCCTGCAAAGGCTGACAGAGATACTCCGTCAGTTACTGTACGGCAGGGATGTATTTGCCTTGACCAATGAAGTATGCCGTTATCATGACTCTCTGCTCCAGAAAAATGAAGTGGAAGAGACGGTTTCCTGGCACAAAATCGGGGAACTGGAGAAAAGGCTTGAATCCTATTATATGCCGATTACCGGCTATAATATCACTTCTATTCTGGTAAACGACGCCATGCTCCGCTCCCAGCTCAGGCCTGTTCTTCTGCGCTGCCGTAACCAGCGCCGTTTGGCGGGAAAAGCTGTGGATTAGCGTTGTCATAAATGATGTAATTTATATTTAGGAGGAATTATGATGAAAGCAGTGAAAGAATTTACCCAGGACAAACTGGCGGTGCATATCTATGCAACCCGTGAGGATATGGGACAGTCCGCGGCGGCGGATGTTGCAAAAGCGATCTTTTCCCTTTTGGAAAAGAAAGAGGAAATCAATATGATTTTCGGCGCCGCACCGTCACAAAATGAACTCCTCGCTTCTCTGTGTGCCAATCTGGATATTCCCTGGGACCGCATCAACGCCTTCCATATGGATGAATACCTGGGACTGGATAAGGACGCTCCTCAAGGGTTTGGTAATTTCTTGAAACGTGCCATTTTTGCAAATGTTCCCTTCCGTTCGGTGAATTATTTAAATGGACAGACATCAGATCCACAGGGGGAATGCGCACGGTATACTTCTCTGTTTGAAAAATTTCCGCCGGATATTGTTTGCCTGGGAATTGGCGAAAATGGACATATCGCATTCAATGATCCCCATGTTGCTGATTTTCATGATCCTGCGAAGGTAAAGGTGGTAGACTTGGACAACGTTTGCCGTCAGCAGCAGGTCAACGACGGGTGTTTTTCCTCCCTTTCTGAGGTCCCTAAAAATGCTTTGACGGTAACAATTCCTCAATTGGTTTCCGCCCCCTATCTGTTCTGTGTTGTTCCCGCTCCCACGAAAGCCAACGCGGTGTTCCATACGGTCAAAGGAGAAATCAGCGAGGCGTGTCCGGCCTCAATTCTCCGCACAAGGGATAACGCTCAGTTATATCTCGATATGGACAGCTCCGCTTTACTCTAGAAATAAAAACTCCCTGACGGTTTTCATGCCGCCGGGGAATATTTTGCGTTAAGGATGTGTTTTTATGAAAACGGCTTGTGTCAACGGAAGAATTTTAGCCAAAGATGGAGAAATTCCTTCCGGATTTCTTATTTTTGAAAATGATAAAATAATTTCTTTAGGAGCGGGGAGCTGTAACGTTTCCAATGTAGACGAGGTAATTGATGCCGGCGGCCGGATTATTTCGCCCGGCTTCATTGATATGCACACCCACGGCGGCGGCGGAAGCGACTTTATGGACGGTACGGCGGCAAGCATTGTCAATGCCTGCCGGATGCATATGAAACATGGCACTACCTCCATCGTTCCCACTACCCTGACCGCCTCTATGGAGGAATATGAGCAGTTTTTTGTTGCTTTGAAAGAGGCAAAGGAAGAACTGAAAGAAAACGGGCCTAGCATTGCCGGCGTCCATATGGAAGGCCCCTATCTATCCCAGGAAATGTGCGGGGCACAGGATATCCGGTATATTGTTGATCCCGCTCCCGAAGCTTATCTGTTTCTTCTCGACCGCCATCCGGAAATTATCAGTTGGACCGTAGCGCCGGAACGGGAGGGGGCGCTGGACATGGCGCGGGAACTAAGAAAGCGGGGGATTCTTTGTTCCATGGGGCACACCAACGCCACCTTCCAGGAGGCAAGGGAAGGCTGTGAAAACGGTTTTTCCCATGTAACCCATATGTATTCCGCTATGTCCACCATTACCCGCAAAAACGCTTACCGCCGCGGCGGCGTTATGGAGGCAGCGTTTTTGCTGGATGAGCTGAGCCTGGAGCTTATTGCTGATGGAAGCCATATTCCTCAGGAGCTGCTCCAGCTTGTATGCAAATTCAAGTCCCATGATAAAATCGCCCTGGTAACAGATTCCATGAGGGCTGCTGGTATGCCGGACGGACAGTATCTGCTAGGAAGCGATAAGAATGGGCAGCCCTGCTTGAAAGAGCATAATGTCGCCTTTCTAATGGATCATTCCGCCTTTGCGGGGAGTGTCGCCACAGCAGATATGCTTATCCGCACTATGGTAAAGACCGCCGGTTTAGCACTGTGGGATGCCGTCCGAATGATGTCGCAGAATCCTGCTCACTTTCTTAAGCTTGCTCACAAGGGAGCGCTGGCCGTGGGAATGGACGCCGATATTCTGATTTTTGATGAAGATATTACCATGCAGAGGGTTATCTGCATGGGAAAAACAACTTATACCGCATAGTTTTTCTTTACTCCATTTTATATAGAGTAAATCTTGGGCAGATTGACTGGTTGCCGCCTTTTTTGCTTTTAAAAGTTTAATAAATAATAGCCAAAAGTAAAGCGATGCCATTGTTTGGGTACCGCTTTAGTGTAACCACTAGAAAAAACGCGGTCCCCATTTTGAAAAAATATTGACAGGCGATAGGGAAATAAAGTATCCTGTTAATGGTTTGCTTTTACAAGAATCTGCCTATAATAGAGGTAGGCATACTGTATTTGGAAAGGAAAATAATATGGAAGAAACAATGATTTCCCTTATCAATCAATATGGGTATTTAGGAATCTGTCTGCTGATTTGCATTGAAAATATTTTTCCTCCCATTCCTTCTGAAGTGGTTTTGCTGTTTGGAGGATTTATGACAGGGCAGACGTCAATGCAGCCTGTATTTGTTATTCTTGCGGCTACGGTTGGATCGGTTTTGGGTGCTATCCTCCTCTATCTTTTAGGACGCATTCTGAAAAAAGAGAGATTAAAAAAACTATTTGCGGGAAAATTCGGTAAAACTTTACGGCTGAAGCCTGAACATGTGGATATGGCAGATCGTTGGTTTACCAAATATGAGAAAAAGGCGGTTCTGATTTGCCGCTGTATTCCCATTGTCAGAAGCCTTATTTCTGTGCCGGCGGGCATATCTAATATGAATTTCCCTATTTTTCTGCTTCTCACTACTCTGGGAAGCGCTGTTTGGAATACGGTGCTTGTATATTTGGGCGTATTTATGGGAGACGCATGGGAATCAGTTCTCCCCTATTTTAGCGATTATACAATCATTGTGGTAGTTCTTATCGTTCTTGCGGTTCTTGGATTTGGCATTTATCAATGGAGAAAACATAGAAAAGCTTCCCAAAAAAATGAAGAGAAAAAGGACGCTGAACAGGATTAATATTTGCCGGAGGATTTGGCGGAAAAACCGCCGTACACCTCCGGTTTTTTCTTTGCTCCTGCTTTTTTATTTATCCGCTGCTTTCGTTGCCGTCCCAAATAGTCGCGTGTGACGGCAATCACCGTGCCGGACAGCATAGTTACTCCATAAAGGTTGGGCAATGCCATCAGACCATTAAAGGTTTCCGACAAATTCCAAACAAGTTCTAGGCGGGCTATGCATCCTACGACCGTCATACTGATAAATATAAGCTTATACACCCCTGTCAAGCGTTCCCCTACCAGATATTCAAGACCCCGTTCGCCATAATATGCCCATCCTATCATAGACGCAAAGGCAAAGAGAGCGATGGAAACAGAGACAAAAAACTCTCCAAATGGGCCAAATACAGTACCAAAGGCGGCAGAGCTTAACGCCGCGCCTTCTTTTCCTCCTGCGGCGACACCGCTGGTGAGAATTGCCAAAGCGGTAATTGTACACACCACAATGGTGTCGGCAAATACCTCAAAGATCCCCCACATTCCAGCTTCAGCCGGTTCATCCGAATCGGACGCCGCATAAACCATTCCAGAACTGCCCAGCCCCGCTTCATTTGAAAATATGCCCCGTCCAACACCATACCGCATAGCATGGACAATCATATATCCTCCTACCCCTCCGGCTGTCGACTGAAACGAAAAAGCGTCCTGAAAGATTGCGGAAAAACAAGCAGGAACCTTCTGAGAATGGCACAAAATAATAATGACGCCTCCAATTAAATAGGCGATCGATAAAAAAGGAATCAGTGCTTC
>JAHZIE010000034.1:24310-28369 GCA_019419895.1 Clostridiales bacterium | reverse complement strand
CGGAATCGGTTTCAGAATAATAGAGGGCCAAGACGGCAGGAATGCCGCCTTGGCCCTTTATTATTCTATCTTTAGGCGTAAGAGCGAGGTAAAACAGCCCCTCACTTTATTCATTTGGTTTTCCGTTCTTCTCACTTTTCTTTTTCAATAGGGCTTAAATATCCTTATTTTAATTTGATGAACTTTTTTGTATCACTCTTTTTTCCCATCTGTTTAGCGGGTGGAGGATTATCAAAGAACAGGTCGAATAATATTTGAGAAGGCGGGGAATAGGTCCTGTCTGTGAAAGAAATCCAGAGACAGGAGCGGCAGGGATTATTTTTGTCTTTTGGAAAAGAGGGTTTTCAGTCTTTGGAAAAAGCCGGGATGGGCGGTGGAGGGAAAACGCTCTTTTTCTTTTGCCTCTTCCAAAAGGATCTGCTGGCTGTCAATTAAAGCCGTATCCATTCCGGTGACAGGAAGATAGTCTCCCTTGTCATTGAGGCGGCGAGCCTTGACATTATCCCGGCAGAGGGTATCAAGGATGTGGAGGATTTTTCCCTTTACTGCGGGGCTGAAAACAGGGCAGGCAATCTCCACCCGGCGGGTGATATTCCGCGTCATCATGTCAGCGGAGGAAATATAAAGCTTCATATCCTCATCCCGCCCGAAACAGTAAACGCGGGAGTGTTCCAGAAAACGGCCTACAATGCTGAATACGGTGATATTTTCCGTCTTTCCGGGAATACCGGGACGAATACAGCAAATACCTCGGAGAATGAGCTTGATTTTTACCCCGGCACAGGAGGCTTCGGAAAGCTTATCAATTAAATCGCGTTCCGTCAGGGAATTGGCCTTTATCAGAAGATATCCCTTTCCTCCGGATTTGGCTTTCTGAATCTCCCTGTCAATCAGGCCCATCAGGGAACTCTTGAGGGAAGCTGGAGCGACCAGCAGAGAAGCGTATTCCCCTTCCAGATTGGATATCAGCATATTTTTGAAAAATACCGCCGCGTCCTCTCCAATTTCACGGTTAGCCGTGATCAGACTGAGATCGGTATAGGTTTTTGAGGTTTTTTCATTATAATTCCCCGTACCGATCTGGGTGATGCGGGTGATTTTACCCTTTTCCTGAAGGGTGATCAGGCAGATTTTTGAATGAACCTTGAACCCATCAAAGCCGTAGATGACCCGGCAGCCAGATTCTTCCAAACGCTCCGCCCATTCGATATTGTTTTTCTCGTCAAACCGCGCGCGGAGCTCCATGAGAACAGTGACCTCTTTGCCGTTTTCAGCGGCGTTGCAGAGATGCTCAACAATTTTTGATTTGGAGGCCAGTCGGTAGATTGTAATCTTGATGGAAACAACCGATTCATGGTTGGACGCCTCTTTTAGAAGTCGGAGAAAGGGTTCCATCTGTTCATAGGGATAGGACAACAGGATATCCTGTTTCAGCACCTGCCTGAGCACGGGTAGACCAGGGAGCAGCATTTCGGGAAAGGCCGGCTCAAATTTATCATAGGTTAATCTTTTCAGCAGGGATGGGGGGAGCTTATCCTGCAGCCCGCCGACGTACTTCATAACGAGAGGGCAGTCTCCCCAGAAAACCTGGTGTTCTTTCAGCTTCAGCCGTTTACACAGCGTTTCCAGCAGTCCCTTTTCCAAAGGACGGCTGCTTTCCAGCCGAACAGGGGAAAGACGGTCACGGCGCTTGAGGAGCTTGGTCATATGCCGGCGGTAATCCTCATCATCGTCAAAGGATTCGTCATCCGGGCTGATGTCCGCGTTCCGCGTAACGGAGATGACAGACTTTGATGTTATGGTGTAGATGTCGAACATCTGATCGGTATACTCCAGAATGACCTCCTCCAATAAGACATAAAACAATACGCCGGAACGGCTCTGCCCTTCCGGTGGAATCACAATCATTTCCGGAAGGAATGGGGGAACAGGCAGTATGCCCAGAAAACTTTTTCCTTTGGAATCTTCCAGAGCAGCCACGATATAAAGCGCTTTGTTGGCCAGATGGGGGAAGGGATGCTGGACATCGATGATTTGGGGCGAAAGAACGGGCTGAATGTATTCCTTGAAATATTGATGGATATATTTCCTTTCCTTTTTCTCAAGGCTTTTAGCGGATAGGTGAAAAATCCCCTCTTTTTGAAGCTTTGTTTCCACCTGGTGGTACAGTATATCCCTTTTTTGGCACAAGGGGGCGATGGCCTTGAACACCATGCGAAGCTGTTCCTTTGGCGTCATTCCAGTTTTATTGTCAACGGGCGCCTCGTTCAGCAGAGACAGATCGGTAAGGCTTCCAATACGGATCATACAGAACTCATCCAGGTTGCTGGTAAAGATAGATATGAATTTCAGCTGTTCTAAAGGAGGAACGGTATCGTCGGACGCTTCATCCAGTACCCTCTCGTTAAACTTCAGCCAGGACAGCTCCCGGTTTTGCGTGTAGCTGGTATCCAAATTTACAACCTTTTGCTCCATTCTCAATTTTCGCCTTCACTTTGCTTTAATACTTTGTCGTACAGATATCCTTCTCTGACGCCATAATGGCTGACTACCAGTTTCTGAGCTCCAAATCGATCCATAATATCATTTAAAACGCATAAACCGGGAATGATGGTATGAATCCGTTCCGGACACACCTTTAGAATTAAATTTCGAGCCGTAGTATCCCGGTTGGCGAGAAGCTTTGAAATATATTCCAAATGCTCAGCGGAAACGGTATTGTTGGCGGCGGATTCATTGAAAAGATAGTTGTTCAGCTTCAGGGCGTTCCGCACAGTTCCTCCCACGCCGCAGACTATATCGCATTCATAGTCGTTCAGCTCCGCCTGCTCAAGCGATCGATGGATTTCTTCCATAATAGCCTGGTATTCTTTCTTCTTTGGAAGAATTTTTTCGACAAATCTGGAAAACAGGCTGAGTGAACCAATGGGGACACTGACCGCGCGCAGGATTCTACGGTCGCGGAACTGCACCAGCTCCGTGCTGCTTCCTCCGATATCCACCAGGACGCCCGATTCAACGTGGACGTTATGCAGGGCGCCGATATAAGCCAGGCAAGCCTCTTCTTCCCCCGAAATAACATCGACATGGCAGCCGGTAACACGGAGGATCTCTTCAGCGGCTTCCCGGGTATTTTCAATATTTCTCAGGGAAGCAGTCGCGACAATATAATAATCCTCAATGTGGAAATTACGCAGGATATCAAGATATTCCAGCAGGACCTCACAAGCCCGCTGAATCCCTCTTTCAGAAAGCCGCTTTTTTTCAACATATCCGGCCAGCCCGGCCGTCACCTTCTGGGTGAACAGAATACGGAATTTTTCTTCCTTTACCTGGTAAATTGCCAATCTTATGCTGTTGGACCCGACGTCGATGATAGCACATTTCATTATTATCGCTCCATTCTGCTTTTCCGACTGGGGAAAAGACACAATTATAGCATTGCCGGAAATAAAGTATTTATCTTTGAAATTTTGATATTGACAAAGGAATGACGTGCTTTCTTTTATTTTATCACAAAAAGAAAGCACGGCGGACCGCTTTTTTGAAATAAAACAGCACATAATAGAAAAATGTTGGAAAAATTCATTGTTTACAGTTCATATACGATAACTTTGCATAATTTTCTTATATGATTCAAAGTTTGGACATATCCCCCATTTATAATAAAACCATCGAAAGAAGATAAAAAACTTTTTTTGAGATACTACTGAGGCCGTCGCGGAGAATTGGAACACCACTTTTTTGCGGGGCTCAGACCAAGCATAAGGCCCGTAAGGGATTGACATATATTTTTTCATTTACTCTCCTTCTTTACAAAGGACAAGGAACGGCAACTTGCCGTTCCTTGTCCTTTGTAAGTATTATATTGTTTCTTCCTGGAGAACAAGGCGGCAGCTGCGCACTTCTTCCATCGTTGGGATGGAACGGGCCGCCCCCTGGACAGATACAGCCAAGGAGGACGCCTTGGAAGCATATTCCAAAGCCTGGGCAGGGGACATGCCATGCTGGAGCAGGCATGTCAGAAAATATCCTGTGAAGGTATCTCCGGCAGCGGTA
>JAHZIE010000034.1:0-24300 GCA_019419895.1 Clostridiales bacterium | reverse complement strand
GGTAGTGTCCATTACCTTAGACTTGTAAATCCCATGCTGGTAAAACTGCCCATTATACAAGCAGACGGCTCCCTTTTTTCCAAGGGTGAGAAGAATACAGGCGTTGGGATATTTTTGACGCAACCCCTCCAGAATAAGGGAGGGCTCCGATTCCCCGGAAAGGGCTTCGCCCTCCACCTCATTCACCAGAAAATAGTCTACAAGCTCAAGAGGAAGCTGCAAAAGGGAAGAATCAATGGGAGATGGATTGAAGGCGATTGTCATCCCTCGTTTATGTGCGGCGGGAATTAAATGAGCCAGGCCGCTGATTTCGTTTTGAAGCATCAATAGATCTCCGGGACCAAAAAATTCCAAGGTCTGATCAATTTGCTCCAAATCAATTTCCCTGTTTGCCCCCCCATATAACAGAATACAGTTTTGCCCGGAGGGATCTACCTGGATAATCGCATGCCCGGTAGGGGTGCTGGTCTGCCGGACAAAACGGATATCCACGCCGTAGCTTTCCAAAAGCTGGGAAAGAACGGCACCGTCCGTACCGATTTTTCCACAGTGAAACACCTGAGCGCCAGCTTGCGCAAAGGAAACGGATTGGTTCAGCCCTTTGCCACCGCAGAAAATTTCCATTTTTTCGGAAGACAGGGTTTCTCCCGCGGCAACAAAATGAGAAACGTTATATACATGATCTAAATTCAGAGAACCAAAATTACATACTTTCACGAAAACCCCTCCTGGTGGCTGAATTTGATAGTCTAATTATAGCAAAAGAGGACTCGAAAAAAAAGGGAAAAAGAAGAAAATAAAATATTTTCCTTTTTTTATAAAAAAGCTATTGACATTTTGAATTATGGTATTATAATAATATTGTAATAAATACAAATTTAAAATAACTACAAAATGGTGATTAAACAAATGACTGCTGTTGAAATTTCTGAACTGCTGAAAGCGAAAGGGATTCGGCCTACACCTCAGCGAATCAGTGTCTATCAATATTTGTATGACAACCGGATTCACGCTTCAGCCGAGATGATATTTGCGGCCCTTGCTCCCAAATATCCATCTTTTTCGAAAACGACTATTTATAACAGCATCAGGACTTTGGTGGAAAAAGGACTGATAAGAACTGTTTCCATTGAAGACGACTTTGTCCGATACGACGCGAATACGCAAGATCACGGTCATTTCAAATGTCTTTCCTGTGGAAAACTGTATGACTTCCCTGCCTCTTGGCCATCTGAACCGCCTGAAGAATTAAATGGCTTCCTGATAGAGGCAAAGGATCAGTTTTTCTACGGCGTCTGTAATCTTTGCAGAATAAATCAACAGTAAGCAAGGCCGTCGGCCTTACATAAATTAAATTATTTTATATTGGAGGAATTTATAATGAAAAAGTTTAAGTGCACAGTCTGCGGTTATGTATTTGAAGGAGCTGAGGCTCCCGAGGCATGTCCGGTCTGCAAGGCGCCGAAATCCAAATTTGAAGAGATGTCCGGAGAGATGGTCTGGGCTGACGAGCATAGAATTGGCGTAGCACAGGGCGTGGATGAGTCCATCATTGAGGATCTGCGCGCCAACTTTACTGGCGAGTGCACAGAGGTCGGCATGTATCTTGCTATGAGCCGTCAGGCGGATCGTGAAGGGTATCCTGAGGTTGCCGAGGCTTATAAGAGAATTGCTTTTGAAGAGGCCGAACACGCCGCTAAATTTGCCGAGCTTCTGGGAGAGGTTGTTGTCGCTGATACAAAAGAGAATCTCCGCATGAGAGTAGACGCTGAATACGGCGCAACCGCTGGAAAGCTTGATCTTGCAAAGCGCGCCAAGGCTCAGAATTTGGATGCTATCCATGACACCGTTCATGAGATGTGCAAGGACGAAGCACGTCACGGCAAAGCCTTCAAGGGCCTGCTTGACAGATACTTTGGCAAATAAGAAACGGCTAAAATACTGTTTTTTCGAGACACCCGCCTAAATGGCGGGTGTCTTTTTTATGTGATTTTGCATTTGCGGTGTCCCAAACGGTGTCCCGCCTTTTCAACCAATCTGTCAAAAGATTGAAAGGGTGTTTCATGGATGATATCGCTAAACACCAGTATCCATCGACAGAATGTAAACGGGCAGGGATTATAAAAATACCCTCCCACAATGGGAGGGTATTCGATTCGAAATTCAATATAGAAAATTATCGAATAAGTAAATATTGGTTTTGAAGAATCGGATATCCTTATCTTTAACGGCCTAGCTTCATTTTACCAACTTCAGCGGGAGCTTCAAATCCCCCCTATCCTGCTTTCCTACAGAATAGCTTTGGAAGATTATGCCGTTTCAATGCTGTTTGCGGCCTGCAAATTGAGTTTTTCAACCGCCTGTTCACGCATTTTGTATTTCAGGATTTTACCCGCGGCATTCATGGGAAAGCTGGAAACAAAGTCCACATAGCGGGGAACCTTGTGCTTTGCCATATGGGCGGCAACGAATTCCTTGATTTCCTCCTCCGTGGAGGTTTCTCCCGGTTTAAGCACAATGCAGGCCATGATTTCTTCTCCGTACTGTTTGTCGGGTACGCCGATAACCTGCACGTCATCCACTTTCGGATGGGTATAGATAAAATCTTCAATTTCCTTGGGATAAATATTTTCACCGCCGCGGATGATCATATCCTTGATGCGGCCGGTAATCTTAAAGTTCCCATTTTCATCCCGGCGGGCAAGATCGCCGGTGTGCAGCCAGCCCTCTTCGTCGATGGCGGCGGCGGTAGCTTCAGGCATTTTGTAATATCCCTTCATAATATTATAGCCGCGGGCGACAAACTCGCCGTCCACATTGTCGGGCAGCTCCTCGTTGGTTTCAGGGTCGACAATCTTGCATTCTACACCGAACATGGCGCCGCCCACCGTGTTGACCCTTACGTCAATAGGATCTGTGGTTTTGCTCATGGTACAGCCGGGTGATGCCTCAGTCTGACCATAGGTGATGCAGATCTCGCTCATGTGCATCTTTTCCACCACATCCTGCATCACCTTTACGGGACAGGGGCTGCCTGCCATGATACCGGTGCGCATATGGGAGAAATCCGTCTTTTCAAAATCCTCGTGTCCCAGCATGGCGATAAACATGGTCGGTACACCGTGAAAAGCAGTGATTTTCTCTTGATTGATACATGCAAGGCCCTTTCGGGGAGAAAAGGCCGGAATCGGGGACATGGTGGCACCATGGGTCATAGCGGCCGTCATGGCAAGAACCATGCCGAAACAGTGGAACATGGGGACCTGAATCATCAGGCGGTCGGCGGTGGAAAGATCCATACAGTCGCCAATCGCTTTGCCGTTGTTGACCACGTTGTAATGGGTGAGCATAACCCCTTTGGGAAATCCGGTGGTACCGGAAGTATACTGCATGTTGCAGACATCGTGTTTATTGATGGCGTTCGCGCGGCACTGTACGGTTTCGATAGGGGTTTGACTGGAAAGGGCGAGAGCCTCGTCCCAGCTGTAACATCCCTTTTGATTGGATTCTATGGTAATGATATTGCGCAGGAAGGGCAGACGCTTGATATGCAGAGGGCGGCCTTTGGGCGCTGTTTCAAGCTCGGGGCATAATTCCCTGATGATCCCGATATAATCGGAATCCTTGAAGCCGTCGATCATGACGAGGGTATGGGTATCCGACTGACGCAGGAGATATTCCGCTTCATGAATTTTGTAAGCTGTGTTCACCGTGACCAGCACGGCGCCTATTTTGGTCGTCGCCCAGAAGGTGATATACCATTGGGGTACATTGGTCGCCCAAATGGCGACATGATCCCCCGGCTTGACACCCATGGTAATCAAAGCACGGGCAAAGGTGTCAACATCGTCGCGGAATTCCGAATAGGTACGGGTATAATCCTGAGTGGTGTAGCGGAAGGCGTACTGATCAGGAAATTCTTCCACCATACGGTCGAGCACCTGCGGAAAGGTCAGATCGATCAAGTGCTCCTTTGGCCAGACATATCTGCCTGTTTTTGTATTATTGTATTGCAGCCGGCGGGATTCTTCCGTCCGGCCCATATACTGCCTCATAAAATTTTCATAATGTGGAAAGACGATACCCGCGTCGCTCAAGCCGGGATCATACTGTTTAAGCCATTCCAGTGAAACATAGCCTTCGTAGTTGATGGAACGCAGGGCGCGGATAAAGTCATCAATGGGAAGGTCCCCCTCCCCAAGCATTTTATATTTCACCTCACCGTTTTCAACAACGGAATCCTTGATATGGATATATTTGATATAAGCGCCAAGATTTTGTACGGTTTGAGCGGGAGTTTCTCCTCCAAAACGGTAGGTATGGTGAAAATCCCACAGCACGGCAACCGCGTCGCTTTCGATCTGCTGAAGGAGGGAAAGCAGGCGGGCCGTATTGGCATAGACGCCGTTGGTTTCAACCAGAAGGGTTACCCCATTCTTTTCCGCCGCGGGAATCAGCGCGTTTAACCCCTGGAGCACCACGGAATCATCTACTTCACCATCAGGATATGCCTTTAAATCGCCTAAAATACGGATATACGGCGTGCCGAGCCGTCCGGCAAGATGGATGTATTCCAACAGCTCGCGATGGGTTTCTTCCGCGCGTTCGGCAAACTTAAGGCTGCAGCCTGAGGATAAACAGGGAATTTCCAGACGCATTTTACTCAGCTGTGCTATTGTTTTATCCAGATTTTCATCCTGAAAAGGCTTTGTGTGGATGGAAAATATCTCGTTGCCCAGCCCCCTTAGCTCAATGCCGTCAAATCCAAAATCCTTGGCGATTGAATAAATATCCGACCAAGAAAAATCAGGACATCCGAGTGTAGAAAAGGCTAACTTCATGATTTATTCCCCATTTCATATGTATTTCCTGAACATTCAGGCTTCCTAAACGGGCCGTTGTTTAAGAACATGATTTCATATTATTATAACATAAATACCTTTAAAAACAACTGATTTCATCAATTTTGCGCCGTGGTGTTTTAGACAGGCGTTTCTTTATTTCATGTTCTGAGATAAACCAGGAGCTATACTGTTAGGATAAAATATTTTTCGTTTATACGAGCCGGACATCTGTCATGATATCCGTATTATTAAGTAAAAGCAAAAAATAAAAAGCCCTCATGAGAAAGCTTTCTATTTTTGTTATATATAGTATTATTTTTCTTCTGGCTTCCAAATATCAGACATAATCAGTTCATTGACAGTGCCGTCTGCCCGTAAAAATGGGACGGGGGCGCCGTTTTCAAAGCGCAGGGAGGAGTCACGGATGGTGAGTCGTTCCACAGACGCCGTATTCCTTACCACGACCGAACTGGCGTGGGTGGCGGCGCTTTCCCTGCGATGCATATTTTGAATGGTGACCTGGCCTGTCTTAGAGTTATGGTCAAAACAGATAAGGGGCTGCTCGTCGATAGCCCACAAATCCCCATTGTAGGTAAAACAGCTTTTGGGCAGGGGATAGGCGGCCTTGCTGGCAAAAATTCCGTCCAGCAGAATATTGTCGATGCAGCAGTCTTCCCTTTTATGAAGATTTTCGCAGGTAAAAGAAATGGCGTAAAAACGATAAGTACCGTAGACATTTCGGATGCTCACATTGGAAAGCCTGTTTCCACAGGAAAGAAGACGCACCGCGTTGAAACCGCAGTCGGAATAAACACCGTCAATACGGATGTCGCTGATGGGGCCCCGCGTGATTTCGGCAGGATAGCCGTCGTCACAATTCAAGGCGATTAAGTCGTCGTTCGTCCTGCCCTGAATATTGGAGATAAAGCCGAATTGGGCCGGGCCATTGATATGAATGCCGTCCATATTGGCGCGCAGGCAGTTAAAATCAAAGGTGATATCCCGAAAAGTAAAGTATTGGGTATCGGTCAGCTGTACGGCGAAGCTTTCCGGATCCTTGATGGTGACATTGGCCATGGAGAAATGATTGACGCCGGAGAAACGCATAAAAATGCCGAAGTAATAGTGATCATCAAAGGAGGTCAGGGCCTCCCTCTTTTCTGACGGCCAGCGGATTTGATTGGCGTTGTTTCCGTCCCATACGCCTCCTTCAATGGAAATGCCGCGATTATAGGGAAGCTCCCGGTTCAAGACACTGTTTTCATCGAACCGGTCGTTTTCAATGATAGCGCAATTGGCCCCGTCAGCGAGACGCATCACGGCGCCGCAGTCCAGATGAAGCTTTGTGCCGCTGTGGATTTTCAGGGGTCTGGTGATAAGATAAACCCCAGAGGAAAGATGGATTTCACCGCGTTTGTCCAGCAGTCTCTGAACCGCTATGGTATCATCGTGAATACCGTCCCGAAAAAGCTCCGGATTTTCCATATATTCAGCCTCTCTTTCTTATATTTAAGCAGGTACGAAAAATAAGGAAATGATAGGGGGATAATACGGGAATGTGCAGAAATTTTTTTCATTATAACAAAATGGATAGGATTGTCAATATCATTTTCAGTATAGGGAGGAACTTTTCAAAAAGCCCTTGCCTTTTTGGGATAAACAGGATAAAATATCCGAAAAAGAAAGGCGGGCTGTTTTTTCGCTTGAAGCGGCCCGACAGCTGCGGGGAGGATATAAATAATGAAAGCATTTGTAAATCCGGGGGAATTTGGCTTTTCTCCATCAGCCAGCGGAATAGAAAATAAAACTGCCCTTCAAAAGGCGCTGGACATGGGAGGAACAGTTGTGGTAACGGAACCGGGGATTTACCGCCTGGCGGGCACGGTATTTATTGGCGGCGATACCACCCTCTCTTTCGGCAATGGCTGCGTGATCCAAAAGGTGAATGAAGAGGGCGAATTTACCCATGTGTTGCTCAATAAAGGCGCTTTGACCAAAACTTATGACAAGCATATCGCCGTGGAGAATCTACAGATTATTGTCAACGGCGTTGATATCCGCAAATTTTTGGTGTTTGGCCTGCATGGGCAGCTTGCCTTTTTTTATGTCAAGGATCTCAGAATTTCCGGATTCCGCTGCCTTGATTTAGGACCGGCTCAGTATGCAATCCACATTTGCACCTTTGAGGATGTTATTGTGGAGGATGTCATTGTAAAGGGCAAAAAGGACGGCGTCCATCTTGGAAGGGGGAAACGGTTCACTATCAGAAACGGCGTTTTTGAGACGGGGGATGACGCCATTGCCCTGAATGCCCATGATTATGACGTGGGAAATCCCGAGCTGGGATGGATTGAGGACGGCGTGGTGGAAAACATACACGACCTGGCGGATGATAAGAACGAAGGATATATCTGCCGGATTCTTGCCGGCGCATGGGTGGACTGGTTTGAAGGCATGGAGGTGCAAAAATCGGATACCGTGGTATCAGGAGGGAGGCTCTACAGGGTCAGCGCAGATGCCGACGGAAAAATTTATATTTCAAGAACCAGGCCGACCCATGCCGACGGGACACAGGTACTGGATGGGATTTCCTGGGTGATGGTGCAGGAAGATGTCACCTATACCGCTGGGGTGAGAAACGTGGTTTTCCGTGATATTTTTCAGAAAAATCCACGGACTGCTTTTTCCGTTCATTTTGACAATGACCGTTTCAGCCGTTCCTACTATCCCGGTGCTCAGATTCCCGCACAGGAGCAACTGGTATTTGACAATGTGCGTATTCTGCATGACGCGCGTAAGCCGTTTCTTTCCATCGCCACCCCCGTGGATATAATAACCGTGAGAAACGCCAGCCTGAAGGATAGTTATGTCGAATTTATTTCCAACAAGGCAATGAAGAATTATCAGAAAACCAAACTCAACTTCCTCGGCTGTGTGTTTCAGTATAAGGGAGAGATGGATTTTGTCGTCAACAAGGTTCCAGGCAAAGAGATAGAACTCAAGACAACAGCCAGCGTGGAATATTATGATACCTTTTCCGCCCGTGTGCTGGAGGGTCCCGGCAGAATCACGGTAGATTCCGATTTGAGCGGGCTGAAGGCGGAGGACAGAAAATAAAAGAGTTGATTCTTGATAAGGAACTGTTTTTATTGTATAATTTAATCTAATCTAATGAAAATCCTATTTTGTCATGGGATACGGCATGAGAAAAACGTTAACGTTTTCACGCGTGTTTTAGAGGGCAAAAGAAAAAGGCATTCCTTTTCAGAAATGCCTAAACTTATGGTAAAATCACGGGATGACGTTTAGAATGAAAAAGTTAACTTTTTCGTGTGCTAATGTATACTGGTATGTCATAAAAACTGAATGAGGGGAATATGCGTGCGATTAAACGAAAAGATCAGAGACAGGCTTTCAACTGTAAATTTAAACGATGACAAGCGGCTGCTGAAGCATTCATTTCTTTATACTTTTTTACTGGGAATGGCGGCGCACGCGTTTGCTTTTCTAAATTTGCAGCCATCCCATGATTCTCTGTTTGAATTTTTTTCCGAGAGTTTCAACCATTCCCGTCAAATATCCCTGGGAAGGATATTTGAGCCTCTTTATCATAAGCTGACGGCTTCAAGTGCTGTCATGCCCTGGTCGGTTGGGATACTTTCCTTATGTTGGATAGCGCTGTCAGTTTTTATGGTTGCCAAAATTTTTAGACTGGAAAATAAGGGATCGCTTTTCCTGCTGTCGGGGGTTTTCGCGACGAACGCGACAGTAATTGCCATGACCGCGACTTATATGCCCTGGTTAGGCGTGGATACAATGGCGCTGCTGTTTTCGGTGCTTTCAGTGATGTTCTGGCACCTGTATTTTCAGTATTCAAGGCTGCGTTATCTTGTGATCGGCGCTTTCGTACTGATGCTGTCTATGGGACTTTACCAAAGCTATGTGGCGGTTACAATTACGCTTATTATTATTTATTCCGTTCTTGCCCTGCTGAAAAAGTTCCCTATCAAGACCGTATTCAAAAACGGCTGTGCCGGAATTGCCATGCTCGTCGCGGGCGGGGGATTTTATTATGCGGCGATGAAGGTTATTTGTAAGATATATAATGTTTCTATCATGTCATCCGGTTATAATACTGTAGCGAATTTATGGAATAACACAGAAACAATCAAAGAAAGAATCTGGCATTGTTACAATATAGTCCTGGAATTTTTCTTTGAGGAACATATTTCCGTTTATCCTGGAAGAATTCTTCATATTGCTAACTTTCTTTTAGTTCTGGTATGTATCGCCGCGACAATTTATATTATGATTCGCAAACGTGTCAAATGGACTGGGATTGTTTTAACGGCGGTTCTCATTATCTTATTGCCTGCCGGAATGAATGTGACAAGGCTTTTAAATTCCAGCACCCATGATTTGACTTATTATGCTTTTTTCATGGCGTATCTTATCCCGCTGCTTTTATTTAAGATGATTGCAGAAGATAAGGAACTGTTTAAAGCAAGGTTTGGCAAATGGATCAGTTATGTGATCGTTTTCTTTGTTGTGTTCCAGAATATCCAGACAGCCAATCTTGTTTATGTTGAAAAACAGATCCAATATGATTCCACAATGTCTCTAATGACAAATGTTTTGCGTGATATCGAGGATCAGGAAGATTATATAGAGGGAGAGACACCTGTGATATTCATCGGTTATCCGGGGGATATTATGACGTCCCTGCCGGAGAAAAATAAGGTTTATGAAATTATAGGCGTCGAAATAAATGCGGCGCTGACTTACGATTATGAGACCTATTTTGAAATAATGCAGAGGAACGTCCTTGTGGAGCCGTCGGACGGGTGGCAGGATTTGGAACTGGTGCAAGGTATGCCGGTCTATCCCCAGAAGGGTTCTGTCGCAAAGGTGGGTGATGCTGTAGTCGTTAAATTCTCTCAGGGCGACTGAGCCGGAATGTTTCGCCGATAAATTATAAAAAAACAGATGTTCTTTTGGGGTGAATAGCCCCTGGATGTCTTGAAAATATTAAAAAATAATGGTATACTCAATTCATATTTTGTAGAAAGGTTAAGGGTACTTTTTCTTTCGGAGAAATAAATCCATCCAGCGCCCCTTTAACGGGGCGCTTTCTTGCTTTTTGGAAATAAAACTGCTGAATGAAAAAGTACGCATAACCGTGTTTGTGTTTAAGGGGAAACTTTTTCCTTTTAAGCTATAACATATTTTGGAGGTGTTTTGTTTGAAGAAAAGGTGGTTATCAGTTGTATTGTCGCTGCTTCTGCTGACAGCGATGACAACGGCGAATGTGTGGGCCAGTGACGACGGAGATGCCGCCGCTGTTGGAGAAACCACATACGGAACTCTGCAGGAAGCGGTGAATGAGGCGGACGGGCAGGTGATCAAGCTTCTCAGGCCGGTGACAGAGAGTGTAACAGTGGCAAAGGGGGATACAGTCATCCTGGATTTGAATGGCAAGACCCTGACCAATCAGGCGGGAAGCCATACCATTACCAACAACGGAACTTTGACCATTCAGGGAGAGGGTACAGTTGACAATGTCTCCCATGCAAGGGGCGCGGTGGTAAATTACGGCACCCTGACAATCACGGGAGGGGATTTTACCCGTTCCAAGGAAGCGGGTGTGCAGGGAAGCGCCAACGGCAATTCCTGGTATGTAATCGACAATCAGGGAACAATGACTGTTACGGGCGGTGTCATTCAGAGCACATCCGGTTTCAGTTCCCTTTTGAGAAATCTGAACGCGACTTTGAATGTCAAGGGCGGCCGGCTGATCAGTAATTTTATCACAGTCAAAAATGATGACAATGGAAAGCTGAACATTACCGGCGGCGAAATCAAGTCTCAGGCAGCCGGCGGAAGCGCTGTTCAAAACTGGGGAGAAGCGCAGATTTCCGGCGGTACAATTACCGCGGAAAATGGAGCGGCTTCTATTTACGCTTTGGCGTGGGATCCGCAGTATACTTCCGATTTGCTCATTTCTGATGGAGCGAAAATTGACGGAACCGTTTTGGTTGAGCAAAACGGCGGAACTGGAATTCCTTCCCTTACTATGGAGGGCGGCGTTCTGAACGGAGATATTCAGGCGAGAGTTAATTCTGATGTAAAGATTCAGGGCGGCTCTGTATCTGGGACGATTACAGCGGACGAAACTGCCGACCTGGTGTTAAGCGGAGGTTCTTACGCAAAGAAGCCGGACAGCAAATATATCACGGGCACTTCCATTGGTTTGAGCAAAGCTGGAGAGGCTTCCGTCACCTATTATATCGGTACACAGGAAGAGATGGAAAGGAAGATTTCCGAGACTGTTTCAGGCGATTCCGTTGTGGTTGTGTCGGGTAATGTTGACGCCGATATTACAGCGGACGGTGTCACCGTCACCAACGAGGGAGACGGCAGTGTTGTCATCAACGGTCAGGATGTGGAAAAAGACGGAGAGGAAATCGTCACCCACACCCATAAGCTGCAAAAGGTAGAGGCCAAGGCGCCCACCTGCACCGAAGAAGGAAATCGGGCTTATTGGTATTGCAAAGGATGCGGCAAGTATTTCGGGGATGAAAATGCCGTCAACGAGATTGCCAAGGATTCCGTTATGATCCAGGCAGCAGGACATGATTGGGAAGATGAATTCACTGTGGATAAGGAAGCGACCGCGACGGAAGAGGGCAGCAAATCTATCCATTGCAAAAATTGCGATGAAGTAAAGGATGTTACCGCTATTCCCGTCACAGGAACAACACAGCCTGACGGCGGTAAGGACGACACCGGCAGTGATTCCGGAAAACTGCCTCCGCAGACCGGTTCTAATACAGTTGTTCCCTTTGTTGGGGTGATCGCGATCCTTTCTGGAGGAGCTCTGGCGGCTGTAATTCTGCGCAGAAGGCGGCTGGAAAAATAAAAGCGTTCCATCCGGCGGCATAGTGTTATCATTATAGAGATAAAAAAGAACCTCTGTAAAAACAGAGGTTCTTTTTTCATATAACGACTAAGCCGATAAGCCGAGTTCTGTCTGGAACAGCTATCTATCTAGCCCATACGTTGCCGCATGGATCATGCCACCTTCTCGGAACATGCCGGGCAAGCATTTCTGTTCCTCTGCGGTGTTGCTCCGGATAGGGTTTGCACAGCCACATGGTCTCCCACATGCTGGTGAGCTCTTACCTCGCCTTTCCATCCTTACCGGAAAACCGGCGGTATATTTCTGTTGCACTTTCCCTAGGGTCGCCCCCGGCGGTCGTTAACCGTTATCCTGCCCTGCGGAGCTCGGACTTTCCTCAGGCACGGCCTTTCGGCGCTGTGCCCGCAGCTGTTTGGCTTACTCGAAAATGATAACCTTATTTTATCTGGTATTAAAAAAAAAGTCAAGAAAGGGTTAGAAATGAACTATTTTTTTATGGCCGCTTCAACGCTGAGAACGCGGATGGTGTTTTTCCATCTTGATTCCTGATCGGAGGTCTGTTTTTCCCCATTAAAGACACAGATATGGTTATAGCCGTCCTTTAGCAGGCTGGGATCCACCTCGAAATTGTAAGCGGCGCAGTTGTCGGTAATGTCGGTATAAATTCCGCAGGGGAACAACAGCTTGGAGGTTTTTATCCCGTTGAAATCGGGCCAGTTGTTGTTAAAGGTGATTCCCAGCTTTGGTTCTTCATCCTTTTTTTCACAAATGACCTGTACAATTAGGCGCAGTCCCTCATCCAGAGGCTCCCGGCACATGGGGATCCGGAATCCCCGGCGGGTGTCCGGTTCAATCAGTTCCGGAAGGGTTTCCACAGTTTCAAAGGGGACGGTGGTATATGGGCTGCGATACTGGGTAGAAAGGCAGTAATGCTTTTCTTTTCCCCTCAGATAGTCCAAATCATACAGGAAACGCAGGGCGTCATAAGCCGGCGCCATGGGAAACCGCTTGGTGTCCCAGCTGAAGAAATTATTGAACAGCTCAATCCCGTCGGCGCCCAAAACCAGCTTCCCGGCGGCGTTGCCCCGGATCATTTCCCTTTCGTAATTCATCAGCCGATCCCCGCTGTTATGGTAGATATCCACAAAACCGTCCAGATGGGAGGATTCCGCTTTGGTTTTCAGCCAGTTGGGGCCTCCCTCGATGACGCCGTAAAGGGTGATTTCCTCTCCCAGCTCTTTCCGCAGTTCTGTGTAGTCCATATCCCAGGAGGTCTGCCAGAAATTGCTGAAGGAGGCGAAATCGATCAGTCCTTTTTTGGCCAGGGCGCGGATATCAAGCCCCATATCCCTCATCAGGTTCAGATGGCCGCAGCTGCGGATCCCAAGGGGGAAGGGCCTGCCTGTCTTTTGGGATTTTTTTATGGTCAGGCGGCGGATTCCGGCAATCCAGCTGGTTATCATCTCGGTATCTTCTTTGGAAGCAACGGGAGACAGAAGAATGGGATCCCGCAAAAAATCCAGCTCCAAGCCCTCATAGCTGTATTCCTCCACACACTCTTTAATCATGTCGAACATGTAGTCCCGTACACGCTGCTGACTGTAGTCAAAGGCGTAGCGGTGGTTTGAGTCCCATGGGTAGATGCAGGGCTTATTCAGGCGGATGGAGGGATCCCTTTTGAAGATTTCAGCGTTCATATAGCTGAGCTCCGGAATATTCCCTCCGTGGGTGTCGTTCATACGGATGGAAATCCAAGGTGCAATTCCGCATCTCCGGCATGCCCGTTCCGTTTCCTCAAACCAGTCGATCCCCTGTTCCTTCAAATCAAGGTATAAATTGGCAAAGGCTACTGTCTGATCTAAAAAGGCGTCCATTTTGTCCGGATCGGTTCCCTGGCAGATCCCGTGGCCGCGGAAGAATTCCCGGTCCCCCCTTTGATATCCTTTAAAAACATAATCCCGATGTTTACTGGGATACCATGGCATTTGGGTATTGGGATTGATGATATAAGTATCAATCCCGCTGTCCGCGATGAGCTTGATTTGATTTTCAATTGCTTTTGGAGAATAAGGGCCTCCCTCGGGCTGCCAAACCTCCGGGCTATAAAAGAAAGCGCAGCTGTCGGCATTAAGCAGATTTTTGTTGTTCAATTTCATAGCAGCATCCCCTTTATCAACAGACGGCTGGATTTACTGGCCCTGCTCCTCGCAGGGATACCGCAGATTCCATTGGGAACGGGCGCGGTCGCACAGCCTGAGCACCGCAAGGGTGTCCTCCCAATTCATTTCACGGCATTGGCATCTGCCTTCCTCCAGCGCCCTCACAGCCGCCTGGATTTCATATTGAAAGCCGTTTTCGTAGGGATGATGCGACTCTTCGGCGATCTCATCCCCAAAATAGAGAACAGCCCTTTCAGCTCCATAGAAATTGGGAATTACGATCTTTCCAAGCTCCCCATAAATACACGCCTCACAGCTGCCGTTGACGCAGACCGCGCTGGTCAGGATTGCCTGGGCGCCGTCCTCATATTGGAAAAGGAGAGTGGATTGCTCGTCAATCCGGGTTTTTCCCAGATAGGCGCTGGAAATAAGGCTTTGAGGGCTGTTCCCGAGAATTTGGCAGGCAAAGGCGACACAATAGACGCCAATATCTAAAAGTGCGCCTCCTCCAAGCTCCGGATTATAGAGCCGGTGCTCCGGAGGGAATTTGGCCAGACCAGAAAAATCGGCGGTCAGACGTCTCACAGCGCCGATTCTTCCATCCCTCAGCCATTTTTCCACATCCTGCATCACAGGGAGAAACCTTGTCCACATGGCTTCCATGACAAAGACGCCCTCCTGCCCGGCTAGGGAAAACAGCTCTTCCGCCTGACGGGCGTTTACCGTGAAGGGCTTTTCACACAGGACATGCTTTTTGTGACGGATACATGCCTTTACCATAGGGTAATGGAAGGAATGCGGGGTGGCAATATAGACCATATCGATCCCGCTTTGAAAAAATTCCTCCAGGGAGGTAAAATGTTGGGGAATATCATACTTTCGGCAAAATTTCTCCGCCCTTTCCTCGTTCCGGCCAAATACAGCCGTCACCGAGGCGCCCTTTACCATTTTTACAGCGGAGGCAAAGCGGCGGGCGATATTCCCGGGGCCGATGATCCCGAAGGATACGGCGGCCTGATCGCCTGTAGGGTTATCCATAGAACGGCATTCCTCCTCAATGTAAGATGAATGGAGCGGTTTACATGGTTTCCGGCTCGTCGTAATCCTGGCCGAAGGTTTCGACCGTAACCTTTGTCATCACCTCGTCCTGAAGGGGCTTGTCGCTGTAATCCCTTTTGGCGCCAACAATTTTTTCAGCTACCTCAATGCCTTCAATCACCTTGCCGAAGGCGGCGTACTGGCCGTCCAGGTGGGGGGCGTCGTCTACCATGATAAAGAACTGGGAGCCGGCGCTGTTGGGACGCTGGGAGCGCGCCATGGAAATCACCCCCTTGGTATGGCGGAGGGAATTGGCGAAACCGTTGGAAGAAAATTCTCCTTTGATAGAATAACCGGGACCGCCGATGCCGATCCCTTCCGGATCGCCGCCCTGGATCATAAAGCCGGGAATGACGCGGTGGAAGATAAGACCGTCATAAAAGCCTTTTTGGACGAGAGAGATGAAATTGCGCACCGTATTGGGGGCGATGTCGGGATAGAGCTCAAGCTTCATATTGCCGTGGGCGGTTTCTATCGTTACAATTGGATTTTGCATGATCTATAACATCCTTTCAAAATAAAGTTATATTAATTATAGCAGGAATCCCTTGGGATTCAACCGAAGAAAAAAATTTCTTTCAGGCGTTTTTTGCCAAAATGCAATGGGCAAATGGGCGGAAAAGAAAATTATTGACAAAAGAGAGAAGGCCGCGTATAATGAAAATAACAAAGGAATATCCAAACCAATGACTGAGAAGAGTAGTTGCGGTTTCCTGTTTTCAGAGAGCCATAGATGGTGGGATTGTGGCGGCAAGGCCTGCAATGAATGGACTTGGGAGGGTGGCCCGAAACGGTTTTCCGGAGTAGTCGCCAACGGGAGCTCAACCCGTTATCCAGTGAGCATACATGTCAGTGTATGGAACAAGTGGGCTTTAGGCCAATTTGGGTGGTACCGCAGGAGTTTACGCTCTTGTCCCTATGAAGAATAGGGGCAAGAGCTTTTTTTATTATTTCTTTTGCTCCATTTAGTTCTCTCCTCTGGATACTCCTTTTGTCATTATCTGTTTGGAAAGCGGGATGGTCTTATGGAGGATGGCTGGCGGAAGTTTCCGTATGAATTACAGGTTAAAAGACAATAGGAGCCGGGGCAGAGAAAATCCTCTTCCCTCCTGATTTTATGAGAAAGGAATGGAATGACAATGAAAAAAGTACCTTACAGATACTACCTTACTGAAAGCGAGATGCCTAAGCAGTGGTACAACCTTCGCGCGGACATGAAAGAGCAGCATGATCCCTTTATCAATCCGGCGACAATGAAGCCTATCACAGAGGAGGAGCTGCGCCCTATTTTCTGCGATGATCTGGCCCATCAGGAAATGGATGATAAGACCCGCTATGTGGATATCCCTGAGGAGATTCAGGAATTTTACAAGATTTACCGTCCGTCTCCCCTGTGCAGAGCCTATAATTTGGAAAAAGCTTTGGATACGCCGGCGAAAATTTATTTCAAATTTGAGGGAAACAATACCTCTGGAAGCCATAAGCTCAATTCGGCGGTGGCGCAGGCATATTACGCGAAAAAACAGGGACTGACCCGGCTGACAACCGAAACGGGGGCAGGGCAGTGGGGGACGGCCCTTTCGGAAGCCTGCGCTTATTTTGGCATCGATCTGACCGTCTATATGGTCAAGGCGTCCGCCATGCAAAAGCCTTACCGGAAGGCGATTATTGAAACCTTTGGGGGAAAAGTTATTCCCAGCCCCAGCAATACCACGAACGCGGGACGCGCCATTCTTGAAAAATACCCGGAGACAGGGGGAAGCCTGGGCTGCGCCATCTCCGAGGCTGTGGAAATGGCGGTTACCACGGAAAACTGCCGCTATGTGCTGGGTTCCGTCCTCAATCAAGTGCTTCTGCATCAGTCTATCATCGGCCTGGAGGCAAAGGCCGCCATGGATAAGCTGGAGGAATATCCCGATATCGTTATAGGATGCGCCGGGGGCGGATCTAATCTGGGCGGGCTCATCGCCCCGTATATGCAGGATCGTCTAACCGGCAAGGCAAAACCCTATTTTATCGCCGTGGAGCCCGCTTCCTGTCCATCTATGACCAGGGGGCGCTATGCCTACGATTTCTGCGATACAGGAAAAGTGACGCCTTTGGCTAAAATGTATACCCTGGGATGCGAGTTCCTTCCTTCTCCCAACCACGCGGGCGGTCTGAGGTATCATGGTATGTCTCCCATCCTGTCAAAGCTCTATCACGACGGTTATCTGGACGAGGCCAGAGCGGTAGAGCAGACCAAGGTCTTTGACGCGGCCACCCTGTTTGCCAAATATGAGACCATTCTGCCCGCGCCGGAATCCTCCCACGCTATCCGTGTGGCCATTGACGAGGCTCTGAAATGCAAGGAGACGGGAGAGGAGAAAACGATTCTTTTCGGCCTGACCGGTACAGGATATTTTGACATGTCGGCTTATATGTCCTATCATGACGGCACGATGACCGACTATATCCCCTCGGATGAGGCGCTGAAAAAGGGATTTGCTTCCCTGCCGAAAATTCCCGGGATTCAGGACTAATTAAGATATGACGGGGGGCCGCGGCTGATTTTTCAGCCGCGGCCCTTTTCGGCCGGCGTTTTTTAATGGCTGGGAAAGTGTCTGAAGGCCGGAGAATTGTGAAATTTGCAAATGATGTTCCAAAAACGGACTTTCCATCAGGGATTGGAAAAGAAAAAGCGCGGTGGGAAAAACAGGAAACAAACGATCGCCCCCGCTGAAGGGACGGTTGCCCCAGCACGGGCCGTGGGCGGGAAGAAAGAACAGAGGGCGGAAGCTTGCCGGAACAGATGCCTGAGCCTGCGGAGAAGGAAGGGCAAAAAAGGGGTTCTCGTTGAGATTGCGCCTGGAAACTTTACTTCTCGGGAAAAAATTGTTATAGTTATTAATACAAAAGTAATTTGGCTGCCTGTAGGTCATCGGCAGGTTAGGAGGAAATTTCCTTGAATATCATTGACATCCGGAATTTCTATGTGCGGCATAAGGTGGTTCTTGTTGAGGCGGGAGAGGAATTTATTTATTATACGGAAGAAAAAACAATAGACGGAAAACGGTGTCTTTTTCTTCTGCGCTATGGGGTTATTTCCAGAGAGGAAACGGTCCTGTATGTGGAAACGCTGGGAGAAGGGGAAACTTATGTCCGGGCGGATATGCTGGAAGGAATGATCCAGCTGGTCACCTGGGAGCAGTCCCGGGGGCTTTGGGTGACCAGGGTGGACAGGGAGAGTGGAAAGACGCTGCTGACAAGGGAGCTGATGGCGGTGGGAAAGCTGGAGGCCGCCGTCCCTGTGGCGGGGAACTGCCTGCTGGCCTTTTACGGAAAAAGCGAGGAAGAGGAAGAGCTGTTTGAGGAATACCGCCAGTGGGGAGGAAGGAAGCTTTCCTTTCTGTTCTCTATTGACAGCGGCGAAAGGCAGCTGGTTCAGGATAAGCGGGTCAGCCAGCTGTCGGCTTCCGACATCCATTCTTACCGGGATGGCGGCGGGGAGGAGATCCTTTTGCTGTGCGAGGCCCATGTCGCCGAGGACGTAAAGCGGTATCTCTATAACGAAAAACGTTCCGTATGGCTGGGGAAGGAAGAGGTGAGGGACAGCATTTGGAAAATTCCCGCGGCTCAGCTGGTGAAGGAGGTTTTTCAGAAGCTGAGGGTACTTTCCCTGGATATGGTGTGCAGCGCTTCCGTGGATGGATACGTCAGGTATATCGGTATGGGGAACGGCGCCTTTTATTACCGTTCCAATTTTTTCCCCGCGGATATAGAAAAAGTCTTTTCCTGCCGGATGGAGGACGGTCAGACGGAGGTCTGCGCCGAGCTTGATCTGGGGCATTTGGAAAAAGGCGTTTCCTACTGTTTTCTGCCTGACAACCAGGGGTATCGGCTGACAGAAAAAAAGGAAGAAATTTTGTTGCAGGGTGTTTGGAACAGTGATATAGAAGCCCGTTTTCCAAAAAAGCTGGGAAAATTCACCGCCTGTGTGGAAAACCGGTATCTGATTTTGGCGTTTGACAGAAGCGGAGAACAGCCCTCCTGGTTTTTATATGACATCCAGACCGGTGAAGAGGAGAGCTTTCAGGGCAATTTCGCGGTAGCTGGGGATAACCTGGTTCTTTACTGCTGAACCGCCCCATGCCGCAAGGAGGTTAATACGGATGGAGTTTAATAATTATTTGATGGAACAGGTAAGGCTGATCACCCAGTCCCCCATGATGAAGCTGGAGGACATTCCCAAGGTGGAGCTTTATATGGAGCAGCTGCTGCAGTTTTTTGAGCAGGAGATGGGGGAGGTTCTCCTTTACGCGGATAAAGGAGAAAAGATTTTCACCAAGACCATGATCAATAATTATACAAAAGAAGGGGCCCTTCCCCGACCGAACAATAAAAAATATGGGGAAATCCATATGGTGATGCTGGCTTATATCAGCATGCTCAAGCGGATTTTGTCCATCTCCCAGATCCGGGATTTTTTCGCTCTTGCTGGGAATAAGGAAGATTTGACCACCCTTTATAGGGCGTACGCCGAGATGATTGACGAATACCGGGATGAATATGTCCGACTGACAGAGGAACGGATGGAACGGATAGAGAAAAGGCTTGCCGAACATCATATAGAAGATGATAAGCTGAAGGCCATGACGTTTATTTCCCTTATGGGGGTGGAGGCGGCGGTTAACCAGACGGTCTGCGGCAAGCTGCTGGAGGCCTATCAGAAGGAGAACATGGACAAAGAAGAAGCGGAGAGCCGGCCGGAGGGAAGGGAAGAAAAATAGCGCCATTTTCCTCCAGCCTCTCTGATGGGGAGTTGGAAAAGAGGGGGTGTCCCCTTTTTTCCTGTTTGCATTTGAACATCAGTTTTGTTATAATATTTTTACCATGTTGTCATGTGGAATGATAGGCGAAAATGGCCAAATCACCATTCCATCTCAAAGGGAGGTGCCGGATGAAGCTCAAGAAGATAGTGGTTCTTTTTTGTCTTGTGCTGCTGCTTTCAGGGTGCCATGGCGTTGGCTTTGAACCGGCGTACGAGCTGCTCCGTCCGCCGAAGCCCTCTGGGGAAAAGGCGGAAATTCAGAAAACGCTTGAGCAGTATGCGGGAACAGATATTGTATTGAAATATCCTCAGTCGGGGGAGTACCGTTCGGCTTTTGTTACGACCCAGCTTACAGAGGGGGAGAGCAACGAGGCCTTTGTTTTTTACCGCCCAAAAGCGGACACCGCCGGAATTCACTGTGTTTTTATGGAAAAGAGCGGAGGAAAATGGGTGGTTCGGAAGGATATTGCAAAGGCGGAGGCGAGCGCCGTTTCCCAAATAGTTTTTTCCGACCTTAACGGGGATGGCAGAAAGGAAGTTTTGATTGGCTGGGGGACCTACAGTAAGGATAATTTGGGAGAAGTATACCAATGGGATCAGGGAGATCCCCAGATTCTGATGAGCAATTATTTATATACTTCCTCTTATATCGCGGATTTCGACGGGGATTCCCTGGATGAAATCGCCGCTATTGTTTTGGATGCCACCAACCAAACCTCTGAAATGAGCCTGCTGAAGCTGCGGGATGGGCGGCTGCAAACCATAGGCAAAACCCAGCTGGATGGAAAGGTCAGCGGCTATTCCCTCATGACCTTTGGAGAAATTGATGAGGACGGGACCAAGGGGCTGTTTTTGGACGGCGCGAAAGGAAACAATAGCCTGATTACGGAAATTGTCTATTGGAATGACCAGTTGAGCCGGCTGGAAAATCCCCTGTATGATGAGGAAACCGGGGAGACTTCCGCCACCCTCAGGAATATCGCCACCTCCTGTAAAGATATTAATGATGATGGGATCGTTGAGGTTCCCTTTGTCCTGCAGCCAAACGAAGAACTGATGGATGGGGAAAATATGATTAGCGCCCAGGGAGATTATTATACAATCTGGAGACGTTATGAGCTTACCGGACGGAAATTTGTTTCGGTGCTGACCACCGCGATCAATTATAACGGCGGTTATTATGTCGTGATTCCGGAAAAATGGCAGAATCAGGTGAAATTTAGAATCCGCGGCGATACCCGCACCATGACCTTTTACATCGTCACCTACCAAAATGGGGATCTGCTTCTTCCAAAGGAAGAAAAAGTCGCAGAGATTCAGATTTTCTCAAAAAACGACTGGGAGAGCCAGTCTCATTCTGAATATGAGATTCTCGCACAGCAGAACGATATTATCTACGCGGGAAGAGTGTATGAACTGTATGAGGAATATGGTTGGGATATGTGGGATCTCAAAAACAGCTTTCATATGATTGCAAATTAGCTGAAGAAAGGGGGGAAAACCATGAAAAAAATCTTAGTACTGGAAGATGAGGCGGCCATCAGGGAATTTATTGTCATTAATCTGAAAAGGGCCGGCTATGACGTGACGGAGGCGGCCAACGGAGAACAGGCCCTGGAGCTCTTCGCGAAGGAGGGCGGGCAGTTCGATCTGGCGGTTTTGGATATTATGATGCCGGGAATTGACGGGCTTACTGTGTGCAAGGAGATTCGCAAGAAGAACAGCACCATCGGAATTATTATGCTGACCGCGAAAACCCAGGAGATGGATAAGGTCAGCGGGCTGATGCTCGGTGCCGACGATTATGTGACCAAACCCTTCAGTCCTTCAGAGCTGGTGGCGAGAATTGACGCCCTTTACCGCAGGGTGGTTCTTCAGACCATGCGGGAGGAAAATAACTTTAAGGACGAAATTTCCTCTGGTCCTTTTTTGCTGAACCTGAGGAAAAGGGCTCTGAGCAAGAACGGCAGGGTGATCGACCTGACCCAGGTGGAATTTCAGATTATGGAGTTTTTTCTCTCCAATCCGGGAACGGTTTTAAGCAGGACGCAGATCCTTCACCGGATTTGGGGGGAGGACTATTATGGAGAGGAAAAGATTGTGGATGTGAATATCCGGCGTCTGCGCATGAAAATAGAGGATGAGCCCTCCAGACCGCTGTATATCGTCACGGTTTGGGGGTTGGGATATAAATGGGAGGCCTAAGGCCGGGAATGGAAAAAAGGAGGGAGCGCGGTTGGCCGTAAAGGGAATTACCAGACGATGGCTTATGAATGGACTGGGTCTTATCGTCCTTCTAGTGGTCGGCGTGGAATGCGCCCTTGTCTTTTCCTGGCACAGCTCCTATTACAACCGCTTGCAGCAGGAGCTGTCCTCACGGGCAGATGCGCTGTGCGGTTATTTTTCGGTTTACAATTCCAGCGATACCGCGGAGTATGAGCGCTCCGCCCGTCAATTTGTGGAGGATTTTACCGATAAGGAATCCATGGAGCTGATGATGTTTAATCCTTCCGGAGAGGTTTTGGTCACTTCAACCGGGTTTGAGCCGGATACCCGTGAGGTTTTTCCTGATTATGACGCTGCTCTGGCAAGTCCGGAGGGCGTTGGAGTATGGCAGGGAAAGAATTCCACGGGCGAGCAGGTGCTGGGAGTCACTAAGCTTTTGGATCTAGGAAACTCTGGCAATCGGGGAGCCGTCCGGCTGGTCGTTTCCCTGGAAGGAGTGAACGGGAAGCTGTTTGTCATGATCGTCGCCTTTCTCGTCATGGGGATGATCGTTATTTTGGTGGCGATCATTTCCGGCACCTATTTTTTGAAATCTATTGTCAATCCTGTGCAGGATATCGGCAAAACTGCCAAGCGGATTGCCCAGGGGGATTTTAAGGCTAGAATTGAAAAGAGATATGATGATGAAATCGGAGAGCTCTGCGATACGATCAATTATATGGCGGAGGAGCTGGGTTCGTCTGAACGGATGAAAAACGATTTTATCTCTTCTGTCTCCCATGAGCTGAGAACTCCTTTGACCGCGATTAAGGGATGGGCCGCCACCATGGAAGAGGTTGATCCGGAGATGGATTTGCAGACTTATCGCAAGGGAATGAAGGTCATTGAAAGGGAAACGGAGAGGCTGTCTGGCATTGTGGAGGAGCTTCTTGATTTTTCCCGCATTCAGAGCGGCCGGATGACGCTGATGATGGACAGGATGGATCTTCTCGCCGAGCTCAGCGAAGCGGTCTATATGTTCCAGGAAAGAGCGGAACGGGATCAGATTTCCATAGAGTACCAGGAACCCGATTTTCTGATTCCTGTCATAGGGGATAAAAACCGGATCAAGCAGATTTTTGTCAATATTCTTGAAAATGCCATCAAGTATTCCGATCCGGGAGGAACCATCAAGGTGGAATGCTTTCCTCACGGCGCTATGCTAAGGACAGTGATCACAGACAACGGTTGCGGTATCTCCAAAGAGGATCTTCCAAAGGTAAAGGAAAGATTTTACAAGGGAAATATGACCCGCGCGGGTTCTGGAATAGGGCTTGCCGTCGTGGATGAAATTGTCAAGCTCCATCACGGCGAGTTTATGATTGAAAGCGAGCTTGGAATCGGAACGAAGGTGACGATTGATATTCCCGCGATGCAGGAAAAAATGCAGGCGGCGGACAGCATATTAGATGACAGCATGCCGGTTGGAAATGAACCAACTGATAGGATGGCGGTACGGGAAGACGGCGCGGATGATAAGGAAAGGTAGGTAAGGCTGAAAATGCCCAAACGAAACAGCGTAAATGATACCATGCAAAACGAACGGCGGGACGACACTCAGGAGTGCGGGCAGAACTGCAGCTTCAAAACCTCTATTGGAGGACAGGCGCTCATGGAAGGCGTCATGATGAGAGGGCCGAAGGTTACGGCGGCGGCGGTAAGGAATCCCCAGGGGGAAATTGTCGTGAAGGAGGAACCGACTACCTTTATCAGCCGCAAATACCCAATTTTTAAAATCCCGCTTTTGAGGGGCGTCGCCGGGTTTATTGAGTCTATGGCCGTTGGATATCGTATGCTGATGTATTCCGCCGAGATATCGACAACGGAAGAGCAGAAGGAAGAAGAAATGAGCAAGGTGGATCTCTGGATGGAAAAGCATCTGGGGGACAAGGCGATGAAGGTCATTGGCGCCGTGGGAATGGTGCTGGGATTATGCCTTGCCATCGGCCTGTTTTTCTGGCTTCCAACTGTTTTATTTAACCTGATTCCCAACGTTGCCTCAGGCGGCCATCCTCTGGCGGCCTGGCGGTCAGTGTTTGAAGGCGTGTTCCGTATCTTGATTTTTTTGCTTTATATGGTTTTAATTTCCCAAATGAAGGATATCCGCCGGCTGTTTCAATATCATGGAGCGGAGCATAAAACCATTTTCTGCTACGAAAACCGCCAGGAGCTTACGGTGGAAAATGTCAGGGCAAAAAGCCGGTT
>JAHZIE010000033.1:22986-29324 GCA_019419895.1 Clostridiales bacterium | reverse complement strand
GATTATCCCATCGTGAACCTTCCTGGAACGCCGCCGGAAAATCCAGGTAGTTCATTTCATCCTCCCTTAATTATACAAAATTATTCTTTTGTATAATTATTATCACCCCGGACTATCCACGCCGTAGGAAAAATGTTCCTATCCCCCTGTTGATTTTCATGAACATATGTTATAATAAGATTTCAAATAAAAAACACGAACAGGAGCTCGTGTTTCTCATTTTTCAGATATTGCAGGTGATGTGTGATTGAAAATCAAATTTGGCGCCGCGGCATAGACGAGAAACTAATCACGTTGTTTTTCTCTGACAATTTCTTCTTCGACTTCAACCTTTTTGACAGCATATTCCAAAAGCTGTTTAATGACGTCGTTTCTGGAACGCCCGGTATCAACGACTATCTTCTCCAGCTTTTTCGACAGCTCCTCAGGAATTCGGATTGAGAAGGTGTGATGTCCGTCTTCGCCTTTTCTGTGAGAGATTTTGGTAATTTTCAGCTTTTCTTCCATACGCAAGCCTTCCTTTCGAGCAATTATGCAGCATTCAGCTGGTTTTCTTTTATTCTAACTCTCATGGAACAACTTTGATATGTTACTGTTAGTAACATGATTATGATTCTTGTTTTTTGCTTCATTATTCCAAAATTTACTCAAATTTTTAATGAACCCAATAAAATTGAAAGGTTGTTGTGTTTTGAAATCACAAGAAAAAATCTGTATGTCAATACGCTTAAAAGAATTGCGCCTGGAACACGGCTTGTCCCAGGCGGATATTGCCGCTATGCTGGATCTGGATCGTTCCAGCTATACCTATTATGAGCTTGGCAAGAGCCAGCCGACCCTTCACACCTTGATTGTGTTGGCCGATTATTACAATGTTACAATGGATTACCTTCTGGGAAGAGACCTCTACGCCGCCAGAAAAAGGCCGAAAAAATAGAGGCCCTTCCAGCGGCGTTTTTCCTTTCTTCTATTCTCTTCTTCTATGGAACGTTAAAGTTTTTTCTGAATCAGGCGCCCGGAATTTTTTAAAGAATAAACAGGCGCGGCAGGCTTAAAAAAGCCTGCCGCGCCTGTTTATTCTTTTCTGGTTTTGGCAAATCGGAAAAACCAAGCCCTCAGCAAAGGGCGGGCGGCCACTGCCGCCGGAAGCCGCGTTAATGCTTTATTAAAGGATTTGAAGGGTCAGCTCAAAGGTGAAATTCCCATCCAGACGGTATTTTTCCAAAAGCTCCGGCCCACAGCTGTGGGAACCCACGCCGCTTTGAGCGGCGTCCAGGCAGAGGACGGTATAACCGCTTTCCTCCAGCTCGTAGTTGTGGGCTTTCCGGGTCAGCTCCTCCTGGGTATAGGGGGAAGCCTGGAAGCTGAAGGGAGTTTTGCTCATGGCCAAAAGCCCCTCTCCCCTTCCGGAAATCTTTACATAGTCGCAGCTCCAGCGGGCGCCGTTCTCCTGGGGACGGATATAATCCTCATGGAGCCCGCTGACGGAGGAGGCAAAACGTCCCTTCCAGCTGGAACGGTGCTTGTCGGCGTAGCTCTCGTTGGGGCCGTAACCGAAATATTCCGCCTGATCCAGATAGCCGGGCAGGAAAAGCCGCAGGCCAAACCGGGGCAGGAAGGGAGCGGCCGGGTTCTTCCTCACCTCCATGGACACCCTGACGGCTCCGCTGGGCTCCACCGTCCACAGGGCGTCAACTTCCAGGATACGCTGGAGATAGACCGCCGAGATGGAAAGAGGGGTACGGACGCGCACAGCACCGCCCGATTCCTCCACAGAAGAATCATAGGTCCTCACTGTAATCCGGTCATAGCCGCACGCCTCCCATTCCTGACGGATGGTGCGGTCATTGTCCGTAGGGGCGCGCCAGATGTTGTATTCCATGGGTTTTTCCAGGATGGAACGGTTATCCGCCGACATGCGGGCAAAGGCGCCGCTCCACAGATCGTAGGTATAGCGGAAATTCTCCCCCGTCAGGATGAGGTACCGTTCCCCCCTCTCCACACGGACGGGAGCCGCCTTGGGAGCAGCTTCCATCACGGCCAAATCGGCGCGATCCTCCCCCGCCACGTCAAAGCCAAGGGGATGGCCCGCCGGCGTCAGGAGGCGTTCTTCCTTCTGGTAGCAGCTGAATTTGACGGCGAAATCGCCCTTCAGCCCCTGGGGATACACGAGGGTGACGGTTCTGCTCCCGTGGGGAGGGATGTCCAGCTGCTCTTCCCCGACGACATCCTCCGCCACCGTCTCCCCGTTTTGCAGAATTTGATAAATAACGGTAAGATAATCCCTGGTGTTGGTAAAGTCGAGCATGTTGCGGAAGGTAAAGCTCCCTTTCTCCAGCTCCGCCCCGGTGACACGCAGGGGACGGATAATATTTTTGTACTCCTTCAGTCCGGTGTGGGGATGGCGGTCGGGATAGACCAGTCCGTCCATGCAGAAATTGCCGTCATGGGGGAACTCCCCGAAATCGCCGCCGTAGAAATATTTGTCCCTTCCGTCGGGCGTCTGGCCCATATAGACCGCATGGTCACACCATTCCCAGACAAAGCCCCCGGCAAACCGGTCGTATTTTTCAATGAGGGCAAAATAGTCCTCCCCATCCCCGGGGCCGTTGCCCATGGCGTGGATGTATTCGCAGAGGATGAGGGGGCGGGTATTGGAGGGATCGGCGAAATAATCCTCGATCCATGTGAGGGGGGGATACATCCGGCTGGATACGCTCATGTCGGACAGATTGGGCGGATCGTTCTCGTGGGCCCAGTTATACCCCTCATAATGGCGCAGGCGGGTGGGGTCATACTCCCTTGTCCAGGCCAGGGCCTTCTCAAAATTACAGCCAAAGCCCGACTCGTTGCCCATAGACCACATAATGACGCAGGGATGGTTTTTGTCCCTGGTCACCAGCCGCTGGATCCTGTCCAGGATAGGGGTTTCGAAAGCGGGGTCCCGGGCGATCTTGCAGTAATCCCTGTCCCCGCCGTACAGGGTTTCCACCCCGTGGCACTCCAAATCGGCCTCGTCTATGACATAAAAGCCGAACCTGTCGCACAGCTCTGTGAAGAGAGGGGAATTGGGATAATGGCTGGTGCGGACGGCGTTGATGTTGTGCTCCTTCATGGAGGTGAGATCCTCCATCATATCCTCCACCGTGACAGCGTATCCGCAATAGGCGTTGCTGTCGTGGCGGTTGACCCCCCGGAACTTGATATTCTGCCCGTTGAGGCGGATGATGGAATCCTTGATTTCAACGCGGCGCATTCCCACCGGGACGGGAATCACTTCTTCCCCGCAGGTGAGAAGGAGGGTGTAAAGATAGGGATTTTCCGCGTTCCAAAGGACGGGCTGGTCCAACGGGATGGAAATTTCCCCATTCTGGGAAACGCCGCCGCAGACAGTCCGCTTTTCCCCGTCCAGGAGCTCATAGGAAACCTCCCGCGCCGGGCCGGAAAACTCCATCCTGACGGCGACCCACCCCTTCCGGTAATCGTCGGAAAGAGGGGTGGTGACGGTGAAATCACGGATATGCTCCTCCTCTCTGGTGAGAAGGTAGACATCGCGGAAGATGCCGGACATCCTCAGCTTGTCCTGATCCTCCAGATAGGTGCCGTCGCACCACTTGAGCACCAGCACCGCCAGCAGGTTTTCGCCGGGAATCAGATATTTCGTCACTTCAAATTCGCTGGTGGAATGGGATACCTGGCTGTAGCCCACAAACTGCCCATTGAGCCAGACATAAAAGCAGGAATCCACCCCTTCAAAATTGAGGTAGGCACGCTTCCCCGCCTGGGGCTCATAGGTGAATTCCCGGCGGTAAGCGCCGCAGGGGTTTTCCCGGGGGACATAGGGCGGGTCGTAGGGGATGGGATAACGGACATTGGTGTACTGGTTACGGTCGTAGCCGTAAATCTGCCAAACGGAGGGGACGGGAAGCTCGGAAAAGCCCTCCCCCTCAAATTCCGGGAGGAAAAAGCCCTCCTCCGCCTCCAGAACGCTGGGATAATAGCGGAACTGCCAGATCCCGTTGAGGGAATCCATCCGTCCGGAAAGGGAACGTTCCCCCGCGAGCGCGGTTTCCACCGAGGCGTAGGGGATATAATAGGCGCGGTTTTCTTCAGTGTTTACATGCAGAGTTTGAAGATCCTCATAATACTTCTCAATTTTCAAGGCGATGCTCCTTTCTTCTCGACGCGATTTTCGCCGTCCCGCCGGATGGGGCTAAAAAGACCGTTCTCCCCGGGCGGTTTCCTTTTTATTATAGCTTACTCCCTGTCCGCGCACAAGAGAGAAGAGGAAAAAGGGACGGCAAAATCCATAAAATTTCCTCAAATCTCCATATGGTTTTTGATGGAAGCCGAAAGCGGGGCGGTCAAAAATTTTGTCTGCCCCGCCACCATGACAGCAGATGACGCCTAGCGGCGGCGGGCCCGTTCCTGCCCCCTGAGGAAAGCCGCCCCGGGGGATTCCCACCATCCAGGGCGGCGGCATCCACCGGCTGCTTTTACCCGCGCCTCCACATTTCTGAAAATATTATTTTCCAGCGCGGCAGTCGCAGCAGCTTTCATGAGCGCTGAGGATACCAACCGCCTGCAGATACGCGTAGACGATAGTGGAACCCACAAACTTCATCCCCCGCTTTTTCAAGTCTTTTGATATTTCATCGGACAGCGGCGAGGACGACCGGAGATCACAGCTTTCAACAATAGGTTTTCCGCCCGTAAAGCTCCATATATATTTATCAAAGGAACCATACTCCCTCTGTATTTCCATGAACACGCGGCTGTTGGTAACGCAGGCGCGGATTTTCAGCCGGTTGCGGATAATATCGGGATCCGCCAGCAGCTCCTCGCATTTTTTCTCATCGTACCGGCTTATCTTCTCCACGTCGAAGCCATCAAGGGCATTCCGGTACCCTTCCCGCTTATTCAATATACATTCCCACGATAACCCCGCCTGCATACACTCTAAAATAAGCATTTCAAACAGCTTTTTGTCCTCATGCTGCGGTACGCTCCATTCCATATCATGATACCGGACATAGAGCGGATTTTTCATATTTACCCAGGAACAGCGGTGAACAATATTTTTTTCATTATCCGCCATGGGAATACATCCCCCTTTTCTTTCCATTTATTTTTCCAGAAGACAGTACTGCCTTCCTGTTTAATAAAGCCAAAACCCCACACACCGCCCCGGAAACGATAAACCGGTTCCTTCCCTGTTTTTCATCGGGCGGGGCGGACGGGAATCATCTAAAGCGGAGCCGCCGGCAAAGGCGGAGGCCGGCCCGGACACCCGCGGCCCACTGGGGTGAATTCCTCCTTTTCACCCGGGACGGCGACGACGCCTCCTTTCCATATGCCTCATGTCCGTGAGTCGTATTTCTTTCCCAACCGCGTAAAAATCTCAGAAAAGGCCCTATTCTCTGAATCCGTCTTTATTCCGTCCCGGGATGGAACGCCTGTGTGTCTTTGTGAAAACAGCCGCCCGTTTCCGGGCGGCTGTTTTTATCCTATGGCAAAAAGGCGTCACAGAATAGCCTTGAGGTATTGGATATCGTTTTTCACACATTCCATAATAGGCTTGTCATACTGCTCGCGCTCGACGATGAAATAGGCGGCGTATTTGGCCGCGCGGGCAATCCGTTTCATGTCGATGAAGCCGTCGGCCATATCTACATTCCGGCCGTTTTCCCCCTCCTGCTTGAGGTGGATGAGTTCGACCCGCTTTCCCCATTTTTCAATATAGTCGCAGGGGTCTACGCCGCCCCGGTGGGCCCAATAGATATCCAGCTCCATGACCACATTTTCGGTGGTTTTTTCCATCAGCCAGTCGAGGATGCATTTTCCTTCCACCACGCGGAATTCACCGCTGTGGTTATGATAGCCCACCTTGACGCCGTGAGGCGCGGCAATCTCCGCCGCCCGGTTGAGGGTCCGGGCCACTTCCTCGATATCGGCGAGGGTTTCCATCTTCGCTCCTGGGCAGATGACATACCTGCTGCCCAGGGCAAGGTTATATTCCAGCTGCTCCTCAAAGGAATTTTTAAACAGGTCATATCCCGTGTGAGAGCCGACAGAATAAAGGCCGGCCTCCCCCAGCGCCTCCTTCATCCTCTCCGGCGGAATATTCCCGAATCCCGCGAATTCCACGCCGTCATAGCCCATCGCCCCCACGTCCTTGAGGGTAAGCTCAAAATTGAGTCTGGTCATTTCCCTGACCGAATAAAGCTGAAGCGAAATATCCATTATTTTGGCCCCTTTCTCACCTTTTTCTCTGCATCGCTTTGTTTCGTTTTTTTCCCTTCCGCTCCCCGTCCGGCGGTATCCGCGCGGGAAAAGGG
>JAHZIE010000033.1:2898-22976 GCA_019419895.1 Clostridiales bacterium | reverse complement strand
AAAGGGGAAAGGATTTTCTTTCATCATAAACGAAAATCATCCGGTTTGCAACAGGATTTTAACGATTTGGGAAGAAATATCCGGAGAATTTCCTCCCCTTCCCCCGCCCTCTCAGGGAAGCCATAAGCTTTTTACCAAGCTTCTCACTTCTTCCACCCTTCCACGGATTATGGGAAATTCCCTTCCATCCAGAAGAGTAACCGTATGATTGTCAACTTTTTTATGTACTGAAGATTGACGCGACATCCCCTATTCACACATGGGAAGGGGAAATATTCAAGTTATGAAATCAGCTCCTTCAGGGAACCTCTCAAAGAATATCGTTTTTGCTTCATTATAGAAAAAAGGATAATATAATGTGATTCATGACCAATATCCTTTTCTTTTCTTCTATTTTCTATTATACTGAATATGAAATAATCATTTGCCGGGGTTGATACCAATGGTTTTATCAACTTTAAAAATAATAATAAAAACGAGAATAGGAACTGGTTAAGAAAGGATTCTATATGAAAACAAGAAAATCGGTGATCATTCTTTTCTCCATAGCCGCTGTAATGATTTGCGCCTTTTTCCTTCTGCGGGGCTTCAGTTTCCAACTTGCCCTCGGGCTAAAGGGCTACGACACGGAAACAGCCGTTTTCTTCCACGGTTTTGATTCCCAGCGGCGGGAATACCAGGTGATCCAGACGGAAAATCGGGAAGGCTCTCCCGCCATCCTTCAGATGAAAAAGGGAGCGCTGGGCTTTTGGAGGGTTGTTCACAGCCGGGAAGGGGCTTCCCCCCAGGACAAGATGCTTCTCTCCTTTTGGTTTGGGGACACCAAACTCCGCTCCGGCCCAAATCTTATCCCCGGGCAGCCCGTTGTTTCTGAAAGTGAAGCGCACTATGTCTACTATGGAGAAAACGCCGTCGGGCTTATTGAATTCCGGCCGGGCCAGCTCCCGGAACATACCGCCGTCAGCATCCAGCAGGCTGGGGAACGTTATTGGATCCATCTGATCCTTTTTACTGAGGATGTATCTTCCGCTGACATGGACCTTTTTGGAATCCTTTTGGAAAATGGATGTATAGAATAACCCACCGATGGATGCTTTGTCAGAAAACAGGATTCTGCCCTTGGGAGGCCGCGACATGATTCAAAAGAAAACAAAAGGTTCCTGAGCGTCTTTATTCCCTTGATTATCGCGGTTGTTTGCGTTTTTTACTTCTACAAAGCTTCAGCTTCCAGCTTGCCCTCGGGCTAAAGGGCTACGACACGGAAACAGCCGTTTTCTTCCACGGCTTTGATTCCCAGCAGCGGGAATATCAGGTGATCCAGACGGAAAATCGGGAAGGCTCTCCCTGTATTTTACTTCTTACAAAGAATTCCCTGGGCTTTTGGCAGATAACTCCCATTCAGATGGATAAAAATGAAGCCTCAGAAATTATCAGCTGCCAATGGGAGGGAAAAACAAAGGTACGGCGATTCTCTCCTTATGAAAACGGCGTTTTTGAAACAGAATTCCATCAGGTTTATTATGGTTCAAATGCCCTCAGCAAAGTATATTTTCTTCCAGGACACCTGGACACCTGGACAGCTTCCAGCAAAATGGGCGGGAATTCTGGATTCATACAATTGCCTTTCATCCTGATGGAGAAATTGTCAAGGAAGACATCCTGACATTTTTACAAAAAAATGGGCGCGTTGCCTGAGCCGGCGTCTTTCCTATCCTTTGTAATGACGTGGATAAGCTGGCAGCCTGTACTGGCAACCCCTGGAGCTTTGAACTGTCCCTGCTCTCAATATTTTCCATGCATCCCCGCGATTCAAAGCCCGGCCAAAACACAGGCGTTCCCAGAAGAATGGAAACACCGCTTTTCTTTCCTGAAGGCAATTTTTATTGTCGCTTGCCCCTTTGTTATCTTCTTTTTATCCGACATGGAATACGCGAACGGCCTTTTCTCTTTTCACCGCTCCGCCCGGTTCCCGGATACAAAAACGCCGTCCCCCTCTCCGGTCAACGGACAGAAGGGACGGCGTTTCCCATATCAATGATTATTCCGGCAGGCCGCAGGCTTCCACCACCGTCAGGTCGGGATGGAGCTGGAGGATGGAGGCCGGGACGTCGGGCGTCACCGGGCCGAAAAGGGCTTTTTCCATAATCTCCCGCTTATCCTCCCCGCTGGCGATTAACAGGATTTTTTTCGCCTGCATGATGGATTTAATCCCCATGGTGACCGCTTCCTTGGGCACCTCGTCCATGCTGGCGAAAAACCTGGCGTTGGCGCGGATGGTGCTCTCTCCCAGCTTGACGCGGTGGGTGGTCTTTTCAAAGGCCCGCCCCGGCTCGTTGAAGCCGATATGTCCGTTGTGGCCAATCCCCAGCAGTTGGAGGTTGATCCCTCCCACCGAGGCGATCAGCTCGTCGTAACGCCTGCATTCGGCGTCAAAATCCTCCGCCATACCGTTGGGCACATGGGTTTTCTCCTTATTGATATTCACATGGTCAAAAAGGTTGGTATTCATAAAATAACGGTAGCTCTGGGGATTCTCCCCGGTAATGCCGCAGTACTCGTCCAGGTTGACGCTGGTCACATTGGAGAAATCAATATCCCCCTTGCGGTACCATTCCACCAGCTGCTGGTAGGCGCCCACGGGGGTGGAACCGGTGGCCAGGCCCAAGACGCAGGAGGGCGACAGAATCACCTGGGCGGAAATGATATTTGCGGCCTTGCGGCTCATATCCTTATAGTCTTTCGCGTGAATGATTTTCATAGTTTCCTTTCCCCTTTACTTCAAATAGTCCAACAGGAGGGCAAGCATCCCATAGACGCCGGCGCTGTTGCCCAGGCTCGCGTGCTTGACCTGGACGCCGCGGTAATTCTTGATCACCCGGCCGGGCAGGCTTTCCGCAATCCGGCGAATGATATAGTCCTCGTTCATAATGCCTCCGCCCAAAACAACGGAGGAAGGATCGAACACATGCACCAGGGAAACCAGCCCCAGGATCACCTCGTCGATCCAGAGGTCGATGACTTTCTTCATTTCGCCGGAGCCCCGCCGGAAAATATCAAAGACAGCCCGGCCGTCCACCGCGTCGGGATCGGCCTTTTTCGCCTCCCGGACCAGGGCGGTGGTGGAGGCGTACTGCTCGTAGCAGCCGGAAATGCCGCAGGGGCAGCTCCTCCCGCCGGGATGGGTGATAATATGCCCCATCTCCCCCGCCATGCCGTTATGGCCGCAGTAAATCTTTTTATCTATCACCGCCGCGCCGCCAATACCCGTCCCATAGGTCAGGCAGATGAAATCCCTGTCATCCCGGGCCGCGCCGTAAAAAGCCTCTCCCAGGGCGGCGGCGTTGACGTCGTTGGCCACCACGACCGGAACCCGGTATTTTTCCCTGATTTTATCCGCCAGGGGAAAGGGCTCGTCAATGGCCAGATTGGCCGCCTGACGGATGACGCCCTGGGACTGGTCCACCAGGCCCGCGGTATCGACGCCGATGGCCTGCACCTTTCCATATTCTTCAATTACCCGGCTTAAATTTTCCATCAAAAGCCCCGTCCCGCGGGAGCCGTCGGAGGCAAGCTCCCTTTTTTCCACCAGCCGTTCCCCGTCGAACAGGGCGGATTTGAGGGCAGTTCCTCCGATATCAATTGCCAAAAACATTTGGATTCCCCTCCATTGTTCCTGTTCATTTTCGCGGCCGCGGCCGCGTTTTCTTCCCCTTTAGCATAGCAGATTTTGTCGTTATTGGAAAGGTCAGGGAACAAAACTACCCTTTTTGCGGAAAAGTTTCCCCTCGGTGCTCTTGGTTTTCCTTTTTCTGTCCTGGAAAGGCGCGCGTCGGCATTTTTCTCTAAATCGGATCATATTTTTTCGAAACCCTGACTTGAGGATATGTGACATGTACAATAAAAAGATTTAGATTAAAAATCTAAATGGATGGCTTGGGGATGAAAGGAGAATCTGTATGTATCACTATTTAGATGACAGGGAATTTTCACACCACACGCGAAAACTCTCCGGTGAGATAACGCGGCGGTTATGCCATTATCTGAAAGAATACTATGGTATCGGCGCCAAAAATCTTATTCCTCAAAACGCCGGCGGGTCTGTTGATTTGGATTATAATTTAGAAATTGTCAGATGTGAAAATGATAACGATTGCCGCTGTCTGAAAGAACGCGCAAAAAAAAGCCTTCAATCGATGTTTACAAGAATATGGTTTACCTGATTGCGAGGACTCAGCCTCATCCCTGACTTCAAAGAAAATATATTTCATCAGTGGAAATCACACCGGTTTTTCTATCGACATTTGCATTACAAAGAGGGATGTGAAGGGTAATTATTACCGCCTCATCCACGAAAAGACAGGGTGGAGCATTTACGATAAATATGATTGGAATAAAGCCCCTCAATCAAAAGAATTAGAGAAAAAAGTGAAATACATAAAAGACCACGGCAAGGGAGACGCTTCGTAAGGAAGTTGTCTCCCTAACGGCGGCAAAGAGATTTTATATTTCTCTACTGCCGTTATTTCAATCATCATCTTCGCCGTTGAACCAATCAGATATAATATGTAATTTTCCCGAATCTATATCCATTGCCATTATCGGAGATTGAATATGCAAAATCGCCGTCTTCGTAATAAAAAATGTTTGCCCATGTAGCACCTCATTTGTAAAATTAAAAATCATATTTTTTTACAGGAAATAACTTTAAATTTTCAAAAAGAAACATCAACATAATTTTCTAAAATTCCATTTCTGCCGCAATTTTTACAATACATAAAAACTTATCTTCCGTCTCTACTATTGATAATATCCGTTTTGCTGACACACTTGATGAATTGTTTCAGCAAAAATAGATCTGGATTTTTTGCTATCATCAGCGTTTTCATTCTTTTTGTCTATGTAACTCTCTATGACTTGTTGCCACAATCCGCGCTTTTTAACCCACTCAATTTTGGATGACAACTCCATATGCCCTTTCGGTTGGTATTCCCACGAATAACTGTTTTGTTTTTTATTATAGCGAATATATTGTTGTCTCCCTTTTCCACATTCATGTATAACGCAGAAATCACAACTATGTAGGATTCGGGAATTTGCCCTGTCTTTTACTTTGATTGTAAGAACACGGGTGGATTCTTCGGTATAATCGTATCCAAAAATCGAATACCCATAAGGGTTGGTAACCCTATCGAGACACTTGCGAAGAATGCTTCGTATTTCTTCCGCGGAATAATCTTCGTTGGGATCATTTACTTCAATATTCACATCGAAGTCAAAACCAGTGTTAGAGTTTCGGTCACGGGTTATCATATTTCGTTTGCTGCTGCCCACGAAATGATATTGAAAAGTAAAACTATCTCTAACTTCATTTTGTAATCTGTGTATAATTTCAAGAAGTTCATCTCTAATCGGTTTCCATTCTTCTTTTGGAACATACTCGAAATTGTGCATAATCATAATATCTCCTTTCTCCCAAGCCGCCCAAATAGATTTCACTGAATCTAAATCATATCAATATATACTCATTACATTTAAATGTCAATAATTTTTAACGAATTTTTTTAAAACTACAAAAAGAAAGACGCTGTCCATAAGTGCGGCGGGCATCGGATTGTGCCTCCCACGATCCTAAAGAAGTCAAACACAAAACACTTGGGGCACCTTCCTTACGGAGGATGCCCCAAGTGGGAATCGGCGCGGCGACAATATCTTAATGTCAAAAATACATATTTAATGCGAAACGATTCGCGCTATCATCCCTCATTTGTTTGTTATATTGAAGCTGTAAATAATGTATATAATTCAAGGGCCCACTGGTAGAGAGCAGCAGGCGTACTTGTAATGATTCTCTATAATTTCAGTCATTCCGGCTGATTACAAAAGCTCAAGGGAGACGACTTCCTTACGAAGCGTCTCCCTTGAATATTCCTGCTTTATTCCTCTATTTCCGAGATATACCGCCTGAGATTTTCCAGGCCGATGGCTAACCCCTTGTAGGCGTCTTCCATCCCCTCGAATTCAATAGCGACATAACCGTCGTAGCCCGCCCTCTTCAGGGCCATCAGGCAGTGCTTCACCGGGACGTCCCCATGGCCGATGATGGCGCCGCGCAAATAGCATCCGCTGCGGCTGCGGAAAAAGCCCTGGCCGGGATTGGGCTCCATGGGCGTTTTGACATGGAAATCCTTGGCGTGGACATAAAAGGCGTAGGGGGCCACCCTGCCGATAGCCTTGGCCGGATCCTCGTCGGCGCAGAGGAAATTGCCCATGTCGTTGAGCAGGCCGAAATTGGGATGGGCCACCCGGTTGACCAGCTTTTCCACCCGGTCGGAATCCTGGCAGAAGGTGCCATGGTTTTCCACCATGGTGCGCACCCCTTTTGTCTGGGCGTATTCCGTCACCCGGCGGCAGCCCTCCGCAATCACCGGCAGGCAGTCGTCAAAGCCGCGGTACCCCCTCGTCCCCTCGGGATAGCCATAGGTGGCGTCATGCCGCATGGAAACCGCCCCCAGCAGGACGGCGATGTCCACCTCTTTTTTCAGACGTTCCACCTCTTCATCCAGCTTGGCGCCGTCTTCCTTCATAAATTCAGCGCCAACGGTATAGTTGGAAACCGGCATCTGGAGCCTTCTGCATTCCTCCCCCAGCTTTTTGGCGTATTCCTCCGCTGTGGAGCCGTCATGGGGCTGGATTCCCACAAATTCAATGGCGTCAAAGCCCATTTCCCTGGCCTTGGCGATACAGTCAAACTGGGTGAGCTCCCCGGCGTTCAGCTTTTGGCTGAAGCTGTAGGAGCTGACAGCAACTTTCATCATAATGGATTCCTCCCTTTCTTTCCCCGGCTTTTGGGGAAATCAGTCGTTGTCGATGAGAACCTCGTGGCCGGTGCGGGCGGATTCATATATGCCGTCGAGGATTTTCATCAGGGTGACGCCGTCCTGGGCGGGGGACTTGCAGGGCACGCCGTCCCGGATGCACTCAATGTAATGGTTGATTTCATTGGCGAAAAGCCCGTCAAAGGAGAGAGCCGTGGGCATGGTGAGCTGGGTGTTGGTCATGTATCCGTTCATATCGGTATAAATTTCCAGTTCGGGATCCAGCTTGGCGCCGGCCTTGGTGCCGAACAGCTCGATGGTGCCGGTGTCCTTTTTCAGATTGAGGCTGAAGCTGGCCTCTACCTGGAGAACCACCCCGTTGTCATAGCGGACCATGGCGGTGGCCATATCCTCCACGTCGCAGATGTCGTCCTCTTTGCCGCTGGTGGCCACATAGCCCGGTTTTCCCTTGATGTCCCTGCGGTCAAAAAGCTTCTGGAAGGTGGCCCCGTAGACGGAAACCGGCTTGCCCAGGCCGCTGAGGTAACGGGTCAAATCGATGACATGGACGCCCAGGTCGATGAGTGGGCCGCCGCCGGAACGGGACTTATCCCCGAACCATCCGCCGGGATTCCCCTTCCGGCGCAGATAGGTGGCTTTGGTATAATAGATATCGCCGAAATAGCCGTTGTCGATAAAATCCTTGAGAACGGCGCAGTCGTTGCCGTAACGGCGGACAAAGCCGATCATCAGCAACTTGCCGTTTTTCTCGGCCGCGGCCTGCATCTCCTTCGCCTGCTGGGCGTTGAGGGCCATGGGCTTTTCGCACAGGACATGCTTGCCCGCGTTCAGCGCGGCGATGGTACATTCCGCGTGGGCGGAGTTCCAGGTGCAGACGCTGACGGCGTCAAGCTCACTGAGCTTGAGCATCTCGTCCTTATCGGTGTACAGGCGTGTGACGCCGTACTTTTCCCCCATCATTTTCACCCGTTCCTCGTTGATATCACAAAAGGCGTAAAGCTCAACATCCGGGTTTTTCAGATATGCTCTGATATGTTCATTGGAAATTCCGCCGGTGCCGATAACGCCGACCTTGATTTTTGCCATAGAAAAGACTTCCTTTCCTTCTTCATTTTTATGATCTGTCCGCCCGTTGGGAACGCCCCGTCCCCCAGTCGATTTCAAACGGAGGGACGGGATCGAAAAAACAGGCTTATTTTCCCCCCGCCACAGGGGGGGAGAATTCCGGGAGAGGGATACGGCGGGAACCTTCCCATGTGAGAATACCCGCCGGAACATCTTCACGATACGGCCGCCGCTCACAGGCGAATCCATCTGTGTCCCCCGCCCCTGAAATTTTCTCTCCTTCCATATCATAGGGAATCCGCGTCATCACACGGGATTTTCGCCCCCCGGAAGGCCCAGGCGGAAGGCGCCGGCCCCTCCCCGGCATGATCAGAAAACAGCCCTGCATCCCCGCGCCTTCCCAGCTTTGATTTTGCCATAGCAAAGCCGCCATGGTATCCTTTCTTTCCGGACGCTCCCAAGAGGAGAATGGGAGAGAACGCGCTTAACCAATCAGCCCCTTTAAGAAATTCACCGCCATGGCGATATCGGCGGCGGGATCGTCCCCAACTTCCCGTTCCACAGTCAAAAAGCCGTGATAGCCCACTTCGTCCAGGGCCTTGACATAATTCGGGAAATCCACATGGCCGGTGCCCAAAGGCAGCTCGATAAAGTCTCCCAGGCCGGCGGCCTTTTCCTCAGGTGTGCGCATTCTGCCATCCTTGGCGTGGGTATGGACGATGTAGTCCTTCAAGGTGTAAACCGCCCTGACCGGATCGTCCCCCGCCACCATGACCAGGTTGGCCGGATCCAGGTTGACCGCCACGCCGGTGGATCCCAGCGTATCCAGGAAGCTCCGGAGAAGCTCCGCCGGTTCGGGGCCGGTCTCAATGGCGAAATGGGCGTCGAGGGAATCGGCGTAACGACTCAGCTCAAAACAGGCCTCCTGCATGATTTTGTAGGTGTCGCGGGAAGAATCCTGAGGGACGGTGCCGATGTGGGTGGTGACGATGTTGGTTTCCAGCTCCTTGGCCAGATCCAGGATACGCTTGGAGTCCTCAATCAGCTGGGGATTGCGCTGGGGGTCGGCAAAGCCGTGGCCGAAATCCCCGCACAGGGCGGAAATCACCAGGCCGTTGGATTTTACCATATCGAGGAATTCCTTCCTCCTGGCGGGGGTCATTTCCTTGGGGGAAAGGGCCCCGTGGGTGGCATAAACCTGTATGCCGGAAGCTCCCACCTCCGCCGATTTCCTCAGCGCCTCGGGAACCGGCTTGCGGAAAGAGTCCATCATGACTCCGATAGAAAACTGATACATGATTATCTTAATCCCCTTTCAAAGCCCGCGAGGGCCTCTTTTGCTTTTTATTATAGTCAGGACAGGGCAATAGTAAAGATATGATATTGCCAAATTTTAACATTATCTTGCTTTTTTCGGAAAATCTGTTATACTAAAGGCAGAATAGGGCCGCCCAGGAAGGGGAGAACTTACATGCCGTCCGTCCAAGCCCATACCTTTTATGAAAAACACGTCCACAGGGATCCCTCTTTCCCCGTGATTTTCCATCTGGATTCCATCCGGCGCGGCCCTCCCCAGACCATCCTCCACTGGCACGAGAGCGTCGAGCTTCTCTACTTTATCGAGGGGCGCTGCCTCGTCAGCTCCAACAGCCGCAGGCTGGAGGCCAAACCCGGGGAAATCGCCGTCATCAATTCCAACCATCTCCACAGCTTCCAGGCCCTTTCCGGCATCTGCCGGTATTACTGCCTGATCCCGGGCAAAGAAATGTGCGACGAGGCCGGCATCCATGTAGACGAGCTTTCCTTTTCCCCCATTGTCAGCAGCGACAGCGCCGCGGCCTGTTTTCAGAACATCATCCGGGAATTTTCCAGCCGTTCCCCCTACTACCGCCCCGCGGTCAGGGCCCAGCTGCTTTCCCTTTTCGTCCTTCTCGCCCGGAATTTCTCCTCCCCCGCCGGGCCGGACGTTTCCCAGGCGGAAGGGAAAAAGCTGGCCATGGTCAAGGCGGCGGTGCGGTATATCGGGGAAAACTTCCGGAAAAGCCTCACGGTGGAGGATATCAGCCGGGCGGTAGGATTCAGCAAGTACTATTTTTGCCGCTGCTTTAAGGAGGTCGCCGGCCAAACAGTGGTGGACTATGTGAATTTTCTCCGCTGCCATAATGCCAATATCTTGCTTTCCTCCGGGGAAAGCAACGTGACGGAGGCCGCCGAACTGAGCGGCTTTCATAATCTTTCCTATTTTACCAAAACCTATAAAAAATATATGGGCAGCCTGCCGTCGGAAAAAATCCCTCTGGAGCTGCCCGGCTGAGAAAAAGGAAACACGCCCCATATCCGGATCAAAAACAGTCGCGAAAAGCTTCGCGGCAGGCACAGGCCTGCCGCGAAGCTTTTTGCCTTTCTGTATTTTCCATTCTTCCGCGCCGGATGGACATACGCCCCTTTTCCGATCGCTTGGAAGGCCTCCCTGTTTTACTGATCCGCATAAACCTGGATTTGATAGTTCCATCGCAAAATACCAGATACAACAACCATCTGCACCACAAAACCCGGCTTTGTATGGTATTCCGCCTGAGCGGCCTGTATCAGCCCATCCAGAACCTTCTTTCTGTTTTCTTCCCCACAGTCCGCGCAAAGATATCTCCCTTGGGGCAGTACCTTTAACCCGTCCATATCCGCATAGCGGGTGCAGACGGCGAACAGCCTTGATATTCCATTTTCGGTGTAGATTCCCGCCGTATCCTCAAAAGCAAACCGCTCCTTCAGCGGCCCGGCTTTCTCATAAAAGTGGCCCAGATAATTCCAAAGGTTATCAAGGGCCGGGGATTCCAGGGTGTCTGAGAGCAGAATGACGCGCTGGGGAAATTTTTTAAGAAAGGGATGCCCCTGGTTTTGCCGCCCTTCCAATTTTTTTTCATAGTCCGCTTTCGCCAGCCGCATTTTCGACCTGCTGTATTGCAGCGCCGCGATTTTTTCATCCGCCTTTTTCTCCGCCTGCTCTAAAAAACGGACAATTTTTTCCAGGTCGTTATATTCCAAAACCCGCTTGATTTCCCGCAGAGGCAAATCCATGGCCTGCAAAGCGCGGACGGTATTCAGCCGCACGATGTCCTGGGCGGTATAATAGCGGTAATTTGTCCATTCGTCTTTTTTGCCTGGCTTTACCAACCCGATCCTGTCGTAATGCCGCAGCGTCTCGCTTGTGGTACGGGCGGCCCTTGCCGCCTCGCTCACTGAAAAATATTTTTTCATCTTATTCGTTTTCCCACTTGACTTTTGTGTTACACAAAGGTTTATACTTCATTATAGCGCGGGACGCTGTAAAAATCAACGGCGGCGGCCAACCTTCGGGAGAAACGGCGGCGAGATCGGAAAAGCGATCAGGAAGCACGGGAAAACCCCTTAAAAAATTATCCTGCCTGCCGCTGGGAAACCGTGAGTTTATTATCTCATTGGAAAGAAGACGCGAGGGAAATGTGACACCTCCGCGGGAGCCCGCGCTGCCGGCACGCATCCGCCGGATATGGATTTCGGAGCCCCGGCCTTAAACGGATTAGGAAGGGGCCGAAAAAAACAAGGGAGAAACAGTGGCAAGGATGGCGGGGAAGGAAAACACGGCCCCGAACGGCATCGCCCTTCTTTTGAATTCCTATTCACTGGGAGGACGGAAAAATGAATACGGTTATATATGGAATCGGGAGGAATCGCGTTGAAAAAAATAATCTTACTTATATTGTGCCTTGTCCTGGGGTGCTTCTCCGTGGCGGGTTGTTCGGACGACAGCGAACCGTTCAAGGAAAAAAGCTACACGGCGGATCCGCGGACCAAGGGAATCACTGTCGACGCGCGCGACAGACAGATTGAAGTATCCCTGTCCGGGGATGAACAAATTCATATCCAATATTTTGAAAACAACAAGGAGTATTACAATATTTCCGTCTCTGATGAAAACCTCCTGACGATGGCAAGCGCGGCATCCAAAGAATGGACGGACTATATTGGCGGGAAAACCTCCGCGGAATACCGGAAAATCTCGCTGCGAATACCGTCCGCCCTTTTGGACAGTCTTACCCTGTCCACAACTAACGGAGATATCTCTCTCCCCGCGCTGTCTGTCAATGAAAAGATTTCGCTTTCTTCCAACGGGGGAAATATTTCCTTCGGCAGTCTGGACACGGGCGTCTCCCTGACACTGAACGTCAAAAACGGGAATATTTCCGGCGAGGTTGCCGGAAGCTATGAGGATTACGCCATCCGCTCCGAAATTAAAAAAGGGGAAAGCAATTTGCCGGGGAATAAGGATGGCGGAGAAAAAACGCTGAATGTTTCCTGCAATCACGGCAATGTAGATATTTCGTTTTCAGGCAAATGATTTGCTTCTGAAAGCTGTATTCCCGGCCGGAAATACTGATAAGCGGGCGTTTTCCGGCTGGCGTCTGAAGTCTCCGCCTGCTGTCCCGGCGTCCTTTTTTGCCCTCTGGAATCCTTTCGGGAACGGCGGTGGCGTTCTCTGAGGGATCTTTCCATACCCAAGCATACAGGAAAAGGCTGGTTCTCTGAAAAGCTCCAGAGAACCAGCCTTTTGGATTGTCGTGGAAGGAAAACGGCGCGGGGCTTCCTGGATGGAAACGCGGAACTCCCGCTTCGGCGGTTTTCAAAACAGCCGCGCGTCCCTGGGATGACTTACCCTCAAAAACAGGGATTTTTCCACGATGGTAACCGAAAAAAGGAATATCCTCCCCTTCTCCCGTCGAACCATCCTTTCCATAAAATATTAGCGGCGCCAGCCTCGCGCTCCGCCCCGGACTTTCTGAAAACCCGACCGGCCGTTATACCCTCACCGTCTGCCCCGCGGGAATTTTCACCGGTTCCCGGTCCTTGGTCACCCAGACGTCGACGGCCGACGGGTTGCGGAGAATGGCGCCGTCTACCGACACCTCCAGCCGGCGCTGCGCGGTCAGGTAATCGAAAATCTCCCCATTAGTGGCGTACCAGACGTTTTCCCGGCCGCTGATTTCCCGGCAGAATTTTTCTATCAGCTCCCAGTTATGATTGCGCTCAAACTCAAAGCTGTGGCCCCAGACGTAAAACAGACTGGCGGTGCTGTAAGGCGTTTCCAGCCGGGAGAAAAATTTCCCCGTCATCTCCAGGGCGGCGTTGTGGTGGCAGGTAGGATGCCACTCAAGGAAGCTTTTGGGCAGATCAAAACCCCCGGTGTCCCTTGCCGTGCGGCAATAACGGACGCCGCACTGCTTCAGGGTATCCAGCACATTCTGATCGTAGGAGCCGTAGGGATAAGCCATTCCAATCACGGGACGTCCCACAATTCTTTCCAGGGCTTCCCTGTCCCGGAGCACCTGCCCCACCCGGTCGGCCGGGGAAATCCGGTCGAGGAAGGGATGGTTCACCCCATGGCAGGCCACTTCATGATGGGCATATAGGGAGGGGATTTCCTCCGGGGTGACAAAATCCTCCCCCTTTACATGGCCGAACCGGCCGGAATTCAGGTTGAAGGTCCCCTTCAGCCCATAGGAGTCCAAAAGCTCCACCAGCCTGCGGTCAAAAACCTGTCCGTCGTCATAGCTGAAGGTGACGGCGCCCTTGACCCCGCCGGGGAATCTGTCAAAACCAATCATTGCTTTTCCTTCCTTTCCCTGCCGCGTCCGCGGCTCCGTTCTGATTTGTATCTGATTCTATTTTAGCCAACGCTCCGGCCTTTTGCAAGACTTAGAGAAGGGAAAAGGCGGAATCGCGTTTTTCCGGGAGGCGAAAACGCCGCGCGACGGGAAAGGGACACCTTTCATTTTTCATCCGCGGCCGTATAACCGGGCAATCTATATGTAAAATGGTTCAAAAGAAATCAAAACCACGCGTAGAACGCGTGGTATGAACAGGCCCTATAAGGGCCTATCTCCTGTGGTGGCCCCCTAAAGGGGGCGCTGAAAAAGAGCTTCAATCACACTTTTCGCACTGCAAGTCCCCTGTTCAGGGACTAAATACCGCACTTCAACCTATTTATATTAGCTCTTATTTTTTGCCAGGAAGCGACATACTAAAAAAGCATGTCGTTTCCCTGGCTTATGCTAAAGCATTTTTATTGACCCCCAGTTCAACTGGGGGTTTTCTCTTACCTGCTCGGCGACAAAAAACAGCCGTCTCCAAGCCTGACAGCCTGGGGACGGTTGTTTCCTTATATTTTTCGCGGTCGGGAAGTCCCGCCGCGCCTTCCGAAACAGCTTCAGGGAAGAATCTCGACAATGGAATGGATCTCCACCCGGTCGATGAGCAGATGGAGCCGGCCATCCCTGTAAACGCCTTCCAGGGGCTTTCCGTCCGGCTGGAGACGGACCTCCGAGGGGGCGGACGGCAGGGCGATGGACAGGCTCAGAGGGCCGACGGGAGGAATCTCGTCAAAATTGGCAAGGCCGCTGTCGGCGTGGCCGCCGCCGGTATTCACCAGCTGGATAAGGTATCTGCCGTCCTTTTGCAGGAGGACAAGATCCACATACATGGAGCCCTCCACCTCCACCATGGGGCGGTAAAGGGCCGCGGCCGCTCTCTTGCAGACACGCCGCAGGGTGACGGTGCGGGCTTCTCCGTGATAATATTCCCCAAAATCCAGGGAGGAGAGGAGAAGCTTCCCCTTGCCGTAAGGCAGCAGCTGCACCGCGGGATAAACAGCGCCGTCGCCGTCCTCCGCGTCGCCCGCCCAGCCAAAGACCTCCCCCGCCGCCTGCCTGAAGACGGGGAAGGGATGTTCAAAGCCCGACCACATGGCCCTGTCGTGGGAAAGATAGCGGACGGCAATCCCGTCCTCCGGCAGAGGAAGACCACCTTCAGCTCTCGCGGAGAAGGCGGCGATGGCGCGCCCTCCCGAAAGGACCAGACTGCCCCCCTCCCGGGCATAGGACAAAAGCTCGTCGATAAAGCTTTCCTCTATTTTTTCATGGATGCCGGGCACCACCACCAGCGGCCAGCGGGACAGGTTTCCGGTCAGGTTGTGCTCGCTGCGGATTTCCACCGACTGCTGGCTTTCGCACATCAGCTCAGTCCATCCGCTAATGGAATCGCTGCCGCCGAGAAACAATCCCGGCGAGGAGAGATAAAAATCGGTGGTGGAATTGAGGATGACCGCCTGGGGGACAAACTGCCCCTTGTGGCAGAAGGGCTGCCTTTGACGGCAGAACCGGGCCACCTCCTCCATGCCGCGGATCTGGTTCATTTTGGGGCTCCCGTCGGGATTCTGGGTGATGTAGCACTGAAAGCCCCCGCCCAGGGCCATGACGGCGGCCGCCTCCTGCGTCATCTGCGCGGGATGCTTTGGACAGCGCCATTTTGTTTCGAAATCGCAGCGGAAATTCCAGGCCATCAAATCCCATGGCTTCCCCTGGGGAGCAAGGCAGCGTCCCTCATACCGCGCCGAATTGAAGGAATCACTGGGGGAATAGTCCCCCGACAGGAAATCCACCGGCAGGACGGCAGGCTGGGGAACACGGGCGGAATAAATCCAGTTGCTGGCTATCTGGAACTGAGGATATTTCTCATGAACAGCGTCCAGGTAACGGCCCACATACCGGAAAAAACGCCGGCGGCAAAAATCACGGTATTCCTCATAATAGGGATCCCCCTTCTCCACGGGAGGGTTCTGGGAGACGTCGATTCCCATCTCCTCCCGGAAGGCGGCCAGGGCCTTTTGGGAATAATCGGCCTTGGTGCCCCAGCATTCCCCGTCGATCCAGACGCCGTCCACACCGTACTCCCCCGCCAGCTCCAGCAGCTGGGGAATCAGCCTTTCCTCCGCGTAGGGACCGAAGGTGGAGGTCACCTTGGCGTCCGGCTGCCCGTCGGGGCCGACACAGGCGTATTCGGGATGCTCCTCGATAGCCCTTTCGTCGATGACTCCGGAATAGTGCATATAGAGGGCCACACCCTCCTCCTTGGTCACCCGCCGCCACAGCTTGAGGGGATCCCCCTGGATGGGAGAAACCGCCGTCCCCGTCCGGGTGGGATAGGAGCTGTAGCCGGGATGCCCCTTGCAGTCAATCTGAAGGAAATCGGGGCGGACGCGCTCACAAATCTCCCGGATATCCTCCTCTCTCGTCCGTTCCCCGACGGTTCCGCCTCCCAAGCCCTGTGGCGTCGCGTGGAAATCGAAATGCAGGCCGAAAAAACTGTCCTCTCTCCGTTTGATAGCCATTGTCAAACCTCCTGAGTTATCATTTTATATCTTTTTCCCCTTGTTCCAAAAGCGGAAGGAGCGACGCGAAAGGGCCGGACGCCGGTAAAAGACAAAGGGAGGGATTTCCGCGAGCAACAGATTACGAAGATATCTGACCGGACGGCCGGGACTGGACAAACTTCCAGGGCGGAGGGCCGCCTCAGAACTCAAACACATTCCGGCTGGGGCGAACTCCGGCCGTGTCGGAACGGACTTCAACCTCAAACTCACCCTCGTATTTCTCAATCTTCACCTTCACACAGGTTTCTTCCCCAGGCCCCACATGGAAGGGCACCTTTTCCGCCGCGAAGGTCACATTCTCAGGGGCGTAGAGCTTCAGGTTCCCGCGGACCTCCCGGTCGCTGAGATTTCTCAGCCCGATGGTAATCTCGTCCACAGGCTCCGCCTCCGTCCTGACGCGGGTGAGCACCTTGGGAGGATTCACCGTTCTTTTTTCTTCTTCCAGACCGATGGAATAAAAATCACTGTCCGTAAAACCATAGTCATAAGCCTTTGAACCCGGCTTGACGGCCAGGACACCCCAGTCGGCGTCAACAAAATCCTCCGGCAGGGCCTGGTAGTTGCTGACAATCTGCAGTTCTCCCTTTTCCCCGGAGATGGTAAACCGCATATCCCGGGTGGTGTCGGTAATATAAGCCTTCATGTATTTATCCGGCTGGAAGGGCTTGCCCAGCTTATAATAGGTTTTGGTAGGCTCTTCAAAGGAATAGCGGAATTTCACCTTGGAGCACAGGACATTGTTGGCGATGAGGGCGCTGCCGGGGATTTTCGCCTTTCCCTCGGGGCAGGAACGGTAATACTCGTCAATTTCCGCCAGCTCCGGATACCGCTCAATGTAGACGCTCTCCATGGCGTTGACCTCTTCCCCCTTATGCTTTTCCTTCTCCTGGGAATTGCGGCGGGTGGTATCGTCGGCATGAGGATACCGCTCAATATGATAGAACCGTTCCTTGAGGGTGCTGTTCGTCCCCCTGCTCCATACGGGATGGCCGTCGGCGCCGCGGCAGTCAAAGGCGATGGCCGGGTCGCACTTAACAAAAACGTTGTTTTTCACCTCAAAGCCGCGGCCGCCGCCCATAAAGGCGCCCCGGGTGAGCTCCTCAAAGTAATTGTTGTTCATCCTGGTGCCGGAGACGGTATCATCGTTATAGATGCCCATGGTGCCCATTCCCACGCCGCCGAGATGGTGGAGATAGTTGTGGCATACGCTGTTGCCCCGGAAGGTGTAGTCCCGGCCGGTATAGATGGCGCCGGCGTCCCCGGTTTCCAGTACGACGCTGTAAATTTCATTATCCTCAATGGTCATCTCGTTGCCCCAGTACATGATGGCGGTATGGGGGCAGTCATGGATAAGGTTGTGGCGGGCGGTCATCCCCACGCCGATGAGGAAAATGGCGGGCTGGTAGCATTTTGTCCACTTGGCGATATTATAAATATGATTGTTGTTGACAGTGGCGTTGCATGCCTCCAGGGTGCAGCGGTTGCCGCCGAACATGAGGACGCCGCCGTCGCCGCAGTCGTGAATGGTGGAATTATAAACCGCGTTGTTATGCCCCTCGGTGAGGTCGACGGCATAATTCCCGATATTCTTGAAATAGCAGTTGTCAATCACAAGGCCCTCGGTGTATTCCCCGGCGACGGCGTCTCCCCGGACGGCCTCGAAGGAAATCCCCTCCAAACGGATATTCTCGCTGCCGCTCAGGGAAAGGATGGGCTCCTCCATGACGGAAATGGTGATTTCGGTGGAATCGTCCATCTTCTCAGGATAGATGTAAGCCTTCTTTTCCTTGACGTCAATGTAATAATCGCCCGGCTGGTTGACCTCCTCCAGGATATGATAGAACCGGAACCTCTGGCCGGGGATATAGCTGTAATTCCCATAGGGGGGATAATTCCTGATAAACTTCTTTTCGGTGTCCAGAATCTCCACATGCTCGCAGGAGTTGGCCCAGTCCCAGGCCCAATACCCCAGGGTCCACAGCTGGTCAGACGGCTCCCAGCGGGCGGGACGCTCGTCGTCATAATAGAAGCCGCCTTCCAGGGAACCCACCTTGTCATCCCACTCGTTGGTCTTCCCCTCGGCCACATCGGTAATCTGGAGGAAGCCGTCTCCCTTGGGATACTGGGAAAGGTTCATCGGGCTGCCGTTGCAGAACAGCTCTGAATGGGACGGGGTGACGTAACGGTTAAATCCACGGGAAACAAAATCCCCCACGGCGGAAATCCCTTCCCCTTCCAGGTCGCAGACATAGATTTTGTCCCGCGCCTCCGGGTCAAACCGCTGGGCAATGGGAGTTCCCTCCACCTTCGTCCAGTTTTTCAGCTCCTTTCCGCCCAAAAAGCGGACATTCCCCTCCCCTTTGAGGGTGAGGTTTTTGTGCTCGGCCGTCAGTTTCAGCCCCTTTTCAAAGGCATAGACGCCCTCGTTGAAAACAATGGTCGCCTCGGTATTTTTGCACTGGTCCAGCAGCCGCTGGATGGAGGCGTGGTTATCCTTCTGACTTTCGATATGATAGGTCTTCATGAAACTGCTCCTTTTCCTTTGGTTTCCTTTTTGGTGTAAACCTCCGCCCGGCCCCTCGGCGGGGCAGAGACTTATCGCTTCTTATTCTCCATCATCGCGGAGGAAAAGTCAACCTTTTCCTGGAAGAAAACGCCGGAGCGGACAGCTTTTCTGAGGAACTCCCGGAAGGCGGAAACATCCTGCCGAAAGGAACCCCAAAAGGGAAACAGAAAAGAGACTGTTTCCGCGGCGGTCTCCCTAGCTGCCGCCGAATGCCGCCCGTCCAATTTTTTCCCTTCCTTATCCATATCCTTTCTTTTTCCCCTTCGGCGGCGCCGCGATTTTTCCAGTCCGGGAAAGGTTGACAGAACAAAATACAAAAAAACTAAATATTCAAATTTTATTTTTTATAGCTATTGACTAATCAGAAAAATAAGATTATAATTTGCACATAGAAGGTATATCAACTTCGCGTTTTTTATTTTCTGATTATTTTTCCATATGGTTGGACATGCGATTATGATGCAGAAACAGATACATTTATCTATATCGTTTGTGTTTTAACTCCAGCAGATACCCCCGTGCCAGATAGATTTATATATAGAGATATTCCGGAAACTCTTTGTGCAAAAGGTATTTACGGTGAAAGCATGTCAGAAACACTTGATCGTATAAACGCAAATGGCTACACAACAAACTGGGAGCCGTATGGCTGGAATGCTGAATTATATATTCAAGCAGAGGAGGAAAATCCACCCAAGCAGGTTGATACGCCTTGGCATTGGATTGTTCCTGTAAAAGAAAAATGAGAGCGACAAAAAGGAGACTTAATAATGTTCATAACAGCAATTCACGGTGAAAGCCTGATAAAGGAAATCAACTACAATAACATTCCCTTGGAACTTATCTTTGTTCCGGCAACAATATGGTGTGGCTCTGTTGCCTTTGCCCCTAATCTGACCGATGAACCAGACATTTCAGCACTGCTTCAAAGATACCAGCAAAATTGTCAATATCCAAAATTACACCTTGCTAATCCCGGCTGGGATAACGCCATCAGCATCGACTACTGGCAGGATGGCAAGTCACCCAGAGGGATGATGTTCTCCCAACAGGTGACAAGCGACGAGCAAAATTCCGCTCATGACATTTATCGAATGCCACAGTCGCTTTATATCCGTCTTTCCTGTACAAGTGAAGTAGCACAGGCTGCGTTCGGACGGGATGGATGCGAAGTGTTTGAATTGTTCGGAGTCATAAAAGATGCGCTGAACGATTTAGGATACCAGGTTGGCACGAACGGAGCACAGGAGATTGAAATGTACAACCACGGCGCAGGACTTGCGTATGCCTATGTACAGGTGGAGGATCAATAACCTTGGAGGTCAAAATATGGAATATGCACATTCTCAAGAAATAGTTATAAAAACAT
>JAHZIE010000033.1:1947-2888 GCA_019419895.1 Clostridiales bacterium | reverse complement strand
CGATGTTGATTTGATAAGTTGGAGTGATACTATTTGGTGCGGAAAGGTTGGTTATGCTGTCAATAATATAGATGAGCCTGATGTGGAAAAAATAGCACAAGAAGCTTCGATAATATTCCCGAATAATATACCAAACGGACGTGAAAAAAATTGGGAAGTATGCATTAGTTTGAATTATCTTTCCAAAGAACGTCCGAATGGTGTTATGTTTGGCTTTTTAGTGGAAACCGAAGAACAACCTGATTGCTATGATGTTATCAAAGTACCATCATCTTTATACATGAAAATCCAAATATGCGATAACACATTTAGAGCATTGAATGTCGAGCCATGGACTGGTGGTATTCCACCATATAAATGGATTGGTGAAATTTTAGCACCAAGATACGGATACGAATATGGCGATGACACGTTACCAATATACGAATATTATTTACATAATCCGGAAAATTCCAATATAGAAGCTTGTTATTTATATGTTCCCGTCCGTGAAAAGTCAAGGGACATGTAGGAACATTTTTATATGATGTAATAAACCGCTGCAATTTTCATCCCCGTGTATGATGGAAGTTGCAGCGGTTTTTTATGGTTCAAATGCCACCATTGTTTCCTTTGGAAGCTTCTCATTCTCACAGTTCAGAAGATACGCTATCGCCTTGTTCGCAAAACGGTTCGTTTTCATCGTATCCCAATCGGCAAGCCGGATGATTTCCGCTGTGCCATTCTCAAAATCAAATGAAATCTCGCCCCATTCGCCGTCGCAATCTGCCTGATACTCGTAGATTGCGGCGGCGATTTTCTTTTTGCGTTTAGTCTTGGATTTCTGTTTTAGCCGGACAGCATGGATTGCACCCTCGGCGACCAAAAGCTCCGTCAGTTTGTCCACTGCTTTCCGGTAGGCTCGCTCTGCACCGCTGGCTGTGCTGCCCTCGAACATAACT
>JAHZIE010000033.1:0-1877 GCA_019419895.1 Clostridiales bacterium | reverse complement strand
CAAGGTCTGTTCCCGGTAATTCAGTTTCTCAAATGCCCGCTGCACCTTTTCTGCTTGTATGCCGTTCCAGAGGATGTCGGTATAGTTCCAAGTATCGTCAAGGGCGACATCTTCGCCGGATGCCAGCAGCAAAGCGGCGAATCCTCTTCCGGCAGTACTGGAGACTCCAGCGCGGCGGGCGGCGCCAGCTCCGGAGGCGGCACAGGCGAAATAGAAACCATCGAATTCTACGGTTTTGGACAGAATCCCAGCAACGCCTTCTTTCAATGGCAGCAGGATTATTTCGCTGAGAAAATTGGCGTCAATGTTACTATTATTCCCGCCGATAATGAAAAACTCCAGACCATGCTTTCCGCGGGCAATCTCCCCGACATGGGCACATACGCCGTCAACGGCGATCTTTCTCAGGCCATCCAGGGCGGCCATTTGATGGATCTGACCCCTTACGAGGATAAGATCCCCGCCTATACGGAAAAGTGGCCGGAATCCGTCCAGTTCTCCAAGGACTACAAGAGCGCCGGCACCGGCAAGCTCTACGGCCTTATCGGCCAGCTGGGCGTGTACAACGCCTATGCTATGGACACCGGCACCTACGCGGTCAAAGTACGTTGGGATATTTATGAAAAAGCCGGGAAACCGGAAGTTACCGATATGTACAGCCTTCTGGAAGCCGCGAAGAAGATGAAGGAAGTCTACCCGAAAACCGCGGACGGTCTGGAGACCTATATGTTCGGTAATTTCCCCTCCTGGGATGGGCTTACCATGTCCAATACCGGTCGTTACCAGAATGTAACGGGTATTATGACAACCAACATCGGTTACAATTTCTATGATATGGTCAATGACAAAATCGACCCCATCCTCTCCAAGGACGGCAGCTATTATCAGGCGCTGAAATGGATGGCCACCGCCAACCAGATGGGATTGGTTGACCCTGACTCCATGACCCAGACCTATGACAACACCCAGGCGAAGTACAGGGAAAGCGAACAGTATTTTGTCGCCCTGCCCGGTAACTATGTAGACGCCTTTAACACCGAGGAGCATAACAACGCTGAAGATCCTAAGGGCTTTATGCCGTTGGTATGGAAAGGACAAGCAGTTGTTACAGCTGCCAAGAGCACCAAAATCGGCGGCAACGCCAATAAACCTTATTCCATCAGCGCCGACACCAAAAAACTGGACGCCTGCCTGAAATTCGCTAACCTTCTTTTTGATGAAGAGGCCATGATGAACATGTACGGCGGACCTCAGGGCGAGTTGTGGGATATCAAAGACGGCAAATATGTCCTGACCGAGGGTGCCTGTACCTATCTTGAAACTGGTTCCTACACCCTGAAAAGCACCGGTGAAACCATGAAAGACTGGTGGGGAAACTGGGGTATCGCTTCCTCTTCCGCTCCCTCCAAGTATCCTGACGCCCCCTTCCGCATCACTGACAATCTCGCCTATGTAGAGAAAAAAATCGAGAATAATAAGATTCTTGACATGTATGAGAAATTCTACGGTAAGCGTCGGCCCATCCAAGTACTTGAGGAGTATGACACCATTTATTATATTCCAGAATGGACCAGGCTTATCGAAACCATCCCCACAGAGCTGGAAGATATCCAGAACAATGTCAAAGGCGTTGTCACCCAGTATTCCTGGCAGATCGTCATGAACGCCAAGAATGACGCTGAGGTGGAAAAAATGTTTGACCAGATGGTTGCCGAATGCGAAGAACTGGGCGTGCAAAAGGTGGTTGACTGGGGTGAGGAGCAGATCAACAAGGCCAAGGAAGCCATTAAGAAGTATGAGTAATCTCCTCTGTTTCTCCTTTGCTTACAAGTTTTCATGAATATTGTATTCTCTGAACCGGGAGGGGAGGGCGTTAT
>JAHZIE010000032.1:19021-30041 GCA_019419895.1 Clostridiales bacterium | reverse complement strand
TGCCAGAATTAAAAGGATCGAAAACCGAGGCAAACCTTCTGACTGCCTTCGCCGGGGAATCCCAGGCAAGAAACAAATATTCTTTTTACGCGGAAAAGGCCAGACAGGAGGGGATAAACTCCATCGCCAATGTATTTGAAAAAACCGCCGCCAATGAAATGGCACATGCCAGGATGTGGTTTGAAGCTCTCCACGACGGGATACCCTCTACTACACAAAATCTTGAGGACGCGAAAAACGGGGAGCATTACGAATGGACGGAAATGTATGCCGAATTTGCAAAGACAGCAAAAGAGGAAGGCTTTACCAAAATCGCCTTTTTATTTGAGGCTGTGGCGAACATTGAAAAAGCCCACGAGGATCGCTATAACTGCAGGCTGACGGACGTGAGGGAGAATAAGGTCTTTAAGAAGAATGAAAAAAAGCCCTGGATCTGCACAAACTGCGGATATATCCACTACGGGGATGAAGCTCCGGCTCAGTGCCCTGTCTGCACCTACCCTAAAGCCTATTTTGAGGTAAAGCAGGCGGAAGAATAGCCCCTGTTATTTTCCTGTTTTTACAAGCTTTCTTTCAAAAAGAGAGGGGAGTTGTTTGGCTGCGACGCGCCCCATCTCCTCTCCCTCCTTTATTTATTTAGTTTTTCTCTTTTTTTATTTATTCGCCCTTCCTCTACTCTCTTCTTTCCGATAGAACGATAAAGCTATTCTCACGTCCCCCGCATACCGATACCGGAAGCTCGAAAGCATAAAAACGCCTGTAAAGCCCTGCTATCAGCAGGAGCTTTACAGGCGTTTTTATGCTTTTATAAATCAAATGGGAATTTCTCCTCTCACTGATGAAAGGATCACCGCTTATTGCATGGCCAGCCAACCTCCCTCTCGGTTGATTTTAAATATCCCCCTTCTCTTTCTATATTTTCTGATGCGGCCCACCGATACCATCATCCCTAAGCTCAAGTTTTTCATGGCTAGATTTATGATGTTCTTTGTTGTGAGACAATCCGCGCTTTTCTTCGGTAGAATTTCGCCGCCCTCCAGATACCATTCCATCCGCATTCTCTCTAGTCTATATCAGCTTTCTCCTGTGGCAGACTTCCCGATTTTATCGCAATCAAAACCACTCGTAAGCAAGTAGCTTGCACAGATCCCAGAGGGGTCAATACTTACGGGAGCATTGAAAAATATTCTTCCATCCCTCATTGTGAAACTGGTAAACCAGTTATACTTATCTGTTTAATGCCTGCAGCGATTCTTAAGCTTCGCGCATCACCTATTATTTTCTTTTGCCTTACTACTGACTTTCACTCATTGATTTGCCAAGGCTTTTTTTCCTATCCCCGGCTCTACCAGGATTTTTCCCTTGCTGAAAACGACAAAAAGGAGAGGCTCCATCAAAAGGAAAGAGCCGCTCCTTTTCTTAATCTTTTATTCTTTATTCATTAAAAGAAGCTATAGATAGAACTGACGACCGCAGCTCTCAGAGCCGCCACCGCCATGCTTCCGAAAATGGAAAGAACAATCGCAGCTCCCAATCCCAAGGCAGCCATATAAATCACTGTAACCATTTCACTGTCTTTTCCAGCCATGGCGTTTTTGCCGATTTCAAAAGCGAAAACAACCCAGACAATCAGGCTGACGATAGAAACGCACAGACCGATTGACATGCTGATCAGGGAAAGAAGAATATTTACAACTCCTAACGCCGTCAGCGGAATGGTAACCAACCCCATAGCGGACATAATTCCCAAAAAGTTTACCTTTGACTTGGCAATCGCCGCGAACATCGCCGCCAATCCGGAAAAAGCGAAATACAGCAAAATGGGCAAAAACAGGCCGGAAATACTAATCCCAAAGGATACGCCGCCCACCATGCAAAGAGTTACCAAAAAAGAGATAACGGCATTTGCGGCCAACAGGGTAAGGCCATACTGGAAATTCCTTCCCTCCTGGGCAGCCTTTACCTGGGAAACCGGCGCCTTGATAAAAGCCAGGATTTCCTTCCAAAGGCCAATAAAATAATTGGCAAAGGGGGAGGGAGCTTTTACCACCACGACATTGGGGGCAGGCTGTTCTGCCGCCGGTTGATCCGCCGCGGGAGCCTGCTGCTCTTGCACAGCCTGCTGGGGCTGAACCGGAGCCTGAGACGGCGCGCCGTTTTGCCGTGCTTCCGCCTGAGAAACTACCGCCGTATCCTTCTGTTCCGCGGTTTGCGCGGAAACAGAGCAATTGCATACTTCGCCTTCCACCAGCTCTTTGCCGCACTTGGTACAAAAAGACATTGTCAATCATCCTTCCATTCAATACTTCTATCCCTCTGTCTATCTATATGCAGATTGCCGCAGGGGATATTATCATCATACAACTTTTTTCTTCCTGTTTCAACATTTGTTACCAAAATATTACGAAGATGAGCTGATGTTTTTTATAGAAAAGTTATGTTTATTCTCCCAAGCTCTCCCGCATTCTGTCTTTTTCGGCCTTTCCGGCCATTTCCTTTGCCCGGGAAAAATCCTGCCGCGCCAAGTCATATTCCCCCATGGCAGCGTAGAGCTCTCCCCTGGTTCTGAGAGCCATAGCCAGAAAGCCCTCTGTCCTGACGTTTAAGGGCATTCTTTCCAACACCTGAATGGCGCTGCAATAATCCCTCATACTCAGGGCATAGAGATGTTCCCGGAATTTATAGTAATCCATTCCCCTGCGGAAATAAGACAGCCCAAGATATTCCAGATTATTTTCCATCCCGGCGTCCTCTTTCTCCAAGCGGCGCAGGGCCTCACTATAGCGGGAAATTGCCAGCTCAAACTCTCCCAGCCCGTCGTGAACCCGGGCGTCGCTGAGCAGCAGATCCGCCATTTCCGGCAGCGGCAGGCGACAGCCCTCCTTTTCCTCCAGCTCAAAATATATCTCTAACGCGCAGTCGTAATCCTCCCCGGCAAGATCAAACCTCTCCAGTATATCAAAGCAGTCGGCGCGGTTACGGTAAATAATCGCCATCTGAAGCCGGTTTTCCGCCGAATCCTCCAGCTGTTTCCGCAAACCGAGCGCCTGGGTACAGTCGTCAATCTCCTTTTCATACTCTTTCAGCGCGTAGCGGCATACGCCCCGTCCATTGTAGGACAAGGCGAGAAATTCTGTCAGCTCTTCCTGTACGCCTTCCTCTTTCTCTTCTCCAAGCGTCTCATTCAGCGCCGTCTGATATCCCCCTATCGCCTTGCTGTAAGCGGCGGCGGCTTTTTCAATATAATCCGGATTTTCCTTATAATGCTCACCCTGTTCATAGTAAAGCCGGGCCAGGCTCCGCATCCGCTTTCCCTGATCAAAAACCTTCATGGACATCAAACTCTTTTCCGCCCGCGCGTATACGGCGGACGCCTTTTCATAATCCCCCCGGCGCGCCCAGGTGTCCGCGCAGTTGCAATAGACAATGGACAAATCCTCCGCGTTGCCCTCAATTTCCCCCGCTCTCAGCCGCAGGGAAACAGCGATATCATAATCGGACAATTCTTTCTCATAATGCCCATAGCGGTACTGCCACAATCCGCGAAAGGTGTACAGCTCCGCCAAAAGGCCGAGTTCCTCTGGCGTCAGCCCTTCCCTGCCTTCCAGATATGCGATTGCGCGGTCATAGCAGGCGTATGCCCGGTCGCTCTGGCCGCTTTCCTCCAGCAGCCTCGACGCCATTTTCCAACATAAAATGCTTTCCTGACAACCGCCGGCCTCAAAACTTTCGGCTGCCTGCCTCCAGAGCTCCGCTTTTTCCGCGGCCGGCTCCTGAATAATTTGGGCAATTCTCTGCTGAATCCGTCCCCTCCGCGCCCAATCCTCCCGCGCCTGAGGTTTCGGCGGCAGGCTCTGCAGGGCGCGGCGGTAGGCTTCCTCGGCCCTGTCCGGCTGTTTTTCAAGCTGGTAGATGTCGCCGCAGACGCATAGGGCCCTCCCCTCTATCCGGCAAAGCTCCTCTGTCCCTTGGCAAGCGATTTCCACAGCCTGCCCGATCACCTGCTTGCAGGCTGAATAATCCTTCCGTGCCGAAAGCTCGATGCCCTGCAAGAAAAGGCTTTCCTTTCTCTGAGGCTCCCATTGATACCCGGGAAACGCCCTTAGTCTGGAGAAAAGAGCGGCCGCTTTTCTGCTATCAGGCAGGCAGGTATCCTGCTTTTGATAAAAATAACAGAGCCTTGCCCTTTGAAAATAGGCCTGGGCCAGGGCGGCCATGTCGGTAAGACTCTCCTTCCCCTTCTTTTCTTCCTTTTCTAGCTGACGGATCAGGCGGCTGTAAAGCTCAAAGGATTGGAGGATATTCCCTTCCCGCTCCCGGCGTTCCCCTTCCAAAAAAAGGGAGTCAAAGATATCTTCCCCTATGGAATCGTCGGGACACGCCATAGGATTTGTATTTGCGGAGTCCCCTCTTGCAGGAGGCGCGTCCACGGCGCCCGCGCCAACAGAGGACTTATTTATGGAACTTCTCTTCATAATCTTCCCTTCTTCCCTTTGGGAAAATACCATTCATCGAAAATTCACAACAGTTCAGTGTCAAAATACACTTAAAAATACTTCACACAGATGGATAGATTTTATTATAGCAAAGTAACTATTTGAAAACAAGGGAATTTTCTGGAAGGCCGCCGGCCAAAGAATAACTTAATAATTCGCGACAATCTTCGCGTAAAATTTATGCAATTTCAACAATCTTAACAAAAAGTACATAAAACTTTAAAATTAAGATTGTAAAACCTTTCAATGTGTGCTATCTTTTGTGTGTTTAAAATCGGCCGGCTAGGAGGGGCCGCCGATTCCGGTAAGAAAACTGGCAAAAAACAACTCTCTGCCAGGTATCTTGAACGATTGCCAAAAAGTGGGTGATAAATTGTGTATCGAGTAAAATGGATCTGGAAAAACTGCGAGAATTATCACACAACCCTGATTCTGTATTATTCCATCGCTGTGATCATTCCTATTATGCAGCTTATCAATCCAAGAATTCTTGAAAGGGTCATTGACGAGTGTGTTAAGGGCGGCAATACGGCCATCCTGCTCACCCTGCTTCTGTCAATGTCCGCTGTAACCCTTGTCCGGACCGGGCTGCAGTATTTAATGATAGTACTGATGGAACATACCACACAGGGGATGCTTCACCGCATCCGTGTTACCACTTATCGCAGTATGCAGCGTAAAGACATGAAGTTTTTCGATAACTTCCGTACCGGCGATCTGATGACCGCCATGACAAGTGATATGGACACCATCCGTCAGGTTGTCGCCTTTGACTGCCGGCAGCTTGTCAGCAGCTTTGTTCTTTATGCCGCCACGATGATTTATTTTTTGACCACAAATGTAACCTATACCATAGCCCTGATTGCGGTTACTCCCTTTGTTTTTGTTCTTTTAAGGATCTACTCAAGAAAATCCCGGCCAATTTATGTGGAGCTTCGCGAAAGACTTTCCCGCCTGAGCACCAACGCCCAGGAAAATATCTCCGGCAACAAAGTGGTAAAGGCCTTTGCCAAGGAAGATTTCGAAATTGAGAAATTCCGCGGCAAAAATGAAGATTTCCGGGAGCAAAACCTGGAGGCTAACCATATCTGGCTGAAGTACTATCCTTATATTGAATCACTGGCACAATCCATGACGGTGACAAGTCTTCTGGTGGGCGGCCTGCTGATGATTAGCGGGCAGCTGTCCAGCGGGCAGTTTGTCGCCATGAATTCCATGATTTGGGCCACCATCGATCCCCTCAAGCAGCTGGGCGGCATTTTAAACGACATTAATCGTTTCCTCGCTTCCAGCGACCGTATCATCCAAATCCAGGGATATAAGCCCGACATCAAAAATCCGGAAAACGGCTTTGTTCCCCAGGAGCGCCCCCACGGAGACATTGAATTTCAGGATGTTTCCTTCCGTTTTGGAAAGGAAGAGGTGCTCAACCATGTTTCCCTTTCCATGAAGGCGGGCCAGACCATCGCCATTATGGGAGAGACAGGCTGCGGTAAAACTACCATTACCAACCTGATTTCCCGTTTCTACGACGTATCGGGCGGCGCGGTTTTTGTAGACGGCGTCAACGTGAAGGATTGGGATCTCTACCAGCTGAGAAAAAATATCGGTATGGCCACCCAGGACGTGTTCCTTTTCTCCGACACCATCGACGGAAATATCGCCTACGGCGACCCCTCTCTTCCTGAGGAGGATGTGAAAAAATTCGCTTATATGGCTGGCGCTGATTTTGTGGAAAAAATGCCGGACGGTTACGATACCATTGTCGGTGAGCGCGGCATGGGACTGTCCGGAGGTCAAAAGCAGAGGATTGCCCTGGCGCGCGCCCTCGCCCTGCGCCCCCCGATCCTGATCTTGGATGACACCACCTCCGCCGTCGATATGGAGACGGAAAAATTTATTCAGGGCCAGCTCAAGCAGCTGGATTTTGAATGCACCAAAATTATTATCGCCCAGAGGATTTCTTCCGTAAAGCACGCGGATAAAATCATTATCCTCAGGGATCACGGAATCGCCGAATCGGGCACCCATAAGGAGCTTCTTGCCAAAAAAGGCATTTACTACGACATTTACTGCATCCAGCAAGGCATGGCTAAGGAGGTGGATGCGTAATGGCCAGAAACCGGTATGATATCGACGAAAACCTGGAAACCCCATTTGACATTACTCATTTTAAACGCAGTATGGTCTATATCCGGCAACACAAGAAAAAAATGATTTTTGTCCTGGTTCTGAGCGCGTTCGGCAGTATTCTGGGACTGCTCTCCCCTGTCATTTCCCAGCGGATTCTCGACTATTCCATTCCTGAGAAGAACATTACCGAGCTGGTGCTTCTCTGCGTGCTCCTGGCTGCCTGTCTGTTTATCAGCATCATTTTCACCAAGATCCGTTCCAATATCATGGCCAAAGTGGCGCAGGATATTATTTACGACATCCGGATGGATTTGTTTGCCCATCTGCAAAAGCTTCCTTTTTCCTATTATGACGACCGTCCCCACGGAAAAATTCTGGTCAGAATCGTCCAGTATGTCAACAATGTATCCGATATGCTGTCCAATGGTATTGTCAACTTTATTCTTGAAATTTTCAACCTGATTTTCATTATCATCTTTATGCTCTGCACCAGCATTCCTTTGGCTCTGGTTATCCTCTCCGGCCTGCCGATTCTCTTCGTCTATTTCTTCCTTCTCAAACCGGCGCAGCGCCGGGCCTGGCAGGCGCAGTCCAATAAAAACTCCAACATGAACGCCTATCTCCAGGAGAGCATCAACGGAATGCGCGTTACTCAGATCTTTACCCGCGAGGATGAAAACCTTGAAATTTTCACCCGGCTGTCTAAGGAAACCAGTAAAAAGTGGAAGAAGGCCTCTCTCCTTTCCAACCTGACCTTTCTGGGGGTTGAGAATATCTCCCAGACCATCACCGCCTTTCTTTACCTCACCGGTATGCTGTGGATGCATCCGGCCGCTTCCCTCGGTACCTTCGTGGCCATGGGAAACTATTCCTGGCGGTTCTGGCAGCCAATCAACAACCTGGCTCAGATTTATACCAACTTTCTGAATACTATTGCCTATCTGGAGCGTATTTTTGAGGCCATGGATGAGCCTGTTCTTATCGACGACGCGCCTGACGCCTACGACATTCCCGAAATCAAGGGAGAAGTTACCTTTGATCATGTCGTCTTTGGCTATGAGCCCGGAAAGGTGATCCTCAACGATGTCAGCTTTGACATCAAGCCCGGTCAAAGCGTCGCCCTTGTCGGTCCTACCGGCGCGGGAAAAACTACTGTAGTCAACCTGATTTCCCGTTTTTATGACGTCAACAGCGGCCGTGTTCTGATTGATGGGCATGATATTTCCAAGGTCACTCTCCATTCCCTTCGCAGTCAGATGGGAATCATGCTGCAGGACAGCTTCATCTTCTCCGGCACCATTGCGGATAATGTGCTTTATGGCAATCTGGAAGCAACAGAAGAGGAAATCGCCGCCGCCTGCCGTGTTGTCCATGCGGATGAATTTATTGAAACGATGAAGCACAAGTATCAAACCGAGGTAAAGGAACGGGGCGGAAGGCTTTCCCAGGGACAAAAGCAGCTTCTCGCCTTTGCCAGAACCATCATTTCAGATCCCAAAATACTGATTTTGGACGAGGCTACCTCCGCAATTGATACGAAAACGGAGCAGTATGTCCAGGAGGGCATCAACCATCTTCTCAAAGGACGCACCTCCTTTATCATCGCGCACAGACTGTCCACCATTAAAAACTGCGATAAAATTATGTATGTATCCAACCAGAATATTTCCGAATATGGAACCCATGATGAGCTGATGGCCAAAAAGGGAGATTATTACCGCCTGTACACCTCCCAATTGACGGAAGAAGACTAAAATTCTTGCGGAGAATTGATTTCTATGGTATGATAACTGCGGCAGAGGTTATTTTGCCGCAGTTATCTTTTTTGAGATAAAGAAAGGAGCGCCCTCAAGTGATATATCCATTAAAACTGCTTCCGCCCTGTAAGGATTATCTCTGGGGTGGTACAAAGCTGAAAACCGATTATGGAATTCAAAGCAGCCTAAACAAGATAGCCGAAAGCTGGGAGCTTTCCTGCCACAAGGACGGGCAATCCATCATCGCGAACGGTCCCTGTGCCGGAACCAGCCTGGAAACCTATATCCAACAGGAGGGCAGGCATGTTTTGGGAACCCATGGAGAGCGTTTTCCCTACTTCCCCGTGTTAATTAAATTGATCGACGCTAAGGACAATCTTTCCGTCCAGGTCCATCCCGGTAATGATTACGCCCTGCGCACAGAAGGGGAATACGGTAAAACTGAAATGTGGTATATTCTGGACTGTGAACCTGATTCCTCCCTGATTTACGGCTTCCAAAAGGAAATTTCTAAAGAAGAATTCCAGAAGCGGATTGAGGACAATACCCTTCTGGAAGTTACCAGACAGGTCAACGTCCACAAGGGGGATGTTTTCTTTATAGAAGCCGGTACCCTTCACGCCATCGGCAAAGGAATCGTGATCGCTGAAATTCAGCAGAACTCCAACACGACATACCGCGTCTATGATTACGGCCGCCTGGGATCTGACGGAAAGCCCAGGGCCCTCCATATTGACAAAGCCCTGGATGTCACTTCCTTAGAGCCATCCCTGAAGGAACCTGTTCCACAGGGAATTCTGGAAAATAAGGAAGGTTTCTCTCAGCTGCTTCTCCGTTCCTGCGAGTATTTTACTGTTTACCGTCTGGATATCGCCTCTCACGCCTGCCTGGACGCCGGTTCCGAAAGCTTTCATTCCCTGTTGTGTATTGATGGAAAGCTTCTCCTCCATTGGGAGGGGGAATCCGTTTCCCTTCAAAAGGGAGAAAGCATTTTTCTACCATCCGGTTTTGGCGGCTACCATTTGGCGGGGGAAGGCTGTGTTCTGTTGACCACCGTGTGATTTTTCCCTGCCCACCGTTTTCCGGCCTATCGGTTGTTTTATGTCTTTATTTTTGCCTGATTTGTACCTCTCTGGACGTTGATGATAAATCCTGTCAGAGAGGGGCTTTAGACTGCTTGGCCTTATAAGTTTTTCCCGCAGGCGGAAAGCGCTTTAAAATTTCGCAGCCCCCATAAGGATCCGGATTTTCGCCAAAGAAATATTTTTAACAGAGCCCGCTATCAGTTATACCGGAAGCCCAGAAAATCAATCGGTATCAGACTGATAAAGTGGCTGGATAGAAAGAAGGAAACGATATGCCTAAAAAAGTGAAAATCATCGCGGACAGCCCTTCGGATCTTTCCCCTGAGCTTTACCAAAAATATGACGTTTCTGTATTGCCGCTGACTGTCAGCGTGGAGGAAAAGGATTATCTGGACGGTGTGGACATTTTTCCCGACGATCTGTACGCCTCATATAAACGGTGCGGAAAGCTTCCTAAAACAGCAGCCCCAAGCTTGTCGGCCTACTCCCAAGAATATAAAAAATGGACGGATCTAGGATACGCGGTTATTAATTTTCATATCAGTTCGGAATTTTCCGGCGCTTATAATAACGCTTCCATCGCGGCCAAGGAATTTGAAGATGTTTATCCCATTGATTCCAAAAACCTCTCCACAGGCATTGGACTGCTGGTATTGGAGGCTGCCGAGCTGGCACAGCAGGGAATGGAGGCAGGGCAGATTGTAGAACGAATTTTAGCCCTGCGCGAAAAAGTTCGCGCGAGCTTTATCATTGATACTCTGCAATACCTTTGGAAGGGCGGCCGCTGCTCCGGCGTGGCCGCTTTAGGGGCGAATGTGCTCAGGCTCAAACCTTGTATTGAGGTGACAGATGGAAAAATGGTGGTCGGCAAAAAATACCGCGGAAGTCTTTCCTCCGCCCTTCACAACTATGTGGCGGACAAGCTGACAGGGAAAACTGATCTCCAGCTCAAGCGGATCTTTGTCACCCATTCGGGAATGTCAGATCCCGCCATGATTGATGAGGTTGTCGCGCAGGTAAAGAGCCTCCAGCCTTTTTCCGAGGTACTGATTACACGCGCTGGCTGCACTGTGTCCAGCCACTGTGGTCCCAATACCCTTGGGATCCTTTATCTTGTAAAATAAAAATCCACGGCAGGTTAATAGAAACTTATAAACGAGCGGACCGCCTTTAATTGGCGGTCCGCTCGTTTTATCTAAGGCGAGGATCCTCAGCCTGGGCATCTCCCAAATAATCGGTATCGCGGATGCTGTCCTGATATTCATGGCTTCCTATGGGGTGACGTTTATCATTCGTGATGTCCAGGAGAGCTTCCAGAGCAAAAAAAGGGACCAAGCCGGATTGCGGAGAATATCCTCCGCCCCAATCTCCATAATACATAAATTCTCACCTCGATAGTATCATTTCCAAAGGGGAAAAGGATATCCTCCCGCGGCCAAGGGTAAGTTTTTGTATTTTTATTTCACTACGACTTCCTTTTTTCCTGTAAAAATTTTTACATTTTTATTGTGCCCCTTTTTGAGACTATGATTCCCTATTTTTTGTTTTG
>JAHZIE010000032.1:16258-19011 GCA_019419895.1 Clostridiales bacterium | reverse complement strand
TATATTCAATTTTTTATTTCTGCATCCGCCGATATGGTAAATTTTAGGAACCGGTAGGAATTTTCAGCGCAATTCTTTCCCACCAATTGCCAGAATTTCAGGAATGAGGTAAGCTTAATTTTACTAGAGGGGATCCCTCTTCTCCTGTTAAATCCCCTGTAAAAATTAAAAGCTGGAGATGATATCATGCCCATCGTCAACCCCTTTCCCCATCTGCCTTGGCCTCACGCCCCGGAACCCCCTCCCCAGCCGCAATTTACCGCTTTTCGGGGGGATCCCATGTATTTTCCAAGCGAAATGGCAACAGTCAAAATGACCGGATGGAAGGATTCCGACGATAGAAATGCCGCTCTTCCCGAAATATCCGCATGGACTTCCGGCGCGGAAATGGATGAGGCCATCATACTCGCCGGCAAAGGCTTTGCCTCCGGTGGTCCTCTTCACGCTGTCATATGGTGCCAACAGCAAGATTTTTCCAAAGGACAGTTCTCCTCATGCAGGGTTTATCCTCACACGGATACCAGTGTCACTGTAACTACAGACGAATATCTTCCGGAGGGTGTTTTCTGCCTGTGGTTCTGCAATGACAATGGCTGGAGCAATCCTGTTTTGATCAACCGTCCAGCCCTGTGGTGGTGCAATCCGTCGCAGGCGTTTCCCGGCGCCACCCTGGATCTTTTCGGCCGTGAGCTGACCAGGCTGCCGGATAATCTCACCTGCGATATATTTTTGGAAAACGAAGAAAAATCCGTCCGCCTGCCGGTCATTTCCGCAAACCGGTACCGGGCGCGGGCGGTTTTGCCGGAAGAAATCTCTCCGGGCACCTGGAAGCTTTGGCTCCATCCGGGCTATGGCGGCTCTTACGGCTGGTCCCAGCCCCTTTCTGTCACGATTGTTCCCAAGGAGGAAAGAAGGGAAATCATCGTCCCTCTGCAGGAAGGCAGGGACGCCGGAGAAGCCCTGGCTTCGGCCATTCGTTCGGCCGCTGGCAAAGATTCTCTCCTGCGTCTTCCCGCGGGACATTTTCCCATCGCACGGCAACTGGAAATTCCTGCCAATGTCGTTATTTCCGGCGCCGGCCCAGAGCAAACCTTCCTCGACTTTTCCCTGAGCCCGGAGGAATCTCTCCTCCATTTCCGTCAGCCTGTCTATGGGCACCCGTCCTGCGGCAAAGGGGACTTTTCCCTCACTTTTACCACGGAAATTCCCCAACCCGGCAGCTATGAGGTATGGATACGCTATTCAGCCACCCGGCCGCTGCCCCAGCGGGAGGCCTCCGTCTTTAAAAATCCCGCCAAGGTCAGCCTAAGCACGGACAATGCTGAGGTTTGGGAAAATGTCTATGCCACCGGTCTCGGACGGCACCCCTATAAGCCCTATTTCCGCTGGGCAAGGCTGGGACGCATGGACATTCCTTCTGGAAAAACCTCTCTGACTTTTCAGAAATCGGGTTCCCTCCGTCTCTGTCTGGATGCCGTTGCCCTGACCTCCGGGGAATGGAAGGCCCCCTCCCCCGGTACGGGTTTTCTCCCTTCCACCGAGGAGGCTCAGTGGATTGTCCTGCAGGGAAACGATTTCGCCTCTTCCTCCGGACAGGTAAATATAACAGGGGATTACGGCATACCCGCCGTCTGGATTACCGGGGACAACGCCGGAATTGAGGAACTTACAATCTCCGCGGGCCGTCGGACCGATCTGGGCGTCGCCGTAGGCAGGCCCCACCGGTATCCAAAGGACTGCCCTCCTCTTCGCAATACGGTATTGAAGAAGCTTCATATCCGTGACATCGACGGCAAGGATTGGAGGCATGAAGACGGCCGTATGCTTTGCCGGGAGGACGGGGAGCTTTTCCGTCTAGAAAGGGCTGGGATATTCGTACGCAACGCTTATGGCCTCAGGGTGGAAGCTTGTGAAATCTGCGCCCAAATTCCGATCATGCTGCGCGGCCTGACCCAGGGAAGGCTCCTTTCAAACCGGCTTATCGCGAAACGGGCCGGCGGCGAGGGGGCGTTGGGAACCATATGCAGCCGCCGACAGGCGCTCAACCAAACGGTGATTGCGGACAATGTGATCACCAGTGTAAAAAAGGCGGGAAGCCCTGTCAACAACCGTATGATATGGTTATCGGTGGGACAGGGCTCAGTATGCGACAATTATATCGGAGGGAACCGCGCGGAGCATGCCCGGTTTGGCGGCGTAGCCGGACGGGATCAGAATGTGGGAGAAGCGATTTTGCTGGAAACGGGCAATGGCTGCGCCTATTATGGTCATCCGGACGCCTGCGCCGAAAGCGCACTAACCGTCTCCCCTGAAAAGGTATGCTGGCATTTGGCGGACGAACAGAATGACGGGCCGGAGGCCGTTCCGGAACAAAGCTTCGCCGCTGTCTTGTCAGGAAAGGGGCTCGGCCAGGTCCGTCGGGTGACGGGATACGATAGGGAAACGGGAATTTTCCAGCTTTCGCAGCCCTTTACCATTTTGCCGGACCATAATTCCAGGATTTTTATCGGTCCCCTATTCAGCCGCAATATCATTCATCAAAATGAAATCTGCAACGGTATGTCCGGTATCCAGCTGTGGATTAACGGTTCTGAAAACCTTTTGGTCGAGAACTCCATCCGCAACATGAGGGGGACAGGAATTTTTGTCTACGGTTGTTTCAGCCGGGCGGAAGAAAATCAGGAGCCCCTCTTTAATTCAGGGATCGGCCCGGAATTTTTTAATCTGGTAGAGGGAAATGAAATTGAAAATAC
>JAHZIE010000032.1:0-16248 GCA_019419895.1 Clostridiales bacterium | reverse complement strand
GCCGGACGCAGACATCCCCTCGCTGGAAAAGGAATGGAACATCTGCCTTGGCAACATCGTCCGTTCCAACACCATACGCAATGTGAGAAAAAGCGGCATAGCCATAGGAGACGAACAGGAAAATATCTCTGGTCCAAACCACGCCGGGACTTGTGTGGAATTTAACTATGTGGCGGACGCGCGGAAAAGCGGGATTTCAGTGGCAGGCGATACTGAAAACACGGTAGTGCGTCAAAATCACATTTACTGCTGGCATACAAACGGATCAAATTATCCGGCGGTCAGCTTCCACAAGGACGCTTTCGCTTTTTCCAGCGACAAAAATGAATTTGAGTCAAATAAAGACTAAAAAGGCCAAAATTACTCCAGCTTCACTTTTGTCTTGCGGACAGTCTGGGCAGACGGCAGAAAGATTTCTTCCGTCTGTTCCCATCCATAAAACGCTTCTATTTCCACGTTTTCTCCCCCTCTGTGACGCCCCCCGCTGGGCCGACAGCGATACGGCAAGATCTTAGGATTTGTAAAACTTTTGTCGGTTTGGGCACGAAAAATCTTCTCCTCTTCTGGTCAGATCTGGGAGATATCTGTACAATTTGCGTCGCTTTATGATTTTCCCCCTTTTCTTTCAAGACCTATCTTTCAATTTTTTCTCCTATCCCCGGTTTCACCGGGGATTTTGTTTTCTCTCAGCCCAATCTACCAATTTCTTGCGGAAACGGCGGCCTGCATAGGAGCCGGAGAAGATTTCGTATAGGTCTATACCGGAAATATCATGCTTTCAGACCAAATTGCTCCCTTGAAAATTCACCTTGAGCAGCGTTCCTCATACAAAAGGCCTGCTCTTTGTTTGCTTCAGTTCCAGGCGGCAGCCGCCCTCTCTCCGCTTGTAGAAGGCTCCGGAGCTTTCAAAGCTTTTGCCAAAAAAAGAGAGCCGGGAACAAGTCCTCCCCGGCTCCTAATTTCAGATGTTTGATAAAAATTTCTATTCCTCTTTCTAGGTTGGTTTGGCAGCCTTTCTGATACAGATTCCCTCTTCATCATCAATATACAGTTCCAGGGATTTCTCCTCAAACTTCTTTAGCGCCTTTCCACCAGCCTTCACCGTGACCAGAGACGCTATTCTCGCCCCAGTCCTGGCAACCTCCTCTTTCAAAATATCCGGCGCTTTTCCCGCGTCCTTTTCATAGGTCAGCAGGCAGTGAATCTCCTTGCCCTCCAAATCATACTGGTGCAGGACCCCGTAAATCATTGGGCATGGCATACCGCCCCAAACCGGGCAGGCGAGGACAATCCTCCTATAAGAAGAAATGTCATCCTCCAAAGGCAGAAGAGGAAACTGCTTTCTTCTCCTTGCATGCCCTAACCCGGAAGTAAAAGCCCGCAGCTTAGAAAAATTTTTTATCGTCCGGATCCTTGACAAAGAGGCAGGAGTGAATCTTGCCAAATTCTGACATATTGTATACGTTTTCCCCGACAGGGAAAAACAGACAATCAGCGTATCCAACCGCGCCCCTCCATTCTCAAACAGATTATTTTTCCGGCTCCTGATCCTCTTCGGAAGCCTTTCCATTCTTCTCAGGCTCTTCCTCGGGCAGCACAACCTCCTCCGCATGGACAGATGGTTCTACAACATGCTCCAAAGGCTGTTCCTCCCCTTCTTCACTCCCAAAAGAAAAGGAAATCACATTGCTTCTCTCCTCTTCTTTTTTATCCAAGGCAGCCATCTTATCGGCCAAACGTTCCACAGCGGCGCGCGCCTCGTCCAGCTGGTGGTACCAGGCGGCAAACTGCTCATCCCCCTTGAGATATCCCTGGCCGGCGCATTCCCGGCCAATTTCCATATAAATTTTATCGATTTTTTTCTGCTGGCCCGCGATGGCAATCTTCAGCCTGTTTCTTACGGCGGCTATCCTGTTTTTTTCTATCATCAAATCGACCTTTTTATTCAGCTCAGAACAAATTTTTTGCATTACTGTCATAAACGCTCTCCCCCTTTAAGGTTTTTATTCTTTTTTTATTATACATCAATCCACCACGGGATTACAATTGCCTGAGTGAAAAAATACAATTCCTCTTTTTGTCAGTTTATCTATTTTCCTTACCTCTCCATCTTCAAAATTTTAGGAAAAGGGAGTTGACAGTTTTCTGTTCCCATTTTATAATAATAAAAACTGAATATTTTTCCTGATTGGGAACCCCAAAAGACTTTGAAGGGAATAAGATACATTCAATTGCCCGCAGAGAGCCGGTGTTTGGTGTAAACCGGTGGAATTGCCTGTATGGATAGCTCATCCCGGAGTTGTCTGTCTGATAAGTAGGACAGAACGCGTCACTGCGTTAAGGGTGAAAGCCTTGTTAGAGGTTAAGAGGGCAGCCGATGGCTGCTGAATTAGGGTGGTACCGCGTGGGATATTTTCCTCGCCCCTATTATTTTGATAGGAGCGAGTTTTTTATGAAAACCTGCTCCGAATAAATTTTGAAGGGAGCTGGTTTTTTCTTATTTTATGCGTGTTATGCGCTTTTCCTCATGTTAAGATTCAAAGAAAGAAGGTTAAAGATTTATGAAGCGTTCATTTAAAAAGTATATCCCTTTTGAACAAATTAAAATGGAGACGCGCGATTGGCCCAATAAAACCATCACAAAGGCGCCCATCTGGTGCTCTGTCGATTTAAGGGACGGAAATCAGGCCCTGGTAACCCCTATGAACTTGGAAGAAAAGCTGCTGTTTTTCAAGACCCTGATTGATATTGGCTTTAAAGAGATTGAAATCGGTTTTCCGTCCGCCTCTGAGACGGAATATGAAATCTGCCGCACCCTCATCGAAGAGGGACACGTTCCGGAGGACGTGACCCTTCAGGTATTGGTACAGGCCCGCCCTCACCTGATCCGCAAGACCTTTGAAGCTGTCAGGGGCGCAAAAAATGTAATTGTCCATTTTTATAATTCCACCTCCACCCTGCAGCGGAAGGTGGTCTTTCAAAAAGATATGGACGGCATCATCGATATCGCCGTGGAAGGCGCAAAGCTGATCCGCCAGCTGACAGAGGAGGCCGAGGGCTGCGGCACCAACTTCCGTTTTGAGTATTCCCCCGAAAGCTTTTCCGGGACCGAGATGGACAATGCCGTGGAAATCTGCCGCCGGGTGATGGAAACCCTGGGTTCCACCCCGGAAAATCCCATCATCCTCAATCTTCCCAATACGGTGGAAATGTGTACGCCCAATACCTATGCCGATCAAATTGAATATTTCTGCAAGCATCTTCCCAACCGGGAAAGCGCCATCATCAGCGTGCACCCGCATAATGACAGGGGCACAGGGGTTGCCTGCGCGGAATTGGCCATGCTGGCCGGCGCGCAGCGGATTGAGGGAACCTTATTCGGCAATGGCGAACGCACCGGAAATCTGGATATTGTCACCGTTGCTATGAATATGTTCACCCAGGGAGTGGATCCGGAATTGGACTTCCATAATATAGATGAAATTAAAGAGGTGTATGAGTCCTGTACCAAAATGCTGGTTCCCGAACGGCAGCCTTATGCCGGTAAATTGGCGTTTACCGCCTTTTCCGGCTCCCATCAGGACGCCATCAATAAGGGCTTCCATTACATGAAAAACAGCGGTTCCGAGTACTGGGAGGTTCCCTATCTGCCTATCGATCCCGCCGATGTGGGACGGCAGTATGAGCCTATCATCCGAATCAACAGCCAGTCCGGAAAGGGCGGCGCCGCCTTTGTCATGCAGTCCTCCTTTGGCTATCAGCTACCAAAGGCTATGCATCCTGAATTCGGCGCCATTGTCAAGGCCGAGTGCGACCGCACCGGCAAGGAGCTCTCCCCTCAAGAGATTCTCGGGCTCTTCCAAAAGGAATATCTCCATAACGACACCCCCTACCGCCTCGGAAAGCACAAATTTTATTCTGAAGCTGGGGATGGAAACGGGGAGGAGATTGCCCACTTTTCCGGAACCGTCTTTAAAGACGGCGCTGAAATCTCGGTGGAAGGAAAGGGAAACGGCCCCATCAACGCTTTCTGCGACGCGATGAACCAGATCGGGCTTGGATCTTATAACTTCATATCTTATCATGAGCACGCGATTTCCATCGGTTCTGATTCCAAGGCAATCGCATACATTGAAATTGAAAATCCTCAAGGAAAGCATATTTTCGGCGTAGGGATTTCTTCCAATATTAACCGCGCCTCCATCCGTGGAATTCTGTGCGCCATCAACCGTTCCATCCGTCAGGAGACCCAGGCATAGCCCTCTTTCCGTGTTCAGCCTGTTCGCCCCTTTTCTCTTCCACTTTGGGCTGGAAAAAACGCCGGGAGGACAATTTTCAGGTGGCAGCTTCAATGGCATAATGGCGGGCGTGAAAAAATATTATTGATAAAGAAAATACAAGGGCGGGGGAATTGATTCCCCCGCCCTTGTATTTTCTTCTATTATTCTAATCTACAGCCTTTTTCTGTCGCTTTTTCTCTCTCCTGCCAAGCCTTGCTTTCGTCTCCCTTGTAATAACGCCGCCCAATCCCAGCAGGGCGACCAAATTGGGTAAAGCCATCAGCCCGTTAAAAATATCCGCAATATTCCATACTGCTTTTACTGTCATAAACGGACCAATAAAAATAGCAAGGATGTATAGATAGCGGTAAACCAGCACAGCCTTTTTGTTTCCGTTGGAAAGGTACTCCAAACAGCGCTCGCCATAATAATTCCAGCCTAAAATTGTTGTAAAGGCAAAAAACACCAGGCACAGCATGAGGATAAAGGAACCTATCTCTGAACTGAAGGGCATCCCCTCCCCAAAAGCATTGGCAGTGACGGCCACGCCGTCCAGCCCAATGTTCCACGAACCCGTCACAACAATGCACAGCCCCGTCATGGTACATATCACGATTGTGTCGATAAAGGTACCCGTCATGGACACCAGACCCTGCCTGACCGGATCCTTTGTCTTTGCCGCCGCGGCCGCAATAGGAGCGCTTCCAAGGCCGGCCTCATTGGAAAAAATACCTCTAGCGATTCCCTTCTGCATCGCAATCAGGATACTTCCCAGAGCGCCGCCGGCCGCGGCGCGCAGACCAAAGGCGCTTTCTACTATTTCCGCGAGAGCGCTGGGAATCTGACGGTAATTGGTCCCCAAAATCACCAGGCAGGCAACCACATACACTACCGCCATAACCGGGACAATCAGCTGCGACACGCTGGAAATCCTTTTCAATCCGCCAATAATTACAAGGGCGACGCAAATTGTCAGAATAATCCCTGTGATGATAACCGTCCAGGAATAGCTGCGTCCAAACAGTGAAACCGACCACTGTACCTCGGGATCAAAAAAATTTCTCACCGCGTCGGAAATCCCATTCACCTGGGTGAAGGTCCCGATTCCCAGCAATCCTACGCCGCAGCCGAAAAAGGCGAAAATCTTCGCAAGCCATCTCCAATTTTTTCCCAGACCATGCTCTATGTAATAGAACGGCCCCCCCAGCACATGGCCGTCAGCGTCAATTGCGCGGTATTTGATCGCCAGGAAGCCCTCGGCGTATTTGGTAGCCATTCCAAGGAAGGCCGCAATCCACATCCAGAACAGCGCCCCCGGTCCGCCGGCTACGATAGCCGTCGCGACACCCACAATATTCCCCGTGCCAATGGTCGCCGACAGGGCGGTGCACAGCGCTCCAAAGCTGCTGACCTCACCGCGGCCTCCCTCCTCGTTTTTCACCATGTACTTCAGCGCTTTTGGTAAATGGCGAATCTGCAACAGCCCCAGCCGGACTGTAAGATAGATTCCAGTCGCCAGGATGGCGATAATCAAGGGTAGCCCCCAGATCTGATCATCAATCCATTGTATTACTCCGTCAATTGCCTCAAACACACCCTCTACATCCCTTCCGACAAGCTTTCTTTTTTAAATTCACATATTGTATTCCATCTGTTCCATTCAAGGCCGCGGGCATAGCATCCATTTCACTCACTTGCCCTTGTCCCTGCAGGGAAATAAGGTTCACCGGTATTTCCGCAGCAATGAATTTCCAACAATGACCACTGTCCAGAACAATTGGAAAATAAATGCCTCAAAAGCCGACAGCTGGGAGATTCCCGAAGCAATCACCAGGAAAAATACTAGAACAAAGCCCAAAACGACGCTTAATGCCTGTAAAATCATAGAAAGTGAAATGACATTTTTTAATTTTTTACAGGCCAGCAGGCCCTGTGCCACCGCGTGAAATCTGCCAGACACTCCAAGAAGCGCGTCCGCCTCAGGCGTTTCTTCCCTATAAGCGTCAAACCGTTTTCCTTCCTCGTTTCCCAGGATCACCGCCTTATGGGAGGGAATGTCAAATTTCTGAGCCAGCATGACAGAAGTGATATTGCTGTCCATTGTCCGGACCGCCAGATGAATTCCCTGATCGGCTAAGTTCTGAACCTGTATGGCCACCTCCTCGTCCACGGCGTAGTCCATCACAAACATGGCGACCAGATCTCCTCCGACCGCCAGATAGGAAATAAACTGCCCGTCCCCATTATATTTCTCCTCAAAATCCCGGGATGGGCTCATCATTCCATACTGTTCCATCAGCGCGCCGTTTCCAATCAGCACACGCCGGCCGCCTACCCAGCCGACAACGCCCTTTCCATCTTCCTGTTCAATTCCGTCTACCTTGGGAAGCATGTCGGATTTTCCCTGGATAATCTGGGAAAACATATCCGACATGGGCCCGCCTGTGGCGCAAATCAAAGCGGCAGCGTCGAGAATCGCTTCATCCACCCGCTGCTGACTGAAGGTTTTGATCAGATGGAGGGTTACCGTCCCCTTTGGGAACAAATCGGTATCCCTCACCATGAGAAAATTGGAATCCCCAAACTGCTCCACCGCGGCGTCGCCGGACAACATAACTCCCTTTTTCAGAAGCCGCTTTCCAGACTGATATACGGGAATATTGATACAAAGAAGATTGGTAACCGGTACGCAGATACACGCCGCCACACAAAGCGTCTGCAAGGCGCTTTCCACACGGAAGGTCAATATAAAATTCAAAATTGCCGTTCCAATACAGGCGACTACCATCCAAATGGAATATTTCTGCGTCATCTGCTCGCTTCTGTCATAGGCGTAAGAGATGTGCAGAAACTTCGCTAAAAGAGAGGTTGGCGCGCAGTAAGAAATCGCAAGCTCCTCTGTGGGAAGATTCACCAGCTTGGCCGCTTCCTCCCTTGTTTCCACCATATGCATAGCGTACTTTGGTTCAGACGAAATGATAAAACGGAAATTATTCCTCGTCCGTTTCATCAGAAACAACTTGCCGGCGCCGTTGAGGAACAACGCAAATAGAAGCACAGGCGTATACAGACAGGAGCTTCCATCCGCCAAAGCATCACGGTTAATGAGAAGATACAAGGTTTGGAGCAGACAAAAAGTCCCGGCCGCCGCAAGAGGAAGATCCACATCCCCCTGCATATGGAGGAACGACCGCCATCCGTTTCTGAATATATTCAGGGACAGCAGTCCGCCAATCAGCAAAACCGCCAGATTCCACAGCACATAGCCTAACGTTTCCCCACCATTAGGCAGGAGAAAATCAGGAAGAGGAACCTCAAACCTGGCAAGAACCGCCATTACGCCTGAAAAAAGAGTCAAAACTCCCAGCGCTGCCGTTTTGAGCTGGAGCTGCCGGTATAACACAAAAATGTCCTTTTTTATGGCGGGGGCGTCTCCGGGAGAAACGTAATCCTTCATACCGTCTCCCATATCAATCGCGGCGGCGCCCTTCTGGACCGCCTCCTTTTTTCTCTTCTTTCCGGGAGCCTTTTTTGGCTTATGGGGGAGCGGAACCGATTTCTTCTTTTCCTCCTCCACTTCCTGGTCTTGCTTTTTCTTCTCCTGAATTTTCTTTACCGCCTGGGCGATTTTTTCCGGCTGCAGCCCCTCCGCTTTCACAGGGATAAACCGCGCCGCCGCGCCGCCCTTTTCACGCTCATACTCTTTTTTGATCAGGCTGTATACATCCGGCTCCTCTGGAATAACCAAGGGAGACTTTTTCCCCTCCGGTGTATATACGGGAATTTTCTTCTCCTGTCCCTCTTCTCCCTCTTCAAAAATCAGAAAGGGCCCTTCAATCCGGATGGGCTTCGGGACTGTTTTCTCTTCCAAAACGGCCGCCGCCGGAATTTTCTCCTCTGAAAGTTCTTCTTCCGTTTCCGCAGAGCTGTTTTCCTGAGCCGCTTCCTCAGAGAGCGGCTCATCTGTACGCCGCGGAAGCTCCTCCCGGACAGTCTCCTCTTCCGCCTGTGGCTCCACAGCTTCCGCCACAGGCATCGCTTCAGCGGCCTCTCCGCCGCTTTCAGACTGGACACCCGCCTGCTCCCTGTCCGGCTGGCTTTTCTCCTCCCGCGCCGGAGACTCTTCCTCTTCCCTTGCGGGAGATTCGCTTCCGGCCATGTTTTCTTCCGTCTCCTGAGGCTCCTCCTGTACGCTGGCCTCTTCTTTGGAGACGGCGTCCTCAGCATGGGAATTTATCTCTTCCAGCGCGCTTCCCTTGATATTTTCAAAACCATCCCCTTCAGGAAGCTCTTCCCTGTCATTTTCGTAGGCGTCCCGGAGAGAGGTAACAATGGGCTCCTCTTCATCATCCTCCCCTTCAGGCACCATATGCCTGAATTTTTTCCAAAGCCGCTTTATGGGGTTTCTTTCCCTCTCCTCCGTTTCCTGTAAAACAAAGGGCTCCTCTTCAAATACGGAGAAATCCTTTTTTACCGTCTGCGTCAGCTCTCCGCTCTTTATTTCCGGCGGATCGGTATAGGCGGCATCCTCTATCTCCTGTTCCGGCATTCCCATGCCGTCTTTGATATCTCCCAGCTGGAACACCGTTGTCTTTCCTTCGAGGGCGTCCTTTTCCCTTTTTTCCATCAGGGCGTCATAAGGGTCCCTGTCTTCCCCGCTGAAAAGATAAGAAAAGACAGAACCTGACTCCTCAGCGGTTTCCCCAGAGTCTTCAGACAAAACAGAAACAGGTTCCGGACGGTATAAATTTTCCACACCCTTTGGGGCATCCGTCCTTTGCGTCACTTCATTCTCCGCCGGCTCCAGCAGCCTTTTTTCAGTTCTTCTGCCGGCTCTTCCTCCCGCGCCGCGGGCCGCAAAGACAGAAATTTCCTCTTCTCGGAATTCCTCCGTTTCCTTGTGTTCCACAGCATTTTCTCTTCTTTTGTCCTCTTCATCTATGGGTAAAGCTTCCAAGCTCTTTTTTTCATCCTTCATTTCCGTTAACTCCTTTTTCAGGCGCCGCCTTCCTTTTTGCCTTTAAAAAGTCCTATCTGGCCGTTTTCAGCCCCAAACGCTGCCTTGCAACTTCATACATCAAAATTCCTCCGGCCACTGAAGCATTCAGGGAATTTAACTGTCCCCTCATGGGAAGGGAGAGAACCCCATCGCACCTTTCCTTGACAAGCCTGCCGACACCCTTTCCCTCACCGCCAATGACAAGGGCAACAGGTCCGCTGAAATCGGTCTGACACCAGGGTGTCCCGTCCATATCGGCGGCATAGACCCAAACGCCCTGCTTCTTCAGTTCTTCGATCACAGACGGCAAATTCGGCACCCGAACAACTGGTACATATTCCACCGCCCCAGCGGATACTTTTCCCACAGAATAGGTCAGCCCCACAGCACGCCTTTTCGGTATGACGACCCCATGGGCCCCCGCCGCCTCGGCAGTACGCAGTAAAGCGCCTAAATTATGGGGATCCTCCACCTCATCCGCAATGATGATAAACGGCGGTTCCCCCCGCTGCTCCGCCAACGCGAAGATGTCCTCTAGTCCGGCATAAGGAACAACAGACGCCACAGCGACTATCCCCTGATGGACAGCGCCGCCACATAAAAAATCAAGCTTCCTGTCATCCGCCTCTTTGACAGGAATTTTTTTCTCCCTCGCCTTCGCCAGAATGGAAACAATCGATCCGCTCAGTTCCCCTTTTGATACAAAAATATTCTCAATATTCCGTCCGGAACGAAGCGCTTCCATCACCGCGTTTCTTCCGGCAATCATCCCCTCGGCCTGCTTTTTTTCGGCCGGCGCGCCCCTCTTCTTCTCCCGTTTGTGCTCCATAGCATCCTCCCAAGGAAAACAGCCGTCAACGGCAATTTTCCACTTTTTTACTCTATTCAAAACATCCATTACTTTTCTTCTATAATTTTTATTATTATATCATATAATCCTGCCTCGAGAAACAATTTCTTACTATATTTTTAGACTTTTCCCATTATTTTTCTTTCCCCTTTCCACGGAGGTAAATAAAATACCGTCCCGGGAAACATTTCCCAGGACGGCGCAGCTCCCGCGGCTCTATGTACACGGCCTCAGGCCGGACTTGACAAAAATCCGTATCTTCCTGTCACAGGATCCTGGAACAGCGGAATATGGGGCGGATTGACGGTAAAGCTAATAAACATAACCGCAAGTAGAATCAATAAAAAAACGCAAAGGGTAAACCAAGACTCCACCCGGCGATAAGAGGAAAGAAGCTTTCTCGAAACGATTTGACCTACCGCCATCCAAATAAATATGCACAATAGGTCAACAACGGGTACTGAACGACCAATAATTCCCGTATAGAGGTAATAAAACGCAATCATTCCCGCCAACATGACAATGAGCCCAGCGGTTTTGGCCACAGTAAATTTTTTCACTGGCTGTTTTAAAACTAAAAATTCCATAAAAGCCCAAAGCAGATAAGGAACCATCAGCACCTTTCCATGCTCCCAAAGGCTTTCATTTGCCGCCGAAATCAGCCCGGCCCATATGGCGCCCCCTGTCCACTGGTACAGTCCGTGCATGAAAACAGCGGCGGCACCGCATACCAACGCGCCGACCGCTTCGAATTTTGTCACCCTTACATCTGAACGGTTTTCCATTCTGACTCCTCCTCAATATTGTACCTATATCAAAAATATATGAGGAAATCCGTCAGACAATCACCTTTCACGTCTTATTTCGTATGGAAATCAGAAACACAGGCCGCAGACCACACCAATGGCCAAACCGGCCGCCAAAGCAATAGCCATTCTCCCCGCTAAATAGGTCCATCTTCTTCTGCATTTTATTTTGGACGGGGAATCCATCTGACGGAGCATTCTTCTGGCTTCCTTTTCCAAAGCATTCCTTTCCGCGTCGGAAAAACACGGGCTGATAAAAAACATCGCTCTTTCAAAGTATTCGTTTTCTGTGTCTGCGACCTCAATAATCTGTCTGCTGATCCCCTTTATCATCGTTTGGCGTCCCCTTTCTTGCGCATGGCGCCCTTTGGTCCGGCGCCGTTTTCTTTTCCCTCCTATTTTTGTCTGGGAGCCGTAAAATTATACATAAAAAAAGGAAGCCCGCCGGAGGCTTCCTTCCGCCATATTCAGGCCGTTTACTTTTCTTCGCCAGGCAAAACCGTCGCCGCGCAATATCTTCTAATTATAACGACATAGGTAATCAGCAGAGGAACCGCCGCCGCGATCCAGGCAGCGGGATTTGCGATACAGATTCCAAGATAGCCCAGAGCATGGGGCAATGTAAAAGCTACCACCGTACGCGCCACAAATTCAAAAACTCCGGCCATCATGGGCATAAAGCCATGCCCCATTCCCTGAAGGGCGTTTCTGTAAATAAAAATGAGATGCAGCGGAATAAAGAATATGGCGATCAGGTTCAGGTACTGAACTGCATAGGAAAGAACCTCCTCGTTCGCCTGATCCAAAAACAACCGGGTCATCTGCCCGCCGAACAGGACGGTCACAACGCTGCACACTATGCTCACAGCGCAGGAAAGAATGGTGCAGCTCCGGACTCCGGACTTTATCCTGTCATAGCGCTCCGCCCCCATATTCTGCCCGCAGTAGACCGCCATCGCCATACCAAAAGTCATGGCGGGCATGGTGATAATCTGCTCCACCTTGGAGGCCGCTGTATAAGAAGCGACCACAGTAGAACCGAGAGCGTTCAGCGCCGTCTGCATCACCATAACGCCCACAGCTGTCACCGAAAACTGGAGCGCCATGGGAATTCCAATGCGAAGATGCCTCCAGGCAAAGGGGAGATCTATCCTCCAATCCTCCTTTTTCAAGGCAAGGATCGGATATTTTATTTTTATATAGACGAGGCATAAGACCGCTGAAAGCCCCTGGGAAATAATAGTGGCATAGGCCGCCCCTTCGACTCCCATGCCAAAGGAACTGATAAATACAATATCCAAGACAATATTGACCATGGAGGACAGGATGAGGAAATAAAGAGGGGTACGGCTGTCCCCCAGCGCCCGCAGAATCCCGGAAAACATATTATAGAAAACAGAAGCTATGGTCCCCGCGAAAATAATAGATATATACAAGACAGCGTCATCAAAGATATCCGCGGGCGTCTGCATAAGCCTCAGGAGGGGGGTCAGACCCAGCAGCAGCCCTCCTGTAATGACAATGGAGAGAGCAAAGCTTAAAAGAATGGAGGTCGCCACCGAATGGCGCATTTCATCATAATCCTCCGCGCCGAACTTTTGTGATACAATGACGGCAAAGCCGCTGGTCAGCCCATTGGCAAGCCCGAACAGAAGGAAGGCAAGGGAACCGGTCGCTCCCAAAGCCGCAAGGGCCCGCATTCCCAAATACCGGCCCACAATTAAGGTGTCGGCCATATTATAAAGCTGCTGAAAGGCGTTACCCAAAAACAGGGGAATCGAAAACAGTACAATTAAACGGAACGGGCTTCCTTTGGTCATATCGTTTATTTTTTGCTTTCTCACATATCATTCCCCTTTTATTTCAGCTAGCATTAGAATACCATTCCAGCCCGCGGCGCGCAAGATGGAATTGGTAATGAAAAAATGAGGGAAGAATCTTTATATTGTAGTTGATTTGCTGTATCACCAAGCAGCCGCCCTATTCCAAAAGCCGGAATTGAATCCCATTCAGAAAGTCCGGCCTTTGGAAAACGTCCAGCTCGTTTTCCCTCTGGTCAATCATCCAGGAGTAGCGGTAGCAGCCTCTTCCTATGAAATCAGCAAGCATTCTCTCATAATAAAACAATTCGAATCGTTTAGAATTCTTTGTACTTTTACGTTTCCTTTTCTACAACCTGGCAAGGTATCACGTCAAGGAGGAAAGACGCCTCAGGCCGCCATAAAAAAACTGTCCATTCCCCTTCACGCCATTTTTTCAGAGTTTTCCCAGCTCCTACAGCACAGGCCCCCTTCCTATCCCATTTTTCCCAACGCGATAAAATAGCATCCAGAAACGCGCCCGTCCTTGGGGAAAGCATCCGTTTCCTTCCCCCCTTCAAAACGGTTATTTTCTTTCCTTATTCTGACAGGAATTAAAACGCCCGTTGACCTGGCGGTATAAAGGGTCCTAAAAGCATCCTGTGGCCCGCCATTTAAGAGAAAGTGAAAACCCTCCTTATCCATCGCATTACACGCTGTAACTGTGAAGGCAGTAAACCGCTAACCAGGGGCCGTCTGTTTTTTCGAAACGATTAAGTTTCAATTCCCTGCGTAATTCCGAGTCCACTGTTTTTTCCTACAAGGCCGGTGGACGGGCTTTCCTTAAACACCAGTAGAAAAGGGGAGAGGCTTGGCCTCTCCCCTTTGAAATATCTGTGAAAACAGCTCAGTCTTCTAAAATGAAAGAAACGCAGGCGCAGGTTTCATCCATCATTCCTTGGCTTTGAGCATCCGGCTGGCATCCTCCGGCGAACAGCAAAAATTCTCCCGGTTCATAAACCGCTTTTCCCTCTTCATTAACGAGCGCCAGATGCTCCGGCTCTATGGCAAACATTAGTTCCTTTTCCTCATGCGGTTCCAAATAGACCCTCCGCATGCCGCACAGCTTATGTCTGGGCACACGGAGCGAAGCCTCGCGGTCCCTGAGGTAAAGCTCTGTAACAGCTTCTCCGGACACAGTTCCCTCATTGCGCACCCGAAGCTGTCCTGTCACCTTTTCGCCCGGACGGAATCTCTGGCGATCTATATGAAGATGGTAAGAGAAAGAGGTGTAGCTCAGTCCAAAGCCAAAGGGGAAGAGAGGAGGCTGCCACAAAAATTTGTAAGTACGCCCCTCCATGGCATAATCGGTGAATGCTGGAAGCGGATCCTCGTTATGATAAAATGTCACAGGTAGCTTGCCGGAAGGACAGAAATCCCCAAAGAGGATATCCGCCGCGGCCATGCCCCCCATAGCTCCGGGATACCATGCCTGCAGAATGGCGGCCGCCTTTTCATTTGCCTCTCCAAAATCTATGGCGCTTCCGGAAAGGTTGACCAGAACTACCGGCGTTCCCGTTTCCAGTACCTCATGGATGAGTTCTCTTTGGCACTTGGGAAGAAGTAGATCCTTTTTATCTCCTCCCATTTCCTGATCCTGCATTTCCTCCCCTTCTATTGTCTCATCCAAACCGACGGCCAATACCACCACATCGGCTCTTTTGGCCTGCGCTCGGGCCTCCGCCAGCCCGTCCCCCGCATGCTTTGCCTCCTCAATATAAGGCAGGTACAGATGGGAGCCTTTAGCATAAGTGACGCGGATGTTGTCCCCCGCCTTTGCCCGTATTCCCTCCAAAATGGTAACATATTCATTCGGCGTACCGTGGTAGTTTCCCAACAGCGGGGTGACTGAGCTGGCATTAGGTCCAATGACGGCAATCTGCTTGAGCTCAGAGGGACGCAAGGGCAGGATCCCATTGTTTTTCAGCAGCACCATGCTCCTGCGCGCAGCCTCAAGATTAAGCCGCCGGTGTTCACGGCAATCCACCACGTCATAGGAAATACGATCAAAAGGCGTATGCTTGTCAAATAGCCCCAGCCTCATGCGGGTGGTCATCAGTCTGGTGACGGAACGGCGGATCATTTCCTCTGTGATAAGCCACTCTTTCAAGGCCGCCAAATCAAAACCATATAAATTTCCGCAATTGAGATCACATCCATTTTTCACCGCCAGCGCAACCGACTCCACTGCCGTTCTGGTCACCTTGTGATGCAGGTGAAAATCAGCGATTGCCCAGCAGTCGGAAGTGACATATCCATCAAAGCCCCATTCTTCCCTAAGGAGCTCCTGAAGCAGGGTTTTACTACCGCAGCAGGGCTCTCCATTGGTCCGGTTATACGCCCCCATGAATCCTTCCACCTTTGCCTGAACCAGAGCGTGAAAGGCCGGAAGGTAAGTCTCATATAAATCTTGGGGAGACACTTCCGCGTTGAATTCATGACGCAGCCTTTCCGGACCGCTGTGCACGGCAAAATGCTTGGCGCAGGTGGCGGTTTTTAAATAAGTGCTGTCGCTGCCCTGCATTCCCCGGACAAAGGCCACCCCAAGGACAGAAGTAAGGTAAGGATCCTCGCCATAGGTTTCCTGTCCCCTTCCCCATCGGGGATCCCGGAATATGTTGACGTTGGGCGACCAGAAGGTCAGGCCCTTGTAAATATCAGGATCGCCCTCCTCCTGAAACATACGATACTTCGCCCTGGCCTCGGTGGAAATGACATCGGCCACCTCATACAACAGGGCGTCGTCAAAGGTTGCAGCCAGACCGATCGCCTGGGGAAATACTGTCGCGGTTCCCGCTCTCGCTACTCCATGCAGCGCCTCGTTCCACCAATTATAGGCTGGTATTCCCAGTCGTTCAATTTTAGGGCTTTCATACAGCATTTGGGAGGCGCATTCCTCAACCGTCATTCGGGAAACCAGGTCCTCCGCCCGCTCCTGAAAGCTGTATTCCTCATTCAAATATTTCGGCTCATTCTCCACCTTATAATTTCCTCCTTTTATCTTAATGGGCTTCTTATTTTTAGGCTCTGAAAGCGCTCTGTTTTCTGGGTTTCATTATATACATATTCTCTCCAAAATACAATCATATCTGTTTGTTTTTCGCTTTTTCCCCCAGCTTGCGCGTCCCTCCCTGACGCCGCCAAAGCCTTCCCAGGGGAAATCCCGCATTTATTCCATTTTCTGAGAGAGTCACTCAAAGGAGGTGAGGTCCTACACTCAACAGAAACAGTGCTTTTCCAAAATCCGAATGTACGTTTTGATCATTATAAACCAAGTATGTATTTGATTAAACACCCTGACACCTGGAAAATGGAAAATATTTCAGAGGCGTTGGATAGATGTGATCTGATATAAATAACGCTTTATAAGGAATATTTCTCCTCTGCTAGCCCCTAGATGATAGATTTTTGATAGCAAAAGTCCGAATAGACCTTAGGATAAGGATAATCTGCA
>JAHZIE010000031.1:27793-31241 GCA_019419895.1 Clostridiales bacterium | reverse complement strand
GCAGATTGACATTTCCTATGACCTTGTGGGAATACTCCCTGCGTCTTTGCTGAATGACCTGCAAAATGGCGAAACGGCATAGCCGAAGCTATGCCGTTTCCGAAAACATTTCTAATACCGTCTTATGCGTGCCGCCTAAAAGTCAGGCAATTTTTCATCTACCTCCTTTTTTCCAAAACTCTTTGACATCTTATCAATAAATTTCCTTACCGAATAATCAAATAAAGCACAACCAATAAAGCAATATGAAGGGGATAAAAAAGATAGAAAAAATATTTCGCGCCCTTTCCCTTAGCGCCGCGGTGCTTACTCAACAGAAAGAGGAGCAGACAGCCATAGGCAAGCCTGGCAATGTATACCGGAACCATATACCACTGAAAACCATAGGCAAAATAATCAGAAAGGGGAATCTGAACTCCGTAAAGGAAAAAGAACAACAGTCCCATTGCCATCAGCCGGTATTTTTGTTCCAAGTAAAAACACAGATAGCATATAAAAACGGTCAGTACACCGAAGGCCGAATAATCCGTGTTTAAAAAATAAGCCGTACAAGCACAGAGAAACACAGGTACAAAGGACTGCCAGGCTCCCATTCTCCCCCGCAGCCATTCATAACCAAAGCAAGACAATGCCCCCAAAAGTAGGGTGACCATAACGTTATGAAATCCCCAGCATACCTCCAAGGGCCTTTCATAAATAATATCCAGCAAGAGCTGGTAGGGAATTTCGGAGAGCAGGCCAAAGAGAAAAAGATTTCTGAGGTATTTTCCCCCGTGCCTGGTATACCGACAGGATTCCGCGCACAGGAAAGCAAAAAGGAAGAAGGAAATGGTGGTACTGCTGAAAAACAGCATGAGAATGATATAGCCCGCTGGTTCTGTTATGCCGAAGATGGAATCAAAACCCTTCAAAATCCATGGCAAAAAAACCTTATAGGTGTGATCCAGCAACATAAACGCCGCCGCAATCCATTTCAGCTGACCTGCCGTAAATTCATTACCCTTCACTCATTTTCGTCCTTCCTATACAAATTTTTGATTTTCTTTCCGGCAGGCGCCGCCCTGCGGAATCACTCCATTTTTCCATTCAGGGAAACCAGAAAAATACCCAGCTTAAAATTAACTGCCCTACATCCTGCCAATCTGAAAATGAGCCTCCAAAATACAGTCGGACAAAAATCAAAATCCCCTGCCCGCTCCCGAAGCAAGTCTCAAAAAATAAAAAATACCATCTTTCCTGGGGCATCTGGACAGACTTTTTGCGAAACAGTCCTCCAGAAACTTTACACTATCTATTCGCTTTACCGTCTCTCCGCAGAAGGAACCCAGGCAAACCTTAAATCTCACGGGCAGGATATCTTATTTCATTCTTCTTTAGAGAGTAAATTAGACAGCACGAAAGAAAACTGTTCATCAGCTTCATCGTTCCAATCAGGTTTCCATCAGTCCATTATCTGTAATCCTGATCTCAGGAAGAACCGGAAGGGCCAGAAAGCTCAAAGCAATAAAGGGATCCATTGCCTTGTTGACTCCCATTTCATACGCGAGAGAAGTGAGCCTTTCAATTTGATCCGTTAAAGGCTCTGCTTTCTCCAAAGACATCAATCCTCCAACAGGAAGGGGCAAAGTGGCTACCACTCTTCCCTCACGTACCAGTGTATATCCTCCCTGCACTCGTTCTAGTTCTTTTGCAGCAAGAAGCATATCCCTGCTGCTGTCACCCGCCACAATTAGATTATGGGAATCATGGGCCACGGTGGTGGCAATTGCCCCATTGCGGAGTCCATAATTGCTTAAAAATCCAAGACCGATATTTCCCGTCGCGTGATGGCGTTCAATGACGGCAATCTTTAAAAGGGTACCGTTCTTCATCCCTTCCTTCACCTGTTCCCCGCTGAAATTTTTCTTTTTAGTCACAATCTGATTTTCCACCATGTGGATCACCCGATAGTCATCCTGTTTCGGCGGCTCAAAATCCTCTTCCTTCATAGGAGCGATATGGACTGAATGAAGAATATTCTCGGGAACCGGAAGGACCAGCGTCCGGAAATTACTTTCTTCCACTCTATTACCTCCGGCATAAACTTCATGGACGGAAACCTTTTCCATGTCATCCAGAATAACCAGATCGGCGCGGTATCCAGGTGCAATTACCCCGATATCATGGAGACGGTAGATCCTGGCCGCGTTGATTGTAGCCATTTGATAGGCGGCCATCGGAGAAATTCCCAGCTCAATAGCCCGCTGGATATGGCAACGGATAGTCCCTTCTCGGCGGATATCCAACAAATGCTTGTCATCCGTACAAAAGGCAAAATTCGAGGTATCCAACCCCTCCCGCACAATACCGGAGACAATGTCCTCCAGATTTTTGCTGCCGCTGCCTTCCCGGATCAGAATCCGTATCCCTGCCCGCAGCTTTTGCCTGGCCTCTTCAAAAGAAACGCTTTCATGATCGGTATGAATGCCTGCGGCGGCATAGGGCTGCAAAAGATTTTGAGGCACAGAAGGCAGGTGTCCGTCGATCACTTTGCCTTTATATAGTTCCAGCTTCTCCATAATATCCGGCCGGCAAGCCACTACTCCGAAAAAATCCATCATTTCGCCTAGTCCGGTCACACGCTCCCTATGAAGAAAGCGGGACAATTCCTCACTCTTCAAAGCGCCATGATTATGTTCTCCCGGCGTGGCAGGCACACAGGAGGGCACTTGGACAAAATAATGAACCGGAAGATTCTGTGAGCGTTCCAACATCATGGAAATCCCCTCTTCTCCCGCTACGTTGGCAATCTCGTGGGGATCGGTAATTAGTGCCGTAACGCCGTGCCTGAGCTCTTCCCAGCAATAAATTTCGGGCAGCGCCATAGAGGATTCCACATGACAGTGGGCATTAATAAATCCCGGCGAGACAAAACGCCCCTGCAAATCCATCTCTCTCTTTCCGCTGTACTCGCCGATTCCGGCAATATATCCATCAGATATGGCAATATCCCCCGGATAGATTTCTCCGGTGAGAACCTGGATAATTCTCCCATGTTTTAACACCAGATCCGGCTCACATTCCCCCATCGCAGTTCTGATTCGTTTTCTCCTGTCCATTACAGCACCTTCCTTCTATAAAAATATCCCCTCGCTTTGAGGGGATGCCGTCTAATTTATCCCGCGCTGGAGAACCGGCGTGCTAGGTATTGCCCAGCCAATACGCCCAAGAGACAGAAAAACAGGCTGGTTGCGATATAAATCACACCCAATCCAGTCTTTCCCTGCCGAAACAGCTCCACCGATTCTAAAGAAAATGCGGAAAAGGTAGTAAAGCCGCCGCATACGCCTGTTTTCCAAAAGAGCTTACAATTCCCACTGAGTTCCCGGTTCCCGCTGAGACCGGCTACAAATCCGATTCCCACCGCTCCGATCAGATTAATAAGCAAGGTAAGATATGGAAATTCTGT
>JAHZIE010000031.1:22673-27783 GCA_019419895.1 Clostridiales bacterium | reverse complement strand
CTCCTCATCCGCCCAAGCTATCCTGTCCAAGACAGTTTTCCAAACTGTTTTATTATTTAGTCTACCATCTGTCCGGGATAAAGTCAAACCCCTATCTTTTTGGCGTTGCCGCCCTTTCGGTGTTTTTTCGCTTGACTATGGCAACGGCTGCGCCTATAATCAAAATGTTCTGATTCTCATACAATGCTGTTCTCAATTTTTTATGGAGGTGCTCTATGAAAATAGCCGATCTGCCCACCCCATCCGTCCTTGTTGATCGGGATATATTGAAAAAGAATATTACCGCTTACCAGTCTATCTGCTCAAAAAATGGGAAAAAAATGCTTCCTATGGCAAAAACCCATAAATCCTCAGAGGTGATGAGGCTTCAAATGGAGGCTGGCGCCTGGGGGATTCTCGCCGCCACCATCGACGAGGCAGAGGCCGCCTGCAGGGAAAGCTGCGGCAGAATATGCTTTGCTTACCCCATAACAGCTCCCCAGACACTGGATCGCATCCGCTTCCTGTGCGAAAAGACTGAAATCATCCTTTCTCTCGACACACTGGCGTGCGCTCAGCGGTATGAAGCCTATTTTTCTTCCTTCGGCCTTTCTGTTTCCTATTTATGTATTGTAGATGTCGGACTTGACCGTTTCGGTGTACCGCCGGCAGATGCCGGAAGCCTTGTAAAACAGATTGCCGCAAGCTGCCCCCATCTGAGATTTTCCGGGATATCCTCCCATCCGGGGCAAGTGTATAAGGAAAGTTCTCCCGCAGGCGTTCGTAAGGTAGAAAGACAGGAATTAGACTGTCTGAAAGCAGCAAAAGATTCCCTTTTTGCAGAAGGTTTTTCCAGGTTTCTCGTTCACAGTGGTTCTACTCCCACCTTCCTTTCAGAAGCTGAAAGTGATGTGGTGGATGTTCTGCGTCCAGGAAATTATGTTTTTCATGACGCCATTCAGCAGGCTCTCGGCGCATGCGGCTTTGAAAACTGCGCCATGAGCGTCCTTGCTGAAATCATTTCCATCAGGCCGGACGGACGCTATCTGATGAATTGCGGCGCAAAATGTCTCGGCCTTGACAAGGGGGCCCACGGCAACAGCAGTATAAATGGCTATGGGCACATCATCGAATATCCAGAAGCGGAAGTGCTTTCCCTAAGTGAGGAAGTTGGCATTATAAAAAGTAAAAAACCCCTGAGTTTGGGAGAAAAAATACGTATCATTCCCAACCATAGCTGCAGCACCGCCAACCTCACCAGCTACGCTTATATCCTTCATGGAGAGGATGTCGCAGGGCTCCTTTCCATCGACTGCCGAAACAACAGCAGAATTCCTGTAATCGACTAAAAAGGAGAGGATTCCATGTCTCAGTTCCGTATTCTTCCCGATGCAAAACGCGCCGCTCTGCAATTGAGAGAAGAGGTGATTTCCGCCTGTGCCGCTGGTCTGGATGAAGGAGACAGAAAACGTTCCGCCATTCAGACCAAGGAAAATTTCATGGCCTGGCGTGAGGAAGCGATGAAATTTTTCAAGGACTCTTTTCCCCCAGAACTCTTTGAACGGGCGCCTATCTCCGCAAAAAGGGTATCCTATTTTGAATTTGATGATTTTTCTGTAGAAAATGTGCTTTTCTGTTCCCTTCCAGGCTGGGAGGTAAACGCTTCGGTCTACCGTCCCTTGAAAAGTGGAAAATATCCAGGAGTCGTCTGCCCAACGGGTCACAGCAGCAAATTCGGCCCCAATTATATTCAGTCCTGTGAAACCATCGCTAAAAACGGGTATATCGCTGTCTCCTTCTGCCCTCCTGGATGTTCCGGCGAGCTTGCTGCCCACAACGATCATTTTACCAACGGCATTATGGGCTGGCTGACCGGGATGTGGTGCCAGACCCATTTTCTTGCCGACGCTCTCGCCTGTATTGATTATCTGGAAACCCGCGGCGATGTGGATATGTCAAAGGGAGTTGCCATGACAGGTGTTTCCGGCGGCGGGCTGACTACCATGTTCTGCGCCGCCCTGGATCCCCGCATCACCTTTTTTGCTCCTGTCTGCTGTTTGGGCGATCACCGGGGACTTTCCCTCAAAGATCTTTACAGCAGCTGCCCGGAACAGTTTGGACTTGGATTTATTGGAAAAGGGCTCAACTTTATTGACATCCTTCTTCTTTCCTGCCCCAAGCCTTCCCTTCTTGTGGGTGGAGAGCTTGACGAAATTTTCGATTACCATCTGACAGAGAGCTTTTTTACTGAATTGAAACGGATTTATGGAATTCTCGGCTGTCCGGAAGATACCGAACTTTATATCGAAAAAGGAACAGGGCACGCTTACTCGGTTACAATGGCAAGCGAGGTAGTAAAACGTCTCAATAGACGCTTTAAAAACGGGGAGGCTGTAAAAAGCCTCACATCCGCTGACATTACCTATATGGAGGAGGAAAAGCTTGCCTGCCATCCTTCTGGGAAGGTAAATATGTTTACCATCAACGCGCAACGGAGCCGGATGTATGCCGAAACAAGAAAAAAGCATACGCCCGACGAACTCAAGCAGCTTCTAAAGAAGCTGCTTGTCCTGGATTCCATCCCATCCATTGAGAAGGTTGAGGAAGATACGTCGGCCACTCCCTCCTGGCAGCATCAAATTTATCCAACCATTCTTACCTTTGATTCTGTCAAGCAGCTGCCTGGCATTTTTGTCCGCCGTCTGGACAACCAAAAACGGGGCTGTATTCTTTGGCTTGACGGAAAAGATAAATGGAACGCCATTGAAGGGGGCGGATTTTTTCCGGGCAATCCCATCGGCCTTTTGAACCGCTATCCAAAAGAGGATGAAGTTTCCCTCTTCTCCGTGGAGGTCTCCGGGCTGGGCGAGCTTGAAATGCAGCGTTCTTACTATGATATGTGTTCCTGGAACCGGATTGAGCGCATTATCTCTTACCTTTCCTTTTCCCAAGGACGGCCACTTATGTCCTATCTTGTCCGCGACGCTCTCATTGCCGTGGAGTATTTGAAATCACGGGACGATGTTGATGAAAAAGGCATTATCCTTGGAGGAAGCGGTCTTGGCGCCTTGACCGCTCTGCTGACCGCCGTTCTTTCCGATGATATTCATCGGGTTATTCTGCACAAACTGCCGCCATCCTATTCTGAAATTGTAGAAAACGAAGGGCTTCCATGGACAGAATCTATGATGATTCCCCACATTCTCCAGTACACCGATTTGCCTGAACTGTTGGAAGCAGTGGAAACAACCATTATTTAATCCCCCTTCTTTCAAGAAAATCTCTTTTTTCTTTGTTCATATTTTCTCCATTGCATCTCCCCACAGTTTTGGATATAATAAAAATCTGAGAATCACTTGATTATTTGTGGGAGGTCTTTTCTTTGGATAATAAAACAGAACGAATTTGGGAACCGCATAAGTCTTCTTTATTTAATCTGGACGCGAACATGATGGCTCTTCTTTCTTTTTTGGCCGCTGCTGTTCTTGGCTGGCTGCCGGGTGTCCGTTATGTCGCATGGCTGGCGCCTCTCCTCATTTTTCTTGTTGAAAAAAATAGTCCTTTGGTAAAGCGGTGTGCCATACAGGCGTTCATGGTCCAGCTGGCCTGTCAGGCAATCTCCCTTGCCTTGGTTATTGTTGTCGCATTTCTCACCTCGTTTCTTGGTACGGCGGGCTTGGCTCTCTCCGGAGCCCTTTCTGTTTTGATAGCGGTTGTGGGTATTATCTTTCTTGTATTTGAAATTATCGCGATGGTAAAGGCCTATCAATATAAGGAATATAACATTCCAATCATTGGAAAAATGGCCGACTGGTTGATTTCTCATTTTATGTAAAACTAAATTTTCTATATCTATGCAGAAATGATAAGACGCTCCCGATGCAGCTGGGAGCGTTTTATTTGCTTCAGGCAGTTTCTCAACGCGCTTCATTAGACGTCGCTTTTCTTGTGTTGCCATCTAATTCTATTCTCCTTGTGGCACTTTTGAGCCGCCTCGTAAGCTTGTCCCTTCCTCCCTTAAAAGGGAGAAAAAGCTCCGCTATTGAAATTTGCCGGCGGAGCTTTTTCTTCTATTCGTCTCTGATGGTGCGATATTTCTTTTCAGTTTTTCTCTCCTTCACAGGCTGGGGAATTCCGTAAATCTCCGTATAGGACTCTGCCTCCTGGTTGGAAACCGGAGGAGTTGGCATCAGACCGGTGCATTCGGTGGCGGAGGCAACCATTTCATATTCTTCCAGCCATTCTTCGGTGTCATCTCTTTGCAGCATCTGTTTGTTTTTTAAATTTTTATTCATTGATATTTTCCTTTCTGAAGTTTACTCTAATTTAGAGAAACGGAAAAAAGCTTCCGCCTCACCTTATTAGTTTTTCTTTCCCAGTTAGGAAAATACAAGTTATCATTTGACAGGCAGCCCGTCCAGAAAAATTTTTGAAAAATAAAAATTTTATCCCCTGTGCTCCCTCTCTCTTGCTTCCGCTTCTTTCAGATATTTCTGTTGTGTTGCAAGGCCGCCCCGAATATGCCTTTGCGCTTTATTGGTGTCCAATACCTTTTTTACTTCTCTGTGAAGGGATGGATTCATATATTTTAAACGTTCGGAAACATCTTTATGCACAGTGCTTTTGCTGATTCCAAATTTTTTGGCGGCATTTCTTACTGTCGCCTTTTCTTCAATGATATATCGTCCAAGTTCCACCGCGCGTTCTTCCACGCTTTCTTTCATAGAATTGTTCCCCCCTGTTGTAATTGTCAAATTACTAAAGCTTATGCAGGGATAATTGGGAATATGTTGTCTGCGCTTTTTTTCCTGAAACAAGGGGGATTTTCCAACAATACAGTTCCCTTCCATGGCTCTATTCCATTCTCTTTTTCTCCCAGCTCTGGCAGAAAAGAATGGACAAAAAAATCCGATTCCTGTATAATATTTGCTGAAATTGAAGAAGAAACGAGGTATTTCATTGAGAATCAGAAAAAAGCCGTGGGCGGTTCCCGAGCTGCTTGCATGTCCTTATTTTATCCAGCAGCCAGAATCCATGAAAGGGCACTGGAGAGAATTTTTTGAAAAGAAACAGCCGCTGATGCTGGAGCTGGGCTGTGGAAAAGGCAGTTTTATTGCCGCTATCGCCCATC
>JAHZIE010000031.1:8254-22663 GCA_019419895.1 Clostridiales bacterium | reverse complement strand
AGCATCCTGACATTAATTTTATCGCGGTGGATATTAAAAGCGACATGCTGGGGTATGCCAGGAGAGCTTTGTCTTTCGCATTTAAAGGTGACGATAATGTGAAAAACGCCGCTCTCACCGCTTACAATATTGAACAAATCTGTGAAATTTTATCTCCGGAGGATGAAATTGATAGAATTTATATTAACTTCTGCAATCCTTGGCCAAAGGGAAAGCACCGAAAAAAACGTCTGACACATACCAGGCAACTCGATAAATATAAAACCTTTTTAAAAAAGGGGGCGCAGATTCACTTTAAAACGGATGATATGGATCTGTTTCGCTGTACCTTTTCTTATTTAGAGGAAAGCTGCGGCTGGAAGGTTCTATATTCCACCGAAAATCTTTATGAATCGGAATATGAGGATAATATTCCAACAGAGCATGAACGTATGTTTTCCTCCCAGGGAATTCCCATCAAATTTATGATTGTCCAATACTGTCCAAAAGACAACACTGTCCTAAGGACAACTGATTATATTCAACCGTAGAGCCTTTCATTTTGCTGAAGAGAGGTTCGGCTGATTCTCCGGAATTTCTCCCGCCCATTCTGAGGATTACTCCGTGATAATGATACAAAAAAGACAGGTAATGCGCCTCTATCTGGCTGCATCTCCTGTCTTTTTTTGCTTATCCTTTGTCCTGTAAATAAAGTTCACATTTTCCTTATCACAATTGATTACAAAAATCAATCCCACTCTGGTAAAATTCTATGGATGCCCCACGGATCAGAATGTTTACAATCGTTCTGCAAGGATAAAAAATTCTCTTTCTTCTATCCTTTCCCCCTGTGCCATCTTGCTGAAACCGATCCGGTTTCCATCCAGCTTCTGGAAAAGAAGCAGACGGGTTCTGTCTCTCTTCCCTTGCCCGCTGTGCAGACGAACAGTTTTTCTCCGCCAGTTTCTTTCGGCAGATTTTAAATTCTGCGGTTATTTTCCTCCTTACGGAACAAAGCCGCAAGGATCATTTAGAGAAAAGCGTTCTCAGATTGGGAAGCAGCCCTTCAAAAAGGACGCCATATCTTGGATCTGTTCCAGCCAAATAAGTGGATAAAATACAATCCGCTGTAAAGTCTACCGCGCATTTCACCGACCTTTCCAATGTATTCCCTTGCAACCGTCCAGCTAAAAGAACACTGGAAAAAATATCGCCCGTCCCGTGATAGTGACCAGGAATCCTTTTCCTTTCATAAAAAGACACCTTTCCTGTAGATCGATCGAAGCTGGACGCTCCCAACCATTCCTCATGGAGACTGATTCCAGTAAGCACAATCTGTTCCGGGCCTAGATCTGCCAGTTTTTTCATCATCTTTGTCAGGATATCCGGTTCTTGCTTTTGGTCGGGATATTCTCCCCTTAGCAAAAAGGCTGCTTCTGTTAAATTAGGCGTAAGAAGCCCAGCACTGGTACAAAGCTTCTTCATTCCCTCACACATGGCCGGATCACAGGACTGATAAATCTTCCCATTATCCCCCATGACAGGATCTACCAGAATGATGCTCTCTTTCCCCTTTAAGCGGGAAAAAATATCTGAAATCGCCTGAATTTGCCCGGTAGAGCCCAAATATCCGCTGTATAAAGCGTCAAAAGAAAGGCCTAATTGCTCCCAATGAGAAGCCATCGGGAGAAGCTCCTTGGTCAAATCACAGATAACCGGAGAGCCCAATCCCCCTGTGTGGGTGGACAGTACAGCCGTCGGCAAAATGCTTGTTTGAATTCCCGCAGCGCTTAATACCGGCAAAACTACCGTTCCGGAACACTTTCCAAATCCCGAAATGTCATGAAAAACTGCCGCTTTTTTTCCAGGTCGATGCCTTATCTTTGTTACCTTTACTGTCATGTCAGCCCTTCTCTATATCTTTCCCAACATATTTCTGCTTTTCCAGGCTATCCACATTCTTTTGCTCCGCGAAACACGGGAAAAAGCGCAGAGAGCCGAAACCTTCACCATAAACAGAGAGCATTTTTTCTCTATAACATTCACGCATTTTTTTTAAGGCTATTCGCCTTCCGCTCTCAGGCACTGAAAAGACAAAGCGCAAATTCGCGCTGAGATAGACCTTCCCTCCCAAGAGCCTGATCTGTCTGCCGCAAATCTCTTCCAAAGCAAGACAGCGGCTGGAAAATTCTCGGAGCTGAAGCTCTGTAAAGCCTCTGGAAAAAGCCTCCTCCGGCCGGCAGAAGGCACTATATGCCACCATTGCTTCCTCCTTGGGAAGAGACCACTGCTCCTCCCTGCGGTACTGCCGGAAAAGCTTTCGGCATTCTTCCATACTGGAAAGCTCAAGAACTTCCAAATCGAAATCAGAGCCCTTATCCCGCGCGCAAATCTCTCTAAGTGAAGAAGCAGACAGTTTTCCTGAATTCTGGCTGAGAAAAAAGGAATCCCCGATATAAACGGCCGTATCATAATTCTCAGTCAGCTGAACCGTATCCATATAAGGAAACAAAAAGGAGGAAAAAGGAATTCCTGAAGAATGAAGAGCCGAGGCCACTTTTTTTACTTGGCGAAATACCTTTTCCGCCTCCGGAAACTGAAATACCCTTTGCTTTGGGCGGACAAAAAAATATGCTGGCATCCGTTCTGCCGCTCCTTCCATTTTGATCTTTAAACGACTCGTCTTTTCACCTCTGCAATCCTCTGGCCTGCCTCTCCATGTCTTCCACCACAATATCATAAATTTCCCCAAGGGAAGCGCAGTATTCCAGCACACGCCAAGGGAAATTTGTGTGGTAGTGGAGCTTCAACAGGGTATCGCCTCCCACTATCAATAGGGAATCACCTGGAATAGCGGACGCTATCTCATCACGCACCGCATCCTCCGACAGATTTTTTCCATCCAGCAACAGCTGTACATCATATTTGAACTCCAGCATTGTTGTAAACCTCCTTTCCTGAGCCCATTATCGGGTCTCCCTTTCCCAAGCGTATATAAGAAGCCAGCGACAGCCATCTCCAACATCCTTTATTCATCAATATAAGAAAAGACAATGGCACTTTTATCTGTTTTCATTTTCCAACACTCCGGTATATATTTTATTATAACATATTTTCATACTTCCGTCATTTCTTTTCTCGTAAAAACGCCGCTTTTCCTTTACAATCATACAAGCACAGACAGTATAAAAAAGGCATTCTTTTGCTGAAAGATAGTTCTAAAATAATAATTTTTCTAAAATCCGGGAAATGGGAAACGATATTCGTTTTTCTCACAATTTCCCGCATTCATAATGTGCGGAATTTGGTTTTCTCCACTCAGATAGAAGAATTTTCATTTCAGTACCTCCATCACAAAATTCAATTTTCAGATCTTCCCGTCCTTGATTTTCCTATATTTCCATCCTATCGTCCTTTTTTCCTATGGTTTTTGCCAATATCTTTCCCCTGGGAATTATGTTATACTAAAAAATAGAATAAACAAAGGAGTATTTTCATATGCGTCAAAAGCTTCTCTTTTTTGATATTGACGGGACGATTCTTCCCGAAAACGGGCAGCCTATTCCAGAAAGTACCATCCGTGCCATCCGTACCGCTCAAAAAAACGGACATCTTGCTTTTATTAACACTGGCCGTCCCATGTGTTCCATTCCCAAGGAAATTCATACCATCGGTTTTGACGGTTACGTTTGCGGCTGTGGAACCGGCATCTATCTCAATGGTGAACGTGTCTTTCACACCCATGTTCCCCATGATTTGTGCGTCACAACAGTTCGAATGACCCGGGAATGCCGGATTCCTACCCTTTTTGAATCCGACAGCAGAGATTTTGTCGATTCTGAATCGCCCTTTTTTAATGAAACCATTCAAAGGTTGGCCAGACGGCTTTCGGCGCAATATCTAAATCAATTCAGCGATGAGGACTTATCTTCCTATACCTTTGATAAAATACTTGTTTACCTGTCCGGTCCTCCCGAAGGAGAGCGTTTTCTTTCCTTCTGCCGGGAAAATTTTGATATCATCCATCATTTTGACAATGTTTATGAAATGATCCAAAAAGGCCATTCCAAGGCTACTGGAATCCAATGGCTCCTGGATCGATGGGGCAAATCTTTGGAGGATTGCTTTGCTTTTGGCGACAGTCCCAATGATCTTCCCATGCTCACCTATGTTCCCAACAGCATTGCCATGGGTAACTCGGTTCCCTCTATTCTTCCCTTCTGCTCCTATCGAACCGATGATATCCTCGCAGACGGTATCTGCCACGCAATGGAGCATTTTCATTTAATATAAAATCTCAATAGTCAGAATCTGGGAAACCAAATATCCCTCACAGAGCCTAATTTTCAAAAGGCCATGGAAATTGGGAATTTCTTCCTCCGTCTTGTATTGTTCTCGCTGTGCAAATATGATATACTGTTTAAAAATATCTTTAAGAATTATTCAAAAAATTAACGTTTGTTAATTTGGGGGAAATTTCTTAAACAATAAAACAAAGGAGAAGTTTATGAAAACGTACGGTGATTTTCAGAAAAATGGACGAGAATTCCGTATCTCGGATCGGAAGCCTCCCCGCCACTGGTACAACTATTTTTATAACGATACCTATAACGCTTTTACCTCACAGGTAGGAGTAGGAGAAGGCTTGGCACAGGACAGGATGGGAAACCGTATTTTCCTGGTTTCCGGCCGCGCTATGTACCTGTGTGACAAAGACAGCGGCAAATGGTTTTCCGCAAACGGATACCCCTTTACCCGTACCTTTGAGCAGTTCTCCTGCCGGCATGGTCTTGGATACTCGGTTACTGAGAGCGAAGCTGAAGGGATCCGGATGGCATATACCGTCTTTGTTCCTCTGGAGGGCAACCGGGAAATCTGGATGCTCCGCGCGGAGAATGCCCGTGGAAAAAACGCCCGCTTAGGCGTTATCCCCTACGCCTCCACTGAAACCGACGGTATTTACCGTCCACAGGCCTACAATACTGATATCGGCGGGTTCAGCGAAGCGCACCAGGCGGCTTTTACCCGTATTTTTACCAGCTACGGCGGGAAAGAGACCACCACTAAATATGGGTATTTGATTTCCGACGGCAAAATCACTGGCTATGATACACGGAAAAATGCTTTTATCGGCGTATATGGCCATCCGGACTGCCCTGAAGCGCTGGAGCTCCACAATGGCTGTACCAACAGCAGCTGTGTTGGAGAAAAGCTCTGTTTCGCCTTGGAAACCGAACTGTTGCTTTCCCCTGGAGAAGCGAAAACCATCTGTTTCGAAATCGGTATCGCCGATTCTATGGAAGATATCGGAAAGAACCGGCGGCACCTCGCTCCGGGTCTGCCGCAAAAAGAATTGGAGAATGTGATCCAGCGTCGATTGGAAGAAATTTCCGGCGCTTCCATTACAACGCCGGATGAGACGCTGAATTTAGCTTTTAACGGTTTTTACAAATACGCTACCGTGATGGGCAGCCGCTGGGCGAGGGTGCGTCACAACGGCTACCGCGATTTGATGAGCGATACGGAATGTCTCTCCTCTTTTCATCCTTCTCTAGCCTGGGAACGCTATAAACGGGTATTGGAATATCAATATTCTAATGGATATGCTCCCCGGACTTTTATCGACGGCGCCATCAAGGACAACAATTTCGCCGACTGCGCGGTATGGATTACCTTTACCGGTTATTCGATTATCAAGGAGCTGGGGGATCTGGAACTGCTAAATGAGGAGGTTCCGTTTAACGACGGCACTGTTGCTTCCGTTTATGAACATATGCGCCGCAGTGTGGAATTTTTATATCATTTCAAAGGGCAGCATGGTCTGATTAAAATATGGGGCGGCGATTGGAATGACTGCATGAACTCCGCCGGCCTTGCCGGACGGGGAGAGAGCGTATGGCTGTCCATCGCCTGGTACCGTGCCAACCGGATGCTCTCCGAACTGGCGCAATTGACGGGACGGGATGCCGACGTCTCTTCCTGCCGTGAAATGGGAGAGGCAATGAAAAAGCTGATTAATGAATACGGCTGGGACGGAAAATACTATCTGACCGCAATCGATGATAACGGCAAGCCAATTGGTTCCCATACGGATGAAGAGGGAAAAATGTTCTTAAATCCCCAGGTTTGGGCGGTATTCTCCGGTATTGCCACCAAAGAACAGGTAAAGTCTGCCTTTGATGAGGTGGATCGCTATCTTGACACCCCTCTGGGGGCTGTTGTCTCCAAGCCTCCCTACACCCATTTGGATAACTCCATCGGAACAATGACGCAAAAAGCGGCAGGCGTGCATGAAAACGGCGGCGTTTATCTCCATGCTTTGACCTGGAAACTGGCGGCGGAGTGCATGCTTCACCGTCCGGAAAAGGTAGAGCGGATCATCCGCCAGATTCTCCCATGGGATCATACCTACGCCCCCACCTGCGGGGAACCCTATATGCTTTATAACTCCTATTTTGGAGAGGAAACGGGATATCGTTACGCAACGCCTGGGCAGAGTTGGCGTACCGCCTCCACCCAGTGGTTTGTGAAAGCCATGCTGCTTTATGTCTTTGGAGTTTGGCCGGAACTGGACGGTCTGCACATCCGTCCCTGTCTGCCCCCTTCCTGGAAGGAATGTTCAGTGGAAAAGGATTTCCGCGGGTGTCATTATGTCATTCATTATCATCAAAATCCGGAGGGTTGCAGCCAGCATTCAGTCATAACGGCCGATGGTCTCCCTGTGGAAGGAGACCTCCTTCCCTGGCATGACGGCGCTCATATTACTGTTGATGTTACCATCGGCTGATTCTTATACAGAAGTGGTTTTCTCTAATTAAGGGATAGTAAAAACCCACTCTATGGAAATTGAGTATTTCCATAGAGTGGGTTTTATCGTTTGATTCATAAGGATAAAACAGGAGGGAATTTTTCTCTCACTCCTCTGCGGACCAAAAATAATCAAGGCACTCTAAAACGGTGAAAAAACTTTTCAGACTTTCTCACCTCAACCTTCTGGAAGATCCCGCCATAACTCCGCACTGTCACAAAACAATGTCTATTCCACTGGCAAATCAGTCATCCGCCGCCAGCTCCGGGTTTGCCAGTGTACCGAGACTCTGAGCCTTTAAATAGGCGTTGATAAATCCATCCAGGTCACCGTCCATCACCGCATTGACATTACCGGTTTCGTATCCGGTACGGTGATCCTTGACCATAGTATAGGGCATAAAGACATAAGAACGGATCTGGGAACCCCAGGCGATTTCCTTCTGCACCCCTTTGATATCCTCAATCTTATCCAAATGTTCCCGCTCCTTGATTTCAACCAGCTTGGAACGCAGCATTTTCATTGCCATCTCCCTGTTTTGATGCTGGCTGCGTTCATTCTGGCAGGCAACAATGATACCGGTTGGAATATGGGTGATTCGGATGGCCGATTCCGTTTTATTAACATGCTGACCGCCGGCTCCGCTGGATCGGTAGGTATCCACCTTCAAATCATCTGGATTGATCTCCACCTCCACGTCGTCCTCAATTTCCGGCATGACTTCCAGAGAGGCAAAGGAGGTATGCCGCCGGCCGGAGGAATCAAAGGGAGAAACACGAACCAGACGGTGCACTCCGGACTCGCTTTTCAAAAAGCCATAAGCATTTTCCCCTTCCACCAGAATGGTGGCGCTTTTCAGACCGGCCTCGTCTCCCTCGAGATAATCCAGGGTTTTTACCTTATAATGATGCTGCTCCGCCCAATGCTGATACATACGGAAAAGCATTTCCGCCCAATCCTGCGCCTCTGTCCCGCCGGCTCCCGCGTGAAAGGTCAGAATGGCAGGACTCGCATCATATTCCCCAGTCAGCAAAGTAGAAAGTTTTTGGCTTTCCATTTCTTCTATCACTGTTTTTACATTTTCCTCGGCCTCCGGAAGAAGGGACAAATCTCCCTCTTCATTCGCCAGCTCAATCAAAGCCAAGGCATCCTCATAATCCCCGCAAAGCTTTTCATAGGCCTCCAGCTTTCCTTTCAGCCCGCTGGTTCTCTGGAGGATTTTCTGGGAATTCTGCATATCATCCCAAAAACCCGGCTCCGCCGCCTTATGCTCCAATTCTTCAATTTCTATTTTCATCTGGGCAATTCCCAGAGCTTCTGACAGCTCTTTTAGTTCCGGCCTGCGGCTTTCCAGCTTCAAACGCAACTCTTCAAACTGTAACATAATTTAAATTCTTCCCCTTTTATTTATATGACAATACTTAATTATACCTGAATCTCTGGAGCATGTAAATCCCTTCCCATCAGTTTTTCGCCTTTTTTTTAAAAAGGAAGGTGACAAAAAAGACGCCTGCCGCTAAAATAACAATCATCGGCCCTGAAGCAATATTGGAATAAAAAGAAACAATTAATCCTATAATACCGGAAAAGAAGGAAAAAAGCAGAGAATAAAGGTGATATTCCCTCATATTGGAAGAAATATTCCTGCTGGCCGCCGCAGGAAGGATCAGCATGGCATTGATAATCAAAAGTCCCACCCACTGAATTGAAATCGTTACAATAACAGCAGTCAAAACAGCGAAAAGATTGTCAATCAGCCCTACGCGAATCCCCCTGGTCTTTGCCAGGGAAGCATTGACGCTGACAGCGTTGAGCTTATTGAAACAGGTGAACCAAAATACGACTGTCACCACCAGCACCACCAACAGGTATCCCAGCTCCTTAGCGCTGATGCTCAGGATATCGCCCACCAGCAGGCTGGAGTATTTGCTGAAATCTCCGTTTTTGGAAAGGGCGGCAAGGCCTACCGCCACACCAAGAGAGGAAAAAACACTGATGATAGTGTCTGTCGAGGACATATTGGCGTTTTTTATCTTATTCAGCGCCAGCGAAAAAATCACAGCGAAAATCACCATGGACAGATTGGTATCTCCAATCCCGAAAATCAGACCAATCGCGACGCCGCACAGGGCGGAATGTCCCAGGGCGTCTGAAAAAAACGCCATACTGTTATTGACAATCATTGTCCCAATCATACCATACAAGGGGCAGATCATGAAAATCGCCAGCAAAGCGTTCTTCATAAAATCATATTGTATCCATTCAAAGGGAAGCACTGTTTCCAGCACGGAATAAATCGATGACATCATATCTTTTCCTTCCTGACGGGAGATTTCGGTTCGTCGGTATACATCGGGACATGAAATACATCCCGGAATTCCTGACTGCTGAATACATGCCGCGGCGTTCCTTCACAAAGCACCGTTTTATCAAGCAAAATCACCTTATCGGCATACTGCTCGACAAAATCCAAATCATGAGAAACCAGGATCACCGACATATCATAGTTATCCTTTAAATCTGTGATAATGTGATAAAACAGCTCCATTCCGGCTTTATCAATACCAGAGGCGGGCTCGTCAAGGATAAGAAGGTTGGGACGCGGCATGGTAGCGATGGAAAGCATCACCCTTTGCAGCTCTCCCCCCGAAAGGCTGCCCACCCTTTGGTCAATCAGCCTGCCTGCCCGGAAAATATTCAGCTGATCTACAATTTCTTTTTTCAGCTTTTTCTTCTGCCGCCAAAATACCGGATAGTCTGACACATAGGAGGCAAACATATCATAAACGCTGGCTGGAGAATTCCGATCGATATTGATGGTCTGGGGGACATACCCAATAGTCAGCTTCTGAATCGTCCCGTCCTCCCTGTCCCTGAATTGAATATCACCTGTATGGGGAATTTCCCCCAAAATCGCCTTCAGCAGGGTGGATTTTCCCGCTCCGTTCCTGCCGATGATAACCGCCAGCTCGCCGCAATGAAAATGAAGATTCACATCGTGTATTAATTCCTGTTTTCCCGCTTTGACGCCAATATGGTTCATGCGGATACAATGCAGTCCGCAGGCTTTTTTTTCTTCCATAGCTTCCTCCATTTTCTGATTTTCAATATACCGCTGTCAGCTTTCCTTCAGCGCCTCTTTCAACAACACAAGATTTTTTTCCATTGCCTCCAAATAGGCATCCGTCTTATACTCCCCGCGGACACAGGTATCCAGCACATAAAGCCTGGCATCTGTCTCTTTGGATATTTCCTCCGCAAGACGGGTGGAATACTGCTCTTCACAGAAAAGCACCTTCACTCCAGCCTGCTGAATCAAATCTACAATTTCTGAAATTTCCCCGGCGCTTAAAGCCGTATCACCCTCAACTACTATTGTTTTGACCACGTGCAGATCAAATTCATCCGCGAAATAGGCGAAAGAATCATGGAATAAGATAACATCCCGATGTACAATTCCGGAAAGCTCAGATTCCATTTTTTCCTTTAGTTCGCGCACCTTTTCCTTATATTTAACCCCATTGCTGCGAATCCGGGCGGCATTTTCTGGAGAAATCCTGCACAGAGCCTCTGTGAGATTTTCTATCTGCTGAAGATATCTTTCCGGACTCAGCCAGGCATGAGCATTATATTCCCCATGATCGTGATCATGGTCATGATCACCATGGGCCTCCTCTTCCGAGGACAACAGTTCAATTCCGCTGCACGCCTCTGCCACCTCCAGTTCCGGGTAATTCTCCATAACGCTGTCCAAAAAAGATTCCATTCCCCCACCGTTGATTAAAAAGAGATCGGCGCCTTCCAGTGTCACCATATCCTGAGGACGCAACTGATAATCATGGAGGCATCCGCTGGTGGGCTCCGTCAGATTCTCAAGATGAATATCTGTCCCCTCAGTCAGATTAAGCGCAATGATATACACCGGATAAAAGGAAGTTACCACCTTAATCTCTTGTCCACTGTCCATTCCAGGCCTGACAACAATTTTAGTTCCCGTGATGATTACCATACTTGCCAGCAGCAGAGAAAGTATCACAGCGGTAGTCTTAAATTTCAAAATTATCTCTCCTCAGCCACAACTCCAACAGGAAAACGCAGCCTGTGCCCTTTTGCCCAGGCTGTACCTTTTAGTTTCAGTTATTTTTACAGTTTTATTATATCATAACCATGCAATCCTTGCATCTGTTTTATCTAAATTCCCGGATGAGATTTCCCATCCTTATTCGTTTCTGTGAGTAAAAGCTTTGTGTCAGTTAACATCCTCCTATTTTTTATTTGGAACTCCTTCCCTGTCTCCTTGAGCCACAATTTAGTTTTCTATCCAACGCTGTCAATAGTTTTTATAACAGAACGCCTGTTTCGCGCAGACATATCTCTTTCCTTCTAAGAATCCATAACAGATATGCATACGGTAAAAGAAGCTGTCATTTCTATTGTTTTCAGGGCAAGGTATGGTAAGGATTCAAGATTCCTATTAAGTTCAAAACAATCTATTTTTTAAATCTAATTTTATGGCTTACAAAAACTGACACATAAAGGAGTCGAAAGAAATATTCTCTTTCAGATTTTGTAGACTTTTTCCTCCCATCTGTGTTATAATCGGCCCTGTAAGGGAGGTTTCAAAATGAGAGAAACAGAAAAAATTCCTTTTCGCGCCCAGTGGATCTGGGCTGACGATAATACTAGAAAAAATGACTGGGTGGTCTTTCGGAAAAGCTTTGAAATCGATACTTTGCCTGAACGCGCGGAAGTTTTGATTGGGGTTGACACCAAATATTGGATGTACGTCAATGGAAGCCTTGCTGTCTGCGAAGGAGGGTTGTTCCGTGAAAGCCTTCACGGATGCGGTTACGCCGATCGGGTAGATGTCGCTTCCCATTTAAAGAAGGGACGCAACGTGATTGCCATCCTAGTATGGTATTACGGAAACAGCGGGCGGAATAATATCGACAGTACCAGAGCGGGAATGATTATGGAATGCGGCTCTTTGGGAATTTTCAGCGATGAGAATTTTCTCTGTATGAGACACCCGGGATATGGCACTGTAGAAGGTCATTCCCCCTCCCGTCTGTATGGGGGGGATGACATCTGCTATCGTGCCGGAACTATCTGCGATGGTTTTGAACAGCCGGATTTTGATGATTCGGCCTTTTCTCCGGCTGTTGTATACGAAAATGAGGTATGGGGCGACTGTTATGAACGTCCTATTCCTATGCACCGCTTCAGCGCTCCCGCTTCTCTGCGGGAAACCGCATTCCGGGATGGGCTCCATCACTATTCTCTTGCCCATGCCATGACGTTTTCCCCCTGGCTGAAGGTGAAAGCTTCTGGCGGGGAAATTCTCCGGTTTGATACGGATCGCTCTGTTGTGCCGGGAGGACCTGGGGATCATCATAACCGTTACAACAGCCAGATTTTTGAATATGTCTGCAAAAAAGGGGATAATGAATTCCGTTTCCCGGCATATCTATATGGTGAGGAACTGACAGTTTCCTTCCCCCCTTCCCTTTCCCCTGAAATTGGAATCATAGAATCCGGCTATGACTGCGATATCACCGGTTCTTTCCGATGTGACAATGAACTTTTAAACCGGTTGGTTGACAAAGCCGCCCGGACCCTGTATGTCTGTATGAGGGATAACTTTATGGACTGCCCCGATCGTGAGCGGGGACAATGGATCGGTGATCTCTCTGTCCAGGTGCCGCAGGTGATGTTCCTTTTAAGCCCAAGCGCCCGCAAGCTTGTTAAAAAATCCATCTATGATTTTATTAATCTAAGGCAAGGAGATATCTTGGTCGGTAATGTTCCAGGCAGCAATTACAGGGAAATGTCCGCGCAGGTTTTAAACGCAATCAGCGAATGGGGGTTGTTAGCCCAGTATTACCATTATACATCTGACAAGAAAACTCTTCTCCAAGCTTTTGAGCCTGTTGTCCGTTATCTTCAGCTCTGGAAATTGACAGAGAATGGATTGATTACACGGTGCGATAAATCATGGTGGCATATATGGTATGACCATCTCTACAATCAAGATATTCCTGTATTGAGGAACGCCTGGTATTACTCCGCCCTCTCTTTTGCCCAGACGATGGCCTCTTTACTGGATGATCACCGCTTTGATGACTTTCTCTCGCAGAGGAAGGATATCCTCTCAGCGGCCTTTGAAAAAAATTTCTGGAACGGCAGATTTTACGCGTCCGGTAATTTTGTTGACGATCGCGCCAATGCCATGGCTGTTCTTTCAGGACTCTGTCCCAAGGAAAGATATCCGAATATCCGCGATATCCTTCTGTCGGTTTTTAATTCTACGGTCTATATGGAAAATTATATCCTCACAGCCCTGTGCGAAATGGGGTATTATGAAGAAGCCTACCGCCGTATGATGAGCCGCTATTATAACCTTGCCTCAAATGAAAATTCTACTTTGTGGGAGGATTTCTTTATCCAGGGAACCAAAAATCACGCATGGAGCGGGGCACCCGCCACAATCGCCTTTCGTTACTTTCTCGGTTTGGATTCCACCGACGGTTTCCGCACCTTCACGGTCAATCCGGTTTCCGGATTATTTGATCATATGGAGGCTTCCTTTATGACAAAACAGGGACCCGTCAAAGTTTCCTATCATAATGGAAAGACAGAAATTCATTACCGAGGGAAAGACTTGTAGTTTCATAGGCAGACGACATTTCGAGATTATTGTCCCTTTCATTGTACGCGGAAAGATACCGCAACCTTCTGTATGTAAAAAAGCATTATTTTAAAAGGACGGTACAACCTGCTGGTTACCGTCCTTTTCCTTTGTTCTTCTCATAGTTGACTGAAAAACTTTTTCAAAAATCCGAAAAAAGTCAGGACATAGGCGCGCGATATCTCCGGCTGATTGAAAAAAGTAAAAATAAGGGATTATCCCTTACCTTCAAAAATTTTTCCGCAACCTTACCCTCCCTTTCTGGCAACGCATCCAGTGACAGTTCTTTGAAAGCCTGGACATTTATTTCTTTTTTCTTCAACGTCCCTGGACGTCCTTTAACCCTTTCCATTTTCTCCATTCTGGAAAACAAAAGCCAATACGCCGAAAGAAACCGCTAAAACTCCTATCGCAATAGCCAAAAGGCCTTTGCTTCCGGTATCTGGCTGCACATTCTCCTCAGGCTGTTGTTCCTCCGCCCGCTTCAGTTGATAAACGAGCTCATTGGGTGACGCTTCCAGCCTGCCCTCCTGGTTTCTAAAAACGTTCACCTGATAGGAAAGTGCTTCATCGGTTTTATAACCGTAAGGTATAACAACCTGTTCTTCCGCGATTCCTTCCTCAGAAAAATATGCGGTATAGCTCAGATTTTCCATAGGCTGCTTTTCATTTTCCTGAAATTTTATCCTAACAGAAGCCATCTTTTCCACCATAACACTGACAACGGGCTCGGTAACTCGCCACTCCCCATGGATAAATTCCAAACTGGTGGGATACAGCCAGCTTTCCCCAGGATGGGCCGGGATTAATTTCTGATAACCTAATGGCAGGGGAAGCTCCTCACTGCTATAATTTCCCGCCTTCTCAAATTGGATGACAACATTCCCCGGCACCGGTCTCCCGTCGCCATCGATATATCTGATTTCAAAGGAAT
>JAHZIE010000031.1:0-8208 GCA_019419895.1 Clostridiales bacterium | reverse complement strand
AGTCCGATGGACGAAGCGAGGAGGTGGACGGTTCTTCCGCGGAAATCTCTTTTCCCATTGGCCACACCGCCGATGACAGCAGAAAAAGCATAATCAATCCGGCAGTCAGCAATCGCCTCTTTCCTGTTTTCATATGTGCGCCTCCTCTAGAGTCATCCTCTTTTTTCCGGGACGTTCTGCCAGTTCCGGAGATTTGATACCAATCGTTTCCCATATGTTTCCCATATATTAAATTATTCATCCAACAGTTTCCTTTATGCATCTTCTTACCGTATTTTTCCGGAGCCGGGCCAAATTGTTCCTTCTGTTTTGAATACCAAAGTTTTTATATGGGCCAGGCTCTGGTTCTTACGGATATTTTCCTTCAATTTTTTCTTCCGACCCTGCAGACTTGAATAGAAATCCAACAAATTAGATACCTGTTATAACCTTGCATATTGAGCCTTCACACTTTTCCATGCTGTTTTTGGAAACGATACGGAATTCTCTATCCGGCCAAGACCGCTGATTTAGTTCGGCACATTTTTTACAGGAAAGATACACAAAACTGTTCCCTTTCCACATATTTTCTGGAAAATCAGAGAAGATGGTATCTCCCCATTATTTATAATTCTCTTGCCGCTGAAACCATCGTTTTTTCTTTTATCCCCTTATACGCTTTAAAACAAACAGTAAAAAAGGTTCCCAGAAAATCTGAGAACCTTTTTGTATCGGAGCTTTTCAGTTTTTATAATTCTCCATTCTCAATCTTGGCGATTTCCGCGATTCTTACCGCATGCCTTCCCCCTTCAAAGGGCGTATGAAGGAAGAGAGAAACCAGCTGCACCGCTTTTTCCTCATCCACCACCCGGCCGCCAAGGCACAGGATATTTGCGTCATTATGCCTGCGGGTAAACTCCGCGCTGAAAGCATCGGAACAGCAAGCCGCCCGGATTCCTTTCACCTTATTGGCAGCCAGGGACATACCAATTCCCGTGCCGCAAAAAAGAAGCCCTTTTTCATATTTTCCATCCGCTACTCCATGAGCTACCTTTGCGGCAATTGGAGCATAATTGATCGAATCGGTATTGAAGGTTCCCACATCCTCGAAGTCAATTCCCTCTTTTTTGAGATATTCTATCACAGCCGTTTTGATATTAAAACCGCCGTGATCACATCCTACGCCTATCATTGCATAATCCTCCCAATTCTTATTCCTTACTTTCTATTATACATGGAACCCCGCTTTTTCCGCAATTGACGCATCTTCTCAAATCCATCCAATGAGAGCTTCTTATTTTGGTTCCTTTGGCTCCCCTTGCTTTCTGCGCAGCTCTCTCTCCGCCTGGCAGGGCACTAGATAGCTGGAAATCAGTTCCCGATCGGTGCAAATCCTGCCCTGTTCAAAAAGCGCCTGGGCCGCCATCGCCACAAAGGAACCCCTCTGGATTCTCAAATGGGGCGCCGCCACCGATACGTTCGGCAACCCGATAATCCTGCCGCACGCTTCAGCGCCGTCTCCATTGAGGAGCACCCGTTCCCCTTTGACCGCAAGCTCCTCCTCCAACCGCGCCACAGGGACCACACGGTCCTCAGAAAGCCGCTCCACTTTTCCTCCACTACAACGAAAAAAAGCCTGATACACTTGCTCGCAGCGGGCATCCATCACAGGGCAGAGAAGGGCTTCTTCCCCGACAAATCCATAGGCCAACGCCTCTAAGGTAGAAACCCCGCAGCACGGCTTATCCCTCCCAAATGCTATTCCCTTCACAGCGGAAACCCCGATCCGAAGTCCGGTAAAAGATCCCGGGCCCACAGACACCCCAAACAAATCAATCTCATCCAGGGAAATTCTGCTGATTCGGAACAAATGGGCAACGAGTTCCATCAACGTCTGACTGTGGGTCAAAGCGGTATCCAGAGAAAATTCCGCCAAAATTCTGTCATCCTCCAAAATTGCAACGGAAGCGGCACGCGCGGAGGATTCCACTCCCAGGATCTTCATCCTTCCTCTACTCCTTCCATTTGAATCCTTCTTTGATTTTCCATTCCCCCGGGCTGGGAAATGGCAACGGTGATATACCCCTCCGGCAGAGCCTCTTCCACATTTTCACTCCATTCAATCACCAGGATGCCCGTATCAAGAAAATCAAAAAAACCGGTAGAATACAGATCGGCCATAGAAGAAATGCGATACATATCAAAATGATAAACAGGGAATTTTCCTTGGTACTCGTTGACAATCGCAAAGGTCGGGCTTGAAACGATATCCGGTGCGCCAAGGCCGCGGGCAAGCCCCCTTACAAAGGCTGTTTTTCCCATTCCCAATCCGCCGCGCATGGCGATTACCTCATTGCCTCGCAGCTTTTGCGCCAGCAGCTCTCCCACCCTTTCTGTTTCCTCTGGTGAGTTTGTTACAAATTCCATCCCATAACATCCTTTTTCTATCTCTTCTATTTCCGGCATTACGCTGCAAAGCGTCCAGCTCACGATGCTTTCTCCTCAAAATTTCCCCGGCTCTAAAACAGGCCGGAGATTTTCCCGTCCAAGCCCACATCAATCCGGTTGGCGGCAGGCTCTTTCGGCAATCCCGGCATTGTCATAATATCCCCTGTATACGCCACAACAAAGCCCGCTCCGTTGGAAAGCCGCAGATCCCTAACCGTAATTTCAAAATTCTCCGGGTGCCCCAGCAATGCTGGATTATCGGAAAGGGAATACTGTGTTTTCGCGATGCAGACCGGCATACCGGCCACATCCAGCTTTTCAATCTCCTTTAAGGATTTCTCCGCGGCAGAGGTAAAAGCTACCCCTTTTGCTCCATAAATCTGACGGGCGACCGCCTCAATCTTCTGACGGATAGGAAGTCCCGCGTCATAAATAGGATGGAAATTCCCCGTCTGCTCCGCCGCCTTACACACCTTTTCCGCCAATTCAACGCCGCCGGCTCCGCCTTTTGCAAAGACTTCAGAAAGGGCAAATTCCGCTCCCTGCTTCTGACAGTAAGAGGCGACAAAATCCAGCTCTGCCTGACTGTCCGCGTCAAAGCGGTTAATGGCAACCACGACAGGAATCCCATATTTCTTCATATTGGCAATATGGGCCCCCAGATTGCATATTCCCTTCTCCAGGGCCTCCAGATTTTCTTCCTTGCACTGTTCTTTCGGAAGCCCGCCATTATATTTCAGCGCGCGGACTGTTGCCACCAGAACAACCGCAGAAGGTTTCAGTCCCGCCATACGGCATTTGATGTCAAAAAATTTCTCTGCCCCCAAATCTGAGCCAAAACCGGCCTCTGTAATGCAGTAATCAGCCAGCTTCAAGGCCAGAGAGGTTGCTCTGACGGAATTACAGCCGTGGGCTATATTGGCAAACGGACCGCCATGCATAATTGCCGGCGTTCCTTCAATGGTCTGTACCAGGTTGGGCTGGATTGCTTCTTTGAGCAACGCCGTCATGGCGCCGTCGGCCTTTAAATCCTTTGCGTAGACAGGGGTTCCTTCATAAGTATAAGCCACCAGGATTTTTCCAAGCCGGAGCCTGAGATCCTTTAAATCCTTGGCCAAACACAGAATCGCCATGACTTCGCTGGCCACCGTAATAATAAATCCATCCTCCCTGGGCACTCCATTGATTTTTCCTCCCAAACCGATTACCACATTCCGCAAAGCCCTGTCGTTCATATCCAGGCACCGTTTAATAAGAATGCGGCGAGGATCAATACCCAACGCGTTCCCCTGCTGCATATGGTTATCCAAAAGGGCGCACAGCAGATTATTCGCCGAAGTAATCGCATGCATATCCCCGGTAAAATGAAGATTAATGTCCTCCATAGGCAAAACCTGGGAATAACCGCCTCCTGCCGCTCCTCCCTTTACTCCAAACACAGGACCGAGAGAGGGCTCGCGCAGAGCAATTACCGCGTTTTTCCCTATTTTTGCCATCGCCTGTCCCAGACCGACCGTGGTGGTGGTTTTCCCCTCTCCGGCCGGAGTTGGATTGATAGCTGTGACCAGAATCAGTTTTCCATCGGCATATGTCTTGGCTCTTTCAAACAGCTCCTCATTCAGTTTCGCCTTATAACGTCCGTAGGGTTCAAGTTCACTGTCCATGATGCCCAGCTGCCGGGCGATCTCAGCAATAGGCTTCAGTGGTGTCTGCTGCGCAATTTCGATATCACTAAGCATAAATGTCATTCCCCTCGTCAAGAATTCTTTTTGTATTATATCATATTGTCACAATATGTTCAAAGTATTTTACTTGAACTGTCCGTACAAAAAAGTTATAATAAGATAAATTCCTTTGATGGATTGGTAAAATTATAGTCTTTTATAATTTCAGATCTTTGTGAAAATAAATTTAGAATCGGAGTAATGCCGTGGCGCCGAATGGATTATTTGAAAACGGGGATTCCTAAGCCGCACGGCAGTTTTGAGGTGATTATTTTTTGAAAAAAATCTCCAGGGCGATTGTCCAATATATAAAAGAAACGGACAAGTTTTTATGGCTTGTCTTTCTGCTGATCTCCACCTACGGCGCTCTTTTGGTATATAGCGCCACTAGAACCGCTCCCTCTTCCAGCGCGTTCCGCACTCAGATCATCGCGGTATTTCTCGGCTATATTGCCGCAATTGTCATTTCAAAAATTAATTATAAAAAAATTGCCGCCTTATGGCCTGTCATCGTCGTTTTATGTCTGGGATTTATGGCGGCTACTTCTGTTTTCGGCATCAGAGTCAGCGGAGCGGACGATAAAGCGTGGATTATGCTGCCAGGCGGCATCTCGTTTCAACCTAGCGAGCTGGTAAAAATTGGTTTTATCGTCACCTTTGCGAAGCACTTGGATGTCTTGAGGGAACATGGGAAACTCAAGTCCTTTCTCCATATCTGCCTATTAGCGGTCCATATGGCTATTCCCGTCGGCATTATTCATTTACAGGGAGACGACGGGGCGGCTTTAGTGTTTTTCTTCATTTTCCTCGCTATGTGTTTTGGTGCCGGAGTTCAGCTTCGTTATTTTGCCGCAACCTTCGGCGCTATTCTGATCGCTGTTCCCCTTGCTTGGAAATATGTCCTAAATACGGATCAGAAAAAGCGATTTGAAATTCTTTTGGATCACACCATTGATCCTCTTGGATACGGCTTTCAGCAAGGGCAGGGAGAAATTTCTATTGGTTCCGGCATGGTCACAGGCCGTGGATTATTTCAGGGTCCCCGTGTTGCAAGCGGTATTGTCCCTGAGGATCACAACGACTTTATTTTCTCCGTGGCTGGGGAAGAACTTGGATTTGTAGGCTGCGTGCTGATTCTTCTGCTTATGCTTGCCGTCCTGATCCGGCTGATTATGATAGCCCGCAGTGCCGCCGATCCCATGGGAAGTTATATGTGCTACGGATTTTTTGGATTAATCGCCTTCCAGACCATCGGCAATGTGGGAATGTGCCTGTATCTTCTGCCCGTCGTTGGGATTACCCTTCCCTTCTTCAGTGCCGGAGGTTCTTCCACCGCCTGCCTTTATCTGGGGGTGGGCTTAATGCAGAGCGTCTATATGTTTCGGCATGACACCGATCAGGTTTATACCCTGCGCAGGCGGGCCGCGTGGCAGGAGTAGAGTTTTAGAGTTTTCTGTCTTTCCTGCCAGTTATAGCCTCCGCAGGCCTTCCCGTGGCATTTTTCCGTGGTATCCTTCGCCGTATGATTCATGAGCCGCTTCCTGATGATTTAATTGTGAACGGCATCTCCCTTACCCGATTCTCATGGCTGAGAAATAATCAAAGGTCTGGTTTTTTTCAAAAGCCAGACCTTTTCTTTTTTCATTTCTTTATTTTTTTGTCATGCAAAAAATGCAGTCTTTACCAGCCAATCAGCCTTTTCTTTTATTACAGTCTTAGGAACCCCTGTTCCTTCCAAATTTTTTGCCTTTCCAAAAAGGCCGAAAAATAAAGCTAACCTATTTCAATCGTGACATAATGATATGGTTACAGAAGGTTAGGCCGCGTCTCTCTGAAAAAAACAGGCTTGGTAAAGCTAAGCAAGCATTTCCTTAACTGCCGCGGGAGCAATTTTGATGAAATCGTTCCTCATGGACAAATCAAACATGCTTTTATCCCGTTCCATCAGCATCATTGTCGAAACAATCCAGCTGTTGGTCCATCCCGATTCCACACTCCAAGCGCCCCATCCAATATCGGCGGAGCTGCCCCAGTATTCCCATTTGCGGAAATCAAAGCTTCTCATCCAAGCGCCGTCCAAATAAGGATGTTTCTTGGAACGGACCTGTATTCTGCAAAAGAATTCCGCCATTTTCTGTACAGTTTCCCTGAGCCTTTGATCTTTCAGGGTAATACTCGCCTCATACAATCCGATAAAGGTCCAATTTGTGCTGTAAAGCAGATCCGTGGCCGGATTTCCATTTTCCTGGATGAGGGACGCTTCTGAAGTACCATAGCTTTCGTTGGATTGCGGTGGCGGATAAGTCCCCATTTCCAGCGCCCCGAACATATCCTGCACCGCGCCGCAGTCCTGCATCTGCGCAAGGATATCATCCACAATCCGGCGCAGCCATTCCCTGTTTTCCCCGTTATTTTCCAGCCTGACCAAAAGGGACAAGGGCAGCAGCATTCGTGAAATTTCCGCTGTAAGGCTGTTGGTCCATTGCCATCCATCGGGATAGGTCTGCATACGCATCCGGATAGCGTTTTTTGCCTTATCAAAAAATTCCCGATAATCCGTCAGGGCATACATCCATAAATATACCACCCAGATATAGCATTGATAATGGGGCGCGTAAGACGTATATTCCTTATCGTTATAAAAATCCCTCCAGGTTTTTCCATTGGAAAAATCTTTTTCGAAAATAGATCCTTCGCGGAATCCGGTCTGCGCGGAGGTGCGCAGATTGGCAAGGGCGCATTTCAGAATTCTATCATTCCAGGACATATCCCCCAGTTCATTAGCTGTCACCATTCCCGCAAGCAAAATACGCGCGTTGTCATCCCCGTAATAGGTCTTATTGCCTGTGAACCAGTCTATCAGGCCATAAATATCCTTTTTCGGATCATTGTTAAAAAAGGAGTCCGAAAATACATAGTCCGCAAGCCTCTTTGCCGTACGCCGTTCCTCAATATTGTTTGAGCGCCTGCTGGACAGCGCCATCACCATGGCTGTCTCACTGATGCAGTCGGCGCGCACGCAGTTACGAATGGCCTGCCTCCCCTTATAATTGATCCCCGACTCAAAGCCTTCAAAAACGCCAATCAACGGGGTATGGGCGTAAAGCGCGTAATCCTGGAACCACGCCGTATTCCTTTCAATCGCATGTTCCAGGTAATTTTCCGGCAGCTTTTCCTCTTTTGAATAAGCCACGCCTACCGTGGGCTCCCATGTTAGATGAAGCACGTATCCGGTCAGCCACAGCAAAAGCGACTTCCACATACCGCCAATTTCCCGAACAGGCGCATGACGGGCCGTAATGAAATTGGACAGAGCCGTCGTGGAAACCATGACATTTTCATCATAAAAGAACAGAATTGGAACATGTTTCTCCGGCATTCCGAAAACAATCCTGTCATATCCGGCCACCTTCGCAAGGCTGAGAAGGGCTTCCCTTTTCCCTGCGTCCAGATAATAACATCCATTGATCATCAAAATTGTATCCTGAGGAAGATTTTCCCCAAAAAATCCGCTGTTGCAAACCACCCTTTCATATTCCGCCGGCTGGGGTTCCCCAAAGGAATCGTTTCCAATTTCCTTTGGAAATTCTACATACAGCCTGAGATTTTTCTTCCTGGCTTTCTCAAGAAGCTCCCCGGGAACCACAATGCTGGGAACGGGATAGGTATCCGCCAATATGGCGACGCCGCTGCCCTCCTCCGCTGTCAAAATTGCCTTTTCAACAGAAGTTTCATTAAAAAATTCATATCCGTTTTCTCTCAGGCACCGGGCCAGATCGGTCTCTTTTTGGGCGCAGATCGTCAGCTTCAGCTCTTTTTTATTCATAAACACACTCCCTTTTTATATTGATGCCTTCCGGCATTTTATCTCAGCTTTCGCTAGATACATGGCGCCATAAAGTCCCGCTTTATTTCCTAAAGCGGCTGGAATAACCTCCACCTGCCGGTAACTTGCCATCAGCCTGCGCGGAAGCTGTTCTCTGATTTTCTCCACAATTTCCCGCCGCTCCATCATTTTTCCTCCCAAAACAACGGCCTGCGGATCAAAGCTGTGTAT
>JAHZIE010000030.1:26004-32693 GCA_019419895.1 Clostridiales bacterium | reverse complement strand
CCTATGTCCGCTTTAATCTCTCGGTATATTACTTGCCTTTTTCTCCACTGGCTCTGCCTGTGGTTGTCTTTTACAACAAAAAGCCTCTTATGTGAATCACACTCCACATAAGAGGCTAACGAACTATTTCCATATTTTTTAAGAAAATCCTATTTGCTATCTTCTGCCAATCCGCCGATTTATCTTTTCTAAAAGAACCAGCCCAACCATGGCGTCTCAAATAAGCAAATATGGACTGAACAGACTTTCATCTATTCACCGAGACTTTCCTTTGGACTCACCCTTTCGCTCAAAATTTTCCTTACCTAAAACATCTCACTCACCAATTTCTCTCACCTGAATAATATTTTCACATTTGACTATCTATGCTATCAACGGGTGTTCCCGGATTCAAAGACAACAACTGCTCAAATTAAAATATGATATAATTGATGTGTTCAAAAATTTTAGTTTCCTCCATCCGGAAAAGGAACTATGATTTTACTGCATGGGACTCAACCTTTCATCTGCAAATATGCCGTCTAAAAAGATTGAATGATACTTTGGACTCACGCCTTTCACCTTAAAATCGTCCAATTACATTGTATTTATTCAATGAATCATAGTGATATTAAGTGAACTCGATTCATCCTTTCTTATAAAACTCATCCAACTGCTCTTTCATTACCTCGGCATTGGACTCACCCAAATTCTTTCAAAATTTAAAATTATTTAAACGAAAATTTAGGACTCACCTCAATCGTTGGCATATTCAGCTGTTCTTTTTCTGTTCATTCCATATTATGATACAGAACGAGAAACCGCCACGCCCATCGCCGTAATTTTATAAAATTCACCTATTCACTTGTCTCGTCATCACAGCTCCGCGGCCCAATTTTCCAAAGCGAAAACCACTTTATCATTGCTCCAAACAATTATTGGAATCCTTAACACAAATTTCTGTGGGCCTCCTCCAATTGGAGCTTGGAGGAAATCTGCTGTGATTCATCTGTACAACCCATTGGAATCGACCTCCTTTTCTTAAGAGAAATTCTTCTTTTCAATTCATCTCTCTTAATTTCAATTTCATTATACCACCATTTTGATATATGTCAATAGAAATTCGAAATTTTTTTAAAATTTTTAGTTAATATGTTTAATCCGTTGGGATAGCTTTGGATTTTGTTTGAATCGAAATGTTTTCATGACGGTTTATGTTGATGTCCGCCGAAAAGAGGAAGGTCTATGACTTTTCTTTTAATTTATATAAAACTATATTGACTTGCGCAATTGCTGAGGGTACAATTGATATATCTTAATTTTTTAAGATATTATAAAATAGGAGATGATAGAAATGGCAGATGATTTTTCGGCGGATTTGATCACCTTAACTGATGAAGACGGCAACGAACTGGAATTTGAAATCCTGGATGAAATTGATACAGATGATGGACATTTCTTCGCCTTACTTCCCACCTTCGAAACTGAAAACGATGAGGACGGCGGTTACTATATCCTGAAAGAAGAAGAAATTGACGGCGAAATGGAACTGGCCGAGGTAGAAGACGAGGACATGCTGGATAGCTTGGCTGCAATTTTTGAACAGCATTTTGAAGAACTGTATAACGAGGACGATTCTGAGGAAGAATAAACCCGTGGTCATTGTATCCTGCCTGATACGCGGACTGTTCTTTTTTAACCCTACATTTATCTTATCGGGAGCCCCGCTCGGACGGCGGATTGCAGACCTCCCGGCTTTGGGCCGGAGGAAGGGAGCGCGAACCCATTCGGAGGGCACCCACCTGCTTTTGTGGTAGCAGGTTATTAAAAGTACGATACGGTCGGGCGGGATTTATTTTTTGCACGAGAAAAAGGAAGCGGGCGCAGCCTGGCTTCCTTTTTTATTTTCCGCTGAAGCCCCGCAGATTCCATGGATGCCAAAAGAGAAGAATTCCAAGATATGTTTAATATCGGACTGACACCAACCGTTCCCATCCACTTGCCGGAAAACCGCGCCTGCGTTTTCTGAGAGGCGGATGCGGCGTCAGAACTATCTTGTCTGTAAAATCTGATTTTCAACCCTCTTTCTCGAAATAACGGCAGAACCAGAGAACGGCTGGAAAAACCTTGACCGGTACAGACGCTACTATAAAATGATCTAATCGACAAAGCAGTCATCCATTTGAATAACGCGGCTATGGCTGCTGTTTCCTACCCTTTCCGGTAATTCCTGCATCCGCGAAAACCGCAAAAATGGAAATCCCCATAGGAAGCTCTTTCTCAAATTTGTATATTCCGGCCATCGCAGGGAAAACTAAGCATCAGATAAATTTCTCGGAAAAGAGGGAACTTTCTTATGAAGAAAAAATGGGCGGCGGCCGGCGGCGCTCTTGCCGGAATTGTCAATGGGCTTCTAGGAGCGGCCGGCGGCATGGTTCTTGTTCCCATGCTGAGAAAGGGACAGCTGGAAACTAAAAAAAGTCATGCCACCTCGGTGGCTATTATTTTACCAATCAGCCTGGTCAGCGCCTTTTTCTATCTTCAATCCTCCCGATTTTCCCTTGGAGACTCCCTTCCCTATCTTCCCGGAGGCATCCTTGGGGCAATCATAGGCGCCTGGCTTTTGCCGCGCATTCCTTCCCATCTTCTCCGCCGCGTCTTTGGAATTTTCATGCTCTGGGCGGCCATCCGCCTGTTTGGACTATGAGCGGGGATATTGCCAGCTGGATTGGCCCGGCTCTCGCTGGTATTGCTTCTGGAATCCTGGGTTCTCTTGGACTGGGCGGAGGGAGTGTGCTCATTCTTTACCTCACTATTTTCCTCCATATGGAACAAGCTCAAGCGCAGGGAATCAATCTGGTATTTTTTGTTCCCTGCGCCATCGTCGCTGTTATCCTTCATTCTAAAAGCCATATGATAGAATGGAAAGCCTGGCTCCCCGCGGCCGCTTTGGGAGTGGGAGGAGCCGTGCTTGGATCATGGCTGGCCGGCGTCATAGAGCCCAATCTTCTTCGGAAGCTGTTCGGAGGCGTGCTTGTTGTCTGCGGCCTGCAGGAAGTTTTTCACAAAAATAAGGATAAGGCGAAAAAACAGGAAGAACCCCATTTTTCCAAAAAGACAGAATAATCCGGGGCTATCCCGTCAAGGCCATACCGGCACGTCTCGCCGGAAAAACACACAAGATAATTTTTATTTCAAATATTGATTTTTTACTACTCTCCCTTCGTCCTATCCGTTAGAAAATGACACTGATTCCGACGTTTACAACAGAAAGGGACAATTTTCCTAGGCAAACAAAAATCCCACAGGTAATTTTCAAAATTCCTGTGGGATTTTTCTTTAAATCCGTTCAGAAGTTTCCCTTGCCGCCCGCATCTTTTTTCTGTACATTCTCTTTTTTATGGGAAATTCTTCTAATCCGTCTGCTTTTGCTGACAGTCATTCTTGCACTGCGCAGAATATCTTCCGTTGATCTTTTCTTTCCGCCAAAGGGTAAAACAGGATTTTTCTCTTTCAAAACGACGTCCCGCTCCGGCGATTGTCCCTCAGCTTCTTTCTCTTCCTGAAAAACAGAAGAATCTTCTTGATTGAAACAAACCTCTATTTCTTTCCCGGATTTCCCATGAAACAGCCCCGAAAGGCTTACGCCGCCGTCTTCCCGGAGGCTTCCCTCACCGCAGGGCTCTCCCCGGTAAAATTCCCCTTGATAGCGGTATCCATCGTAGAGGAGATTTCCCCTGCCTTCCGGTTCTCCCTTTTGATTCACCTGTCCGGAGTAAGAACCCTTTCCCCATTGGATTCCCACCCGGTAATTAGTTTTATCCAGGTAAGCTGTATATATGGTGTTTTCCAGGCTTATCGGCCGGGGAAGCCCTTCCAAAACCTCCAATTGGACACAGCCCGGGCAAATCAGCCTTCCCTCCTGAAATATTCCCTGCTCCAGCTCTTCACAGAAGCCGCCAAGGATACAGCCTCTGCCCTCCGGCAATCCATGCTCTGTTTCTCCAAAATAAAAGGGAACTCCGTCCTCCCCATACAACAGCCCCCAGGCAGGCTTTTGTTCATATGCCAGCCATGAAGCGTAACAACGTCCTTTCCGGAATTCATCCACACGACCCTTTGGCCTGCCTTGATAAAAAACGCCGATCAAGCGCGCTTCCCCGCCTTCGAAAAGAACACCACAGCCATTTTTTTGTCCATTCTCAAATTCTCCGAAATATTCCAAAAGCCCGGCGGAATTATAACTGGCGCCGACACCGTGGAAAAGCCCGGCCGCAAATCCGCCTTCATAACGCTTTTTTCTTTTCTGATAGAGGGTTCCCTGTCCATGATATCGACTGTCGGAAAACTCTCCATGATAGAGGAGAGCTCCCTCCCCGTCATAACAATTTCCAATCCCAACCAACTCCCCAGCGGAAAATTCCCCTTCAATCCATCCGCCCTGGGGAAGATAAGAACGACCATGCCCGGAAGGGCTGCCGTTTCTCCATTGGCCCTCAAAACTCTTTTCTCCGTCCTTCCCTCTGCGGCAACCATAACCATTCAGCTTTCCATTGGCAAAATCGCCCTCCAGCCTGCCGCCCTCCGGAAGCCATAAGCAGCCGCGCCCATGGTACCGTCCGTCTCTCCACATTCCCTCATATTCTTTCTCCCCGCGGGTGTTGTAGGAACAACCATAACCGCAGCGGAGATTCTCTTTCCACTCGCCAAAATAAAGAAGAGCTCCATCGCCGGAAAAAGCGGAACCCATCCCCTCCATTATCCCATGGGACCAACGCCCTACAAAAATTTCCCCAGTATCGGGATTTCTCCCTACCCCGGTTCCAGATCTCTGACCTTCTTGCAGCTGTCCGGAATAGAGGAGTTGACCTTCCCTGTCAAAAACCGCCACAGAGTCCTTTGGAATTTCCCCCTGCCACTTCGCCACAGCAATACAGCTGGACTCCTTCTCAAGAAAGACACCGGTTCCACTGGGACTTCCATTCTTCCACTGGCCGAGATACCAGCCGTCTTTTTCCCGCCCGACGCCGATTCCCTCCGGCCTATTTTCTTTCCACCCGCCGCTGTAGCGTAAAGCGCCGTCTTTCTGAAGAATGGAAACCTCTTTCTGATCCCCGGCTTCCTTTTCCGGATATTTCAGCACACGGTACGCTCCATCGCCAGACTGGGAAATTTCTATTCCCGCAAAAGCGCCGCACTCCCATTGTCCCAGCAGCACACTGCCTTCTGAGCCATCGATTCGGATCCTCATATTTTCCGGAATAAAACCGCGGTTCTCAATTCCATCCCCGTGGGAGGATTTTCCCTTTTCTCCGGAAAGCTTTTCCTTCTCCCAGCGCCCAATTTCCACGCGGGAGCCGGCAATCTCATACTGTATGCCAAATCCGTTGAGCTGTTCTCCCTCAAGCTCTCCTATATTCAATATTTTTTTTGCCTCATCATAGAAAATACCGCAGGGAATCTCCTGGGAATTCCGCGCCTGGACTTCCGGCCCGGAGGGCTCCTCCATCCAGTCATACTGGGGCAGGAACCGCGGACTTTTCTCCGCAATATCCTTTTCCCTGTCCAACTCATCTCCGGAGAACAAGGGCCGGCTGAGATTTGCCTGGTTGTCCCTGAATTCTTGGGCGCAGGCGTCAATTCTTTCCTTATCCTCACGCCTGACAAAACAGCGGTTTCCGCCGGAAGTTGCCGCGCAAAGGAAAAAGGCTTCCCCGTTACGTTTTAAATATTCCAACAATTCAACGGAATCCCCGTCAAGATTGCGGTCAAGCCGCACCTCAAAGGCTCCCGTTCCGGGCAGCCCAACCCCATCCATCTCCTGAAAAAATCGGACGCACAGCGTTCCCGGCTGAGCGGCGGGATGGATTTCGGCAACAGGCACCGCCTTGTCAAAACGGTTTTTCCCGCTGTAATAGACAGTTCCCCGCCATTCCCTTTGGGCCGAGTATTCTTCCGCTTTTACCACCTTTCCCATCTGGTTAAAACGGACGATCAGAAAAGAGCCGTCCCTGCGGAGCTTTTCCCTCTCCACCAGCAGTTTTCCGGCCTTTTTTCTCCACAAGGGCTTTTTTCCTTCTCTGAAATCATATTGATAAAATATCCTGTACGGGCCGCCATCAACTCCGGACTGTTCCACCGCAAGGCTTTCTTTTCCCTCTTCCGCGTTTTTCACAGTGCGGCAGAACACTTTGTCGAGGGAATCCTCCCTGTCAAAAAAAACACACTGTATTTCAACAATTTGACTGACGGCCACGTCAAACACTCCTTACTCTCTACAGACTTCCGGCCAGTGTCCAGTCCGCATCCTCCCGGGCACTTTCTTCCAGCGGGTAAAAATACAAGCTGTATCCACAGCCCGGAAGCGCCCAATCATAAAAGGTCACTCTTCCTCCCGACGCGTCGGAATGATTGACATAGATCCTTTTCTGCTGCACCGGGCTTTTGGATTTGACAGTCGCCCGAAAATAAAAGGGCGCAAACATATGGAGCTGCATTCCCCACTTATCCCTGCATTCCTTTGAAATCTCAAACTCATGCTCTAAAAAACGGCAGCTCAAGGGCAGGCGGAAACCCTCCGCATAAGGGATCGACGCGGGAACAACCGAATGATATTTATATTGTACCTCAATTCGATGGATATTGCTATGCTTATCTGAATAAATGGTCACAGGAAGTTCCAGGGAATCATAGGAAAAGTCCTCTTCCTC
>JAHZIE010000030.1:20658-25994 GCA_019419895.1 Clostridiales bacterium | reverse complement strand
CAAAAAAAGATCGTAGATATCCCCGCAGTGGATGTCCTCATGGAGGGCAATGTAACTTTCCACCGGAGCATTGTCAATGGAACAGGAAAAATCCTCCAATATCTCCTTTAAGGTGTCTTTTGCCAGAAGAAACCCTTCCCCGGGCAGCCTTTCCTGAAAAACATACTCATAGCTTTCCCCGGGCTGGAGGATGAGCTGTTCCAAAATATAGACAGAACGGGTAATTTCCATTGTGCCTCCCTTCAGGGGACGAACGGAAAAGGTTTCCCTTCTGCGGGAACAGTCAAGCTTCGTTTTTGTCTTTTCCTTAAAAATCATGCCGTAAAATAAAGAATCCAAATCCTCATGGAGCACCGTGCCGAACTGACTGTTTTGAAACAGTTCCTGACCGGTGAGCTCGAATATTCTCCTGAGTTTATTTCTATCATATTTTCCCTGCTCGATATTTTTCAAAACAGTTTCGCAGGAAGGCTTTTCCGATTCTTTAGTTCCATGAAGGTGAAGCACCGGACGGCTTTCCGCCGTGCCGCCGGAGGAATTGCCGTAAGCTTCGCTGTAAGCGCTGGATAAGAAATCCGGAATTTCCCTGCCACAATACCGATCCGCCCTCTGCGCTTCCTCCTCCGCTGAGGACTCCGCCTCTTCAATCAGCCTGATTTTCTGCTGCAGGCGGGGCGTGAGATGATAAACCTCCCCCAAATGCCTGGCATAGATGAAGAATGTTTCCAGAGTCGAAGCGGAGGAAGGAAATTTTTCCATCACCGCTTTGGCAAAGCCCTCCGCCTTCGCGGTTGGCCGCAGCGTCACCGGAAGGCTGTTAATCTTTCCATGACGTATTTTGGAAATAACGCCGTCGCTTACCTCAAGAATTTCAGCCAGCTCTTTATTTTTCAGCTTTACCGGCACCGAACTCAGCGAAACCAAAAATTCCCGAAAATCAAAATTTCTTTTTCCCACTTTTTTACCTCCAGCCTCAATCAACAATCGTTCTAATTCTATCCGCAGCCCTTAGAAGGAGGACCGCTGTCCTTTTTCTGCGCGTCGGGCAGTTCTTTCTTCTTTTTTCTTTTGAAAAGATACCACAACAGAAAGAATAGGGCTATTGCCAGGCAAAAAATCAAAAATTGATTTTTCTTCACCTGAAAAATCCCCCAAGGGCTTTTGCTTCCCTCTCCCGGCTTTTCCCCCTCCGATCCGTCCAAAGAGGAATCCTGCGTTTCCCCTTTGTCCCTCAAGGAAGAGGACGTCCCGTTTTCCGCAGGGTATTCCACTGAATAAACCGCCGGCAGTTCTCTGCCATTCCTATCACAAACGCCGTCAAAATGAACCGACAGCCTCTCTTTCAGCTCTTCCGGCGGCACGTCCAGAAATAAGGCGCCTATCTCTCCATCCTTCAAATCCAGCTCTCCTGTAACGTCGCAGAAAAGCAGGATAAGCTTGTCCTCTGATAATTCATAGGACAAAAAGCGTTTTGCCAGGGAGGAATGGAAGCTTCTGATATTCTCAGCCGTTCCCTCATAAAAAAGAGTCATGGTGAAGGCGCCGGGCGCGGGACTCTCGTCATCATAATAAACGGTAATTTCTGTTCCCGCCTTTTTCTCCCGGGCAATCAGCCGAAAACCAGCGGACTCCTCAGCCCGCACCGGACAAGCTATTCCGAAAAACAGCAGAAAAGCAAAAAGAAAGGGCAAAAAGCATTTTTGAAGCCTTCTCATTATTTTTCCTTTCCGATAAATAATATTATAATTCCAATTCCAGCATCCCAACGATCCTTTTTTAAGTATAATAGTTTAATAAAATAATTTAGCTGGTTTTCAAATAATAAAACAAGTCGTTTTTCCATATTACGACAAAATTGCGCAATTTTTTTTAAATTTTTATTTTTTTGATAGAAAGGTCTGATGATCTATGTCACCAATCCCCTTTTTCCATCCTTTAACCGCCTCTCCCTCAAAATATGAGGCTGTCTGGCAAAACTTTCTGAAGTGGGCAGAGGGCTTTTTTCCCGTCCTGCTTAAATCAGCCCTCATTCTCGTCATCGGGTGGTGGCTGGCCAAATTTTTGACAAAGCTGGTGGCCAAAGCAATGGATCGGGCAAATGTAGATCCAAGCGTTTGTTCCTTTGTGCAATCCTTGTGCAAGTTTTCTCTGCGGGGTATTGTCCTGATCTCAACCGCAAGCGCCCTGGGCGTCAATGTCGCCTCAATTATCGCCGCCCTGGGCGCCGCGGGACTTACCATAGGCCTTGCTCTAAAGGACAGCCTTTCCAACTTTGCCAGCGGAATTATCATTCTTCTCACAAAGCCCTTTAAAACAGGAGACTTCCTTGAGATTGACGGTATGACCGGCACTGTAAAAAAAATTGACACCATGTATACCACCCTTGCCACTGTGGACAATAAAGCGATTCTCCTTCCCAATTCCACGGTGACCGCTTCGGAAATTGTCAATTATACCGCCCAAACCCATCGCCGCCTGGATCTCACCTTTTCCGTGGGCTACTCCTGTGATTTAGCCAAAGCCAAGCAAGTGCTGTCCAATGTAATTGCCAAATCTCCCATGGCCCTTCAGGACCCCGCCCCCATTATCGGCGTCACCTCCCATAATGACAGTTCCATTTCCATTGCCGTTTTTGTCTGGTGTGAATCTCCCAATTACCTGCCCTTAAAATATGAACTGATGGAAAAGGTAAAACTTGCCTTTGACGAAAACGGGATCGAGATTCCTTTTCCCCAAATGGATGTCCATATGAAATAAAATCTGATTTTCACCCCTTTTTCCGTCTTTCAATCATTCTCGCCGAAATGATGCGTCTCCTTTTTCTGGGCGGGCAGCTTGTTTGTGCACTGACGCGGGAAGGGAACAATATCTTTATCAGCTTTACCGGCTTTTTCACAAACCTTGACGCGGCAAGCAGAAAATTATAGAATGATATTGATTTCTTGTGAGAAAGAGAGGTGTCAAAGATGCAGAAATTAAATCATATTGATAATGGGAAAGAATTTGACTGGGGACTTATTTCAAAAGACTATGCCAAATATCGGGATATTTATCCCGATGTATTTTATCAGAAATTGGTTGATTTAGGTTTGTGTATAAAAGGGCAGTCTGTCCTTGACCTGGGAACCGGCACAGGGGTTCTTCCTCGGAATATGTATCGATTCGGCGCAAAATTTGTTGGTGCTGATATTTCAGAAAATCAGATTAAGCAGGCGATAGAATTATCAAAATCCGCGGGATTCGATATCGACTATATCGTTGCCTCCGCCGAGACTATTGACTTTCCAGAGAAGACATTTGATGTTGTAACCGCCTGCCAGTGTTTTATGTACTTTGATAAAAAGATTGCTCTTCCTAAAATACACAAGGTCCTGAAAGATCATGGACATTTCGTAATATTATTTATGGCTTGGCTGCCCTTTGAAGATGAAATTGCAAAGACAAGTGAGGATATGGTTCTGAAATATAATCCATCTTGGACAGGGGGCAGAATGAAACGGTATCAGCTTCAAGAGCCAAACTGGCTCGGAAACATGTTTGAGGTCGCCAACAGCATTACATATGATGTAGAGGTACCTTTTACCCGTGAAACCTGGCACGGCCGAATGAAAGCTTGCCGCGGCATTGGCGCATCTTCGTTATCACCAGAGGAAATAGCCGCTTGGGAAGAAGAACATCTGCGCTATATGGAAACATTGCCAGAATCATTTCATATATTGCATTATGTCACCGTCCTTGACTTACAGGCCAAATAAACAGCAGATAGGCGGCCTTCCGGATTTTTTGACTCCTCATTGTAAGAAACCGGATTGATAGCCTGCTTCCCGCTTGTCTAAAACTTCTTTCTTGACGCGGTCTGACGAACGCCTCTCATGCAGCATGAATATTTTATTTGCCAAAGCTCTGTAACTGTTGAAAGCAGCGATAAAGGCGGCGCCGATATATACCGGCGCCGCCTTTTGCATCATTCTTTATTTCTAAGCAGATGCCCTGCATCCAACGCAATGACATCCCCCCTCAAAGGAAAACAGCGTCATTTCATTCCTCTGCCACTGCCTTCCTGATACCCGAAAATATTTTCTGTACGTTTCTTTATCCCCGGATTTTCCACCGCCGACATACAACTCAGCCTTGCTTTTTCCATTGGGGCAATAGGGAACCCCTTCTTACTTCCAAAGCTCTGTATTCTCAAGGCCAATATTCTTGGCCTTGAATACCGGATCCTTTCCCTGGCGTTTTTGTTCCATATAATCTTTAAGGGCGCGCACCGCAATTCTTCCAAGAAGAAAAATCGCCACCAGATTGACAACCGCCATCAGTCCCATCAAAATATCGGCCAGTGTCCAGACGGTGTCAAAGGGCATTTGGGCCCCCACAAAAATCATGGCAATGACGGTCAGACGGAAAATAAACAAAACCTTACTGTTGTCCTTGATGAACTTTAGGTTGGATTCCGTATAATAATAGTTGCCCACAAGGGAACTAAAGGCGAAGAGGAAAATAGAAACCGTAATAAAATGGATTCCCCAGCTTCCTACCTGGGAACTGATGGCCTGCTGGACAAAGGGCATGCCGTCCAGCCCATCTCCGACGCCGCTCACCAGAAGCATCATCGCCGTGGTGCTGCAAATTAAAATTGTATCAATAAAAACAGAAAGCATCTGTACTAATCCTTGCTTGACCGGATGGGAAACGTCGGCTGTCGCCGCGGCATTGGGCGCCGATCCCATTCCTGCCTCATTGGAAAATAACCCCCGCTTGATGCCGAGCATGACGCAGGACCCCATAAATCCGCCGGAAATTGCTTTAAAATCAAATGCCTCCTCAAAAATTGAGGAAAAGACAGCCGGAAGAACGCTGGCATTCTTGAAGGTGATAAACAATCCCAGGCCGATATAAACCACCGCCATCACCGGCACCAAAAAGGAGGTAATGGCACTGATACGGTGAACGCCGCCAAAGATCACCAGCGCCGTCAATATGGCAAGAAAGGCGCCCACCATAAGGGGGATATATTTTTTCAACGTCTCGTTGCCGCCGGAATAATATTCCACGGCAGAGCTCACATTGAAGGACTGAAGGGCGTTGAAGCCGTAAGCAAAGCAGCAAATCAAAAGGATGGAAAAAACAATACCCCATTTTCTGCTCCCCAGTCCCTGCTGGATATAATAGGCAGGCCCGCCGCGAAACTGCTCCCCGTCTTTCTTTTTATAAATCTGGGCAAGCGTGCTCTCAATAAAAGCCGACGCGCTTCCGATAACCGCCAGCAGCCACATCCAAAAAATTGCCCCGGGCCCTCCGGCGGCGATAGCGGTAGCCACGCCCGCGATATTTCC
>JAHZIE010000030.1:0-20648 GCA_019419895.1 Clostridiales bacterium | reverse complement strand
CGACACGGGACGCGGTAGAGATCATCAGCGCTTGAAAAGAAGAAACACCCTTTTCTCCCTTTTTCTTCTCCGTGATGACCCTGACGGCCTCCGGGAACAGGCGTATCTGCACAAATTTTGTCCTGAAGCTGAAATAAAGGCCGCAAGCCACAAGCAGAATGATCAGGACGTAAGTATATAAGCTGTCGCTGAATAACGAAAGCCAACGGTTTATCTCTTCCATGCTCTTTATTCCTCCTGTCCTTTGTCAAGCAAAAAGCGGCGCCTTCTTATTAGAAAGTGTCGCCCTTAATCCAGAAAATATGATACCATATCTCACTGAAAAAAGCGATCAAAATCTCCTTTTTCTGCCCAATTTTAGCTTAAATGATATTCTTTTGTTTAAAAAAGGTCATAATGTATTCATAATTTCATTGTAAAATTATAAAAATAACCTATTTTATGTGGCCTTTTTCCCCTCATTTTTTAGGCTCACCATGATTCAGAAGGAGTGTGTGAATATGGCAATTGAGATTACGAATTTTTCCGAGATAACTCCCGAAATTTACAAGCTGTCCTCTTTATGCAAGGAGAATGGGTATATTCCTCCGGAATTATATGGAACATATCAGGTGAACCGCGGACTTCGCGATATTAACGGTAACGGTGTTCTCACCGGTCTGACTGAAATTTCCGAAATCCAGTCCAGCAAAATGGTAAACGGGGAAAAGATGTCCTGTGAAGGCAAGCTTTTTTACCGGGGCGTCGATATCGAGGATATTGTCCATGGATTTATTAAGGACAAGAGGTTTGGTTTTGAGGAAACTGTTTACCTTCTTCTTTTCGGCAAGCTTCCTAATATTCCCGAACTCAATGAGTTCAAGGATTTATTGGCTGCCTATCGTTCCCTTCCCACCAACTTTGTCCGGGATATCATTATGAAGGCGCCCAGCAGGGACATGATGAATACTCTTGCCCGCAGCGTGCTGACCATGTATTCCTATGATGAAAACGCAAATGACATCAGCCTTCCTAACGTCCTGCGGCAATGCCTGCAGCTGATTGCCCTGTTCCCTCTCTTTTCAGTCTACGGTTATCAGGCCTACAGCCATTATCATGACGGGAACAGCCTGTTTATCCACAATCCCAAGCCGGAACTTTCCACCTCGGAGAATATTTTGCATCTGCTCCGCGCGGACGGCTCCTATACCGAACTTGAGGCCAGGGTTCTCGATTTGGCTCTGGTACTCCATGCCGAACACGGCGGAGGAAATAACTCCACCTTTACCACCCATGTGGTCTCCTCCTCCGGCTCAGATACCTATTCCGTTATAGCGGCCGCCATCGGTTCCCTGAAGGGTCCAAAGCATGGGGGCGCTAACATCAAGGTGGTTCAGATGTTTGAGGACATGAAAGCCAATATCAACGACTGGAACGATGAGGAGGAGGTCGCTTCCTATCTGAAGGCGCTTCTACATAAGGAGGCGTTTGACAAAGCTGGATTGATTTACGGCATGGGCCATGCCGTTTATTCCCTCTCCGATCCAAGGGCCAACATCTTCAAGCGTTTCGTCGGCTATCTGGCGGACGAAAAGGGACGAAACAAGGAATTTAACCTGTATTCCATGGTAGAGAGGCTCGCCCCGCAGATCATTTCAGAGGAAAGAAAAATCTACAAAGGCGTCTCTGCCAATATTGATTTTTACAGCGGCTTTGTTTACAGCATGCTGGATCTTCCCCTGGAGCTTTATACCCCCATCTTCGCCATTGCGCGCATTGCCGGATGGAGCGCTCACCGGATAGAAGAATTGATCAACGCGGGAAAAATCATCCGGCCCGCTTATAAGAACGTCAGAGGAAGGGAAGCCTATATTCCGCTGAAGGAACGTCCATAAGGTTCGTACCAGGCGGTAACTGTTCGGGGAATACAAGAAAGCCAGCCTTTCCGCATCCGTTCCGTTCTTTTACAAATTCATTCCCAGTGAAAAACCTCCGACGGCCTGTTTCATGGCCGCCGGAGGTTTTCTTTTCCGTTTCATTAGAGCTGCTCGTAAACTAGTGGTTTCCCGAACCCTGGAGGGGGACGGCGCCCGCTAGTCCTTTGAATGACCTCCTTTTTCACGGAAGATGCAGGTGGGAAAACTCGGAGGTATGGTTCAGAACCTTTCACGAATGGCGCGCTGGCATGATGTTTCCCGAGCGTGTAGCCCCCGCCGTTTCGGCATCGCCCTCAGTCCTCCCTGTGTGAAACACTATTCCTGTTTTCCCTTCCATGCTGTGAGAATTGTGGTATTTTCTATCCGGAAATCCTGTTTCACCCGCTCAAAGCCCGACTGCATCAATAGTTTCTTTTGATTTTCAACGGTGCAGGGGGTGTCGTAATGGTAAAATGCCTCCATGGGAATGCCTTGTTCCTCTCTCAGCCTCTGGTTTTCAGAAAAATAATAGTCCTCTTCCTCCTGACGCTCCACCATATAATCTGCTTCTATATAGCAACCGCCTGGCCGGAGGGAACGGAGAACCTTCCTGTATAAAAAGCGCTTTTTTTCATGGGAGAAATGGTGCATTGTCTGAAAGGATACCGCACAGTCATAGTAAGCTTCTTCGAGCTCCACATCAAAATAGCTGCCGCAAATCAGCCGGATATTTTTGCCCTCATATTTCTCTTTCAGCTTATCCAGCATCGTCTGGGTAAGATCGATCCCTGTCACCGACAGTGTGGGAATTTTCTCAAAAATTGGGGCAAGCTCCAATCCTGTGCCACAACCGAGATCAAGAAGGCGGCGGCTCTTCTCCGGTACCAGGCCGGCCATGGCCGCATACCCTTCCCGGCAGCCCTCTACCTCCCGCAGCATATGGCTGTCATACATCTCCGCCCTGGCAGAAAAAAAATCCGACATTTCTTCTAATATCATCTGTTTCCCATCCTTTGATTCCCTGATGGAGACGTTATCCTCAGGGTTCTGCAGTTATCGGCTTTTCAACGGAAAGATGGCATGGGATCCCCCTCCTTTTGCTCTCTTGTTACCAGTATATCAGCCTCTGAAGCAGAGGTCAAATACTTTTATTTTTGACAAAATTGCCCGGAAGCAGGAGAAAACCGGAATCTTTTTTCAATTTATCTCCCGTGCCTGCAGGGATCTATCTTTCCATCCATTCTTTTTCGTTTTCAGAATATTCCTGCCATCTGCCTTCTTTGCAGGGATATCGGCACTATCAAAAGCAAACAGGCAAAAAGCAACCCGCGTATTCTGTTCCGCAGGCTGCCTCTTAATATCTTTTTCTCTAATGTCTCTAAACGAGACGGAATTTCCGCGGGAAGTCTCAAGCTACTCTTGCCTATTCCTTCCACCGGAACTTTTTAAGAAGCAGGGTGAAAATCAGGCACACAACGACTCCCGCAATTCCTATTACAAAAAACAGAGCCGCCGCGCCAGAGCCTTTTCCCACACCAAAAAGCCGCGCGGCCAAGCTGCCTGAAGACTGTACGGCCATAAAGGGCTCAAAAACCCTGTCTACCAAAAGGCCTCCAAGCAAATACCCTACTGGAATAGTAAAAAATTGCAGGGCGTTCCGGCAGGAATAAACCCGTCCCTGCATATCGGGCGGTATGGTACTGCGGAAAATCACATCCAAATTTGCATTCATCACCGGAATCATAAGCCATCCCAAAACCGCCCCAAGGCACCAAATCAACGGACTATCTCCCAACGCCAACATAAAATTCTCCGTACTCATGGAGAAAAAAAGAGAAAGACATACGACCCGCACCCGGTTTTTAGGCGCTGGCAACAGGGTGACAATAAGACTGCCGCCCAAAGCGGCAAGCCCTACACAGGTATTGACAATTCCCAAAACTGTCTCACCGCCGCCTGGTTTGGATAAGATCATGGCTGGAAGCGCAGCATTGTAAACAGAAGCGATCAGATTGATGGACGCCAAAAATAAAATCAGGGTTAAAATCAGTAAATTTTTCTTCAGCCATGTCAGACCCCTGCGGGCAGAAATGAGAACAGGCTCCGTAGCTTTACCAAGAGCAGCAGCCTCTGGAACCGGTATCCACAGCCAAAGAGTGAGAAAAGCGATTCCAAAGGTGATCAAATCCACCATAATGACAAGCTTAATTCCCCAAAATGAAAAGAGGGCAGTAGCAAGAATTGGGGTCAGAATGGAATTGAAAGACTGGGAAAGGGAACGCAGACCGCTTGTTTTGTGATAAAACATTTTTGGAATCAGCAGGGTTGCCGCCACCTCACTGGCTGGCTGCTGAACCGTATTCATAAGGCCATTGAGCGCGTTTATAAGGTACAGGTGCCATACTCTCAGCCATCCATTACCAAGCAGAACAAAAATTGTGACCGTACTTAAGGCCGCAAGAAAATCGCAAACCAGCATGGTGCGCTTTTTGTTCCACCTGTCGCTCAAGGCGCCTGCAAATATACTCATAAGAACATAAGGAGTATAAGAACAAATAGACAAAAGTGCAGTCTGCAGGGCCGATCCGCTTTGAAGATAAAGCCACAGTACCAAAGCATAGCTGGTCATTCCGCTTCCCAGAGTGGAAAGCGACTGTGTTCCCCAAAGCATAAGATAGGGTTTCAGTTCTTTATATTCTTTTTTCATTATCGACTTTGCTCCTTTGATTTGATTCAAAAAACGCAAAGCCTGAGGAATCAGTTATCCTCCATGCAGCTTCCTCAAACCTTGCATGGAGCCAAAGCAATGCACAATTCCATAGGAACCTCCTGAAATATTTAAATCTATTGACATTCTATCATAGAACCGTGCGGAATTCCACCTCTTTTAGAAGCTGAAAAGCACTAGGGCAGTCTTTCCGCGGCTCCGCGAATATCCTCCTCCTCTTCCTTCCTCGTCCTCTGGGCTTCCCACTGTCCGCCGTTCTCTGACAGCAAAGCCTGTCATTTCCTTCGCAGCCTGCCTTTAAAGTTACCATTTTCTCTTTCCGCCACCTCTGATGCTTTCCTCTTGACCTGGGAGATGGGGAAAATGCTCTATCCATTCTTAAAATTCCAGTGAGAAAATACCGCCGATAACCGATTGCGGAACCTGTCGGCTGGATCTCCATTCTATAGGATGGGACAGAATCCTCTCCCCGGATAGAAAAATTCCCATTGAAAAGCTTTGATGCTTTCTTCCCACTTTCTCCATCACTGCAGGGCTGCCGCTTTTCTGCTTTTCAGTCCAGCCGGGGACATCTCCCTTTACCCGCACTTTGGGCCAATGCAAAAGACAGCCTCCGAATTTTCCTGAGGCTGTCTTTCTATTTTCCGCTTCCTTTCACGCCCAGAAAGGAATTTCTTTTTCTTCAACTGTCATAATACGGACGGCCGCCCTATTTCTTGTGACAGGAGCATGAACCCGGGCAGCTGCCGCAGCTCCCGCCACAGCTGGACTTTCCCTGCTTTTTATCCTTTATCAGCTTGCGGACAATCAGCAGGACAATCAATAAAAGCACAAGGGAAATCAAAATGGTAGCAAGGTTTTGCGTAAAAAATTCCAGCATACAGCGTCCTCCTTTGCTCATAATTTATTATAACAAGAATCTTTCTTTTCCACAAGTTGTTATACACGAACCCTTACCTTCAGTTTGTCTCTCACCTTGTAAGGACGGAACAACATGTAGGCAAGGAACGCAACCACCAGGATGGCAACAACCGTCCAGAAGCCGAACGCGCCTGTGGCAATCAAACTTCCGATTTGATAGACACACAGGGAAACCGCATAAGCGAAAACGCACTGATAGCCAATCGCAAACCACGTCCATTTCGCGCTGTTCATCTCTCTCTTGATGGCGCCGATCGCGGCAAAACAGGGGGCGCACAGAAGATTAAACACCAGGAAGGAGTACGCGGAAAGGGCGGTGAAAGCAGCCTGCATATTGGTCCAAATCTGCCAGCCGTTTTCGGCAACTTCGTCGAATCCGCCATAGAGAACGCCAAAGGTGCCGACAACATTTTCCTTGGCAATCAAACCGGTGATCGCGCCAACAGCCGCTTTCCAGTCTCCCCATCCAAGAGGAACGAAAATCCAGGCAATCGCGTTGCCGATAACAGCGAGAATACTGTTTTCCATCCCAACCGGTCCAAAGCTTCCATCCGCAAAACCATAAGAAGAGGTGAACCAAACCAAAATGGTGGCCAGCAGGATGATGGTTCCGGCCTTTTTCATAAAGGACCAGCCGCGCTCCCACATGCTGCGCAGGACATTGCCCACAGTCGGCCAATGATAAGCCGGCAGCTCCATCACAAACGGGGCTGGATCTCCCGCAAATATCTTTGTTTTCTTCAGCATAATGCCGGAGATGATCACGGCGGCGATTCCCACAAAATAAGCGCTTGGCGCAACCCACCACGCGCCTCCGAAAAGAGCGCCGGCGATCAAAGCGATAATGGGAAGCTTAGCGCCGCATGGGATAAAGGTGGTGGTCATAATGGTCATTTTACGGTCGCGGTCATTTTCAATGGTTCTGGAAGCCATAACACCGGGAACACCGCAGCCGGTTGCAATGAGCATCGGAATAAAAGATTTTCCTGAAAGCCCGAATTTACGGAAAATACGGTCCATAATAAAGGCGACACGAGCCATATAGCCGCAGGCCTCCAGGAAGGCGAGAAAGAGAAACAGGACAAGCATCTGGGGAACAAATCCAAGCACCGCGCCTACACCGGCTATCATGCCGTCCAGAATCAGGCTTTTCAGCCAACCCGCGCAGTTGACCGCATCCAGCCCATTCTCCACCAACACAGGAATACCAGGCACCCAAACGCCATAATCACCGGGATCTGGCTCCGCGACCTCCAAAGCCGACTGAAAATCCGCCAAAGCCACGGGAATCTCTTCCGCGATATTCCCCTCATCATCGCGGATTTCCGCTATCGCTGTCAAATTTTCCGCCCGCGCTGTCTCCTCAAAGGCGGAAATCACTCCCTCGTCGGGCTCTTCTGCCTCCAAGGTCTCTCTCAGGGCCTGCACATCAATGCCGGACGCCTCCGCCGCGTCTATATAAGCGTTTACTTTTTCGTCCGCCAGGGTAAAGACTTCCGCATCGGCCTCATAATCTCTGGTACCTATCCCAAACAAATGCCATCCGTCTCCAAAGACACCATCGTTCGCCCAATCAGTCGCCCATGTACCGACAGTGCTGACAGAAACAAAATAGACGATGAACATCACCACCGCAAAAATCGGAAGAGCCGCCCAGCGATTGGTAACAACCCTGTCAATTTTATCAGAAACGGTCAGTTTTCCCTTTCTGGATCTCTTATGGCACTTGTCAATTATAGAGGAAATATAAGTATAACGGGCATTGGTTACAATACTTTCAGAATCATCATCCTCCGCTTCCTCCAAAGTCTTGATAACATCTTCCACATCCGGAACGGATTTCATGGTTTCCGTTATCTTATGATCTCTTTCCAAAAGCTTAATGCTGTAAAACCTTCTCTGTTCCACAGGGATAGAGACATCCAGCCGGTTTTCAATGCTATGAAGAGCCTCTTCCAGACTTTCCTCAAATTCATGCCGTGGGGTGGGAGATACGCCGGCCTGTGCCAAAGCGACCACCTTGTCCGCCGCTTCCTTGATTCCCTTACCCTTCAGGGCGGAAATTTCAACAACATCGCATCCAAGCTGCTTTTTGAGCTGCGCAATATCAATTTTATCTCCCGATTTCTGTACAACGTCCATCATGTTGACGGCCATCACCACCGGAATCCCCAATTCCATCAGCTGGGTGGACAGGTAAAGATTGCGCTCCAGGTTTGTTCCATCAACAATATTTAAAATCGCGTCAGGGTGTTCCTGCAGGAGGTAGTTTCTCGCAACCACCTCTTCCAATGTGTACGGAGACAGGGAATAGATGCCAGGCAGGTCTGTCAAAACCACATCCTTGTGATTTTTGAGCCTTCCTTCCTTTTTCTCCACCGTAACACCGGGCCAGTTGCCAACAAACTGATTGGAACCAGTCAGCGCGTTGAATAACGTGGTCTTGCCGCTGTTGGGGTTCCCGGCCAGAGCAATTTTAATTGACATTTCAATTTTCCTCCTTCAACCGCTCTTTTAGTCTATGACAGCATACGAAAATTAGTCAAAACTAACTTTATTACAAAAACGTGCGTTTTATCTAGCCTTCCACCTCGATCATTTCAGCATCAGCCTTCCGCAGCGAAAGCTCATAGCCCCTTACCGTCACTTCAATTGGATCGCCCAACGGGGCCACCTTTCTAACATAAACATCCACTCCTTTTGTGATCCCCATATCCATAATTCTGCGCTTTACGGCGCCTTCGCCGTGCAGCTTCACCACTTTCACCATAGAACCGCACTTGGTCTGTTTTAAAGTCTGCATATCTGTTCCCCTTTCTTGCCTCTCCCGCTTTTCTTTTCGGCGCAAAAGCCACGAATGCCCGCGCCCCTTCGAGACAGGCAACTTTATGATAGAAAAAGCGCGCCTAAACACGCCCTTTTTCCAATAAATTGCTTTCCTGTATGTCAAACCATAATTTTATTGGCCATTTCCTTACTGATGGCCACACGGGATTCCTTGACATTAACAATCACATTGCCCATAATTGTGGAAATAACTGTTACATTTCCGCCGGTGACAAATCCCAGATTTTCAAGAAAGCGCCGCACCTCTTCTTTGCCGCCAATTTTTTTGATGCAGTTGACTTCCCCCTGTTTGGCCATTGTTAAAGGCATCATACATCATCCTCTTTTCAAGTTAAAAGCCTGCCTGTTTCCAACGAGCAGTTAGTTTTGTTTAACTATATTTAGGTTAGCACATGCTAACTTATTTGTCAACTAGCTTTGCCAAAAAAAGTAAATTTTTTAGTCTGCTGGTAACTTTTCTTCCATGTATTGCCTCTCCCTAAAAAGATAGGGGCCCGCTCCGGCCAAAAGCAGAAATACGCAGAGAAAGCAGAATTCCTTTCTCTCCTGTCCCTATAGCTTTGTCATCTTTTTATGCAGGCAAGCTCAGAACCGCCGGAAGAGCCGGCAGCCCTAATACTTAAATTAAAACAATACCGCCCAGCGGCATAGCCCCTCTTGCAGCCGCTTTTTATCTGACTGCGGCAATTTACAAAAATCCATTTCTTTTCTTGCCCATCCCTTTCGGTATTCTTTCCCTTGCCCTTTTTCTTTTTCACCCTCAGTATAGAACTTTTGCTTCTCTGAAATTAAAAGAACAGGAGGGCAGCAGCCCTCCTGTCATGACGATTATATATTTTTTTAATTTCGCTCAGAATCAGGTACCCCCTGGGTTCCTATTCCTATTTTTTTGGAGCTCTTTGAACCATTTGGACTGACTTTCACTGCCTTCAAGACCAAATGCAGGGCATGGGAGGAAGCGACATACCTGATATATTCCCGTTCCTCCCGGTATCCCCTGCTCAAATGCAGGCAGAGAACATGGGAGAAAGCATCGCTGCTAATCCCCACATAAACAAGTCCCACAGGCTTTTCCGGAGTTCCTCCGTCGGGCCCGGCGATTCCTGTTGTGGATACCCCAATATCCGCTCCCGAGGTTTTTCTTACCCCTTCCGCCATTTCCATCGCCGTCTGGGAGGAAACCGCCCCAAATTTTTCCAGAGTCTCGTGTTTTACAAAAAGCACGCTTTCTTTTATTTCATTGGCATAAGAACACACCCCGCAGGTGAAAACCTGGGAAGCGCCGGGAATTTCAGTTATCCTTTTAGAGATCAGTCCCCCGGTACAGCTCTCCGCCGTTGCCAGGACCATACCTTTCTCCATGAGTGCCTGAACGGCAGCCTCCTGCAGCGAATCCACATCAATTCCATAGATTTCCTCTGGATAAATGGAAGCGATTTCATCCACTACGGGCTGAATCAGCTGTTTCGCTTCTTCCCTATTCCTTCCACTGGCTGTCACACGAAGCAGCACCTCGCCGTCTTTGGCATAGGGGGCGATGGTGGGATTGGTCCGGTGAAGCATCATCTCTCTGAGCCGCTGCTCCACACCCGACTCACCCACACCGAAAATCCGGATATTGGAAGAAACCAAAACCCGATCCGACAAGCCGGAAAGATAGGGAATTACCTGCTGAGTAAACATGGGCTCCATCTCCCGTGGAGGTCCTGGAAGCAGAACGACGCGTTTGCCGTCCTTTTCCACCGCAAGCCCCGGCGCCGTACCGTTTTCGTTATAAAAAACAACCGCTCCCTGAGGCATCCACGCCTGCTTTTTGTTATTGTCCGTCATTTCCCTGCCAATTTTGTCAAAAAACATCTGGATCCTGTCCAGCGCCTCCTGGTTAAGTTCCATCTTTATACCGAAAAGCTCAGCCATCGTTTCCTTGGTCAGGTCATCGTAGGTCGGGCCAAGCCCTCCTGTAGTGATGACACAGTCGTTCTCTCTCAATGCCAGGCGAAGGGCCTCCTTCAGCCGTTCGGGATTATCTCCCACCACGGACTGGCGGAAAACATTGATCCCAATAGCCGCAAGCCCCCTGGCAATATAAGGCGCATTTGTATTGATAATATCTCCGAGCAAAAGCTCAGTGCCCACACATAAAATCTCCGCGTTCATCCCATTAACCTTCCCGCATTCTCTCTTGATCCGCTTTCAGCCCAATGACAATTTGTAAAATAGCCGTCTACTTTACCAGAGCAGCCGCCTTGAGGGCATATTCCTCCATCCCCCTGAGATCCTCATCTGTAGGACGGAAGGTGACACGGAAAGAATCCTCCAACACCGTATACTTCAGTTGGGAAAGGCGGGTACGGATCATCTCACAGGCTTCTCCGCTCCATCCATAGGACCCAAAGACACCAGCTGCCTTTCCTTTGGTGTTGACAGCGTCAATATGGCTCAAGGTGTTCCATATCACTCCAGGCGCGTCCCGGTTGATGGTACAGGAACCCACAAGGAGCAAATCAGCACTGGCAATCAACGCCGCCACTTCATCCGCCGGCGTCTTGACCAAGTCGGCCAGCGTCACAGAATACTCAGCCTGAGAAGACAACGCCCGGTAGGCAGCGGCAGCCAGACGGGCGGTATACCCATAAGCGGAGGCGTACAACACGACCGCCTTTTTTCCTTCCTTTTCAGCCGGAGTTGACCACGCCTCATATTGGGCAATCCGGTCGGCGATGGTTTCCGTCAGTACGGGGCCATGACTGGGGCAGATCATATCCAGCTGCAGCCCCTCGATTTTTTTCAGCCCGGCGAGGACAAAAGGCTTAAACGGGCCGAAAATCCCCTGAAAATAATAAGCGAACTCCCTTTCATACTCCTCTTTATATCGAATATGCCTGTCCACCACCTGTGGTTCACAGAAATGCGCGCCCAAAAAGTCACAGGTAAAGAGGGTATTTTTCTCCTCATAATAGGTAAACATGGAATCCGGCCAATGAAGCATGGGAGAAACTAGCATGTGAAGGGTGCAACCGGGAAATTCCAGCTTCTCTCCGTCTTTTACAATTTTCGTCTTATAATCCGCATTGCAGATCTGCTTTAAATATTTGGAAGCGGCGGCGGTACAAATCAAAGTAATACCGGGATTCTTTTCCAGCAGCCTGACAATACTGCCCGAATGATCCGGCTCCGTATGGTTCATAATAAGATAATCAATTTTACTGACAGGAACTATCTCCTCAATATTCTCAAGATAAGCGTCAAAATAATCCTCATGGACAGTTTCAATCAGAATATTCTTTTCCCCGGTAATCAGATAAGCGTTGTAGCTGGTGCCGTACCGGGATTCCATCACAATATCAAATACGCGCAGGGATGGATTGATCACCCCGACGGAATAAACATTTTCAGACAGTTGACATGTGCTCATATAAACACTCTCCTCTATGAAACTATTTGGCGCGGCGTTTTTTCCTTCCGCAAGAAAAGGCGGCGCTGTCCCGTCGTTTACGATACAGCACCGCGTTGGAAAGACACAATTTTCACTCAAAAGACCGGATTACTCCTTGCTGAACATATCCTTGCCGACGCCGCACAGAGGGCAAACCCAATCTTCCGGGAGATCTTCAAACGCTGTTCCAGCGGCGATCCCGGCATCCGGATCCCCCTCGGCGGGATCATACACATAACCACAGACATCGCATACATACTTATCCATAAATCACACCAAACCTTTCCTAAATTTTCCATGATTTTTTGCTATCCATACCTCTGCCGGCAGCGTCCAAACACTGGACAAACCATGACAGCAGAAGATATCTACATTATATACTAAAACAGTATATATTTCAACCGTCTAAAAACAACAGCTTTATTTTCCCGCTCCGTCCATACGGTTGACATACATCTTCATGGCGCTGAAGCTTTCCGCACTGATCACATGCTCAATTCGGCAGGCGTCCTGAATCGCCACCTTGGGATCCACTCCAAGCATAATGAGCCAGTCCGACAAAAAGGTATGACGCTCATAAATAGTTTCCGCAATTTTTGTTCCCTTATCCGTCAAAGAAATATATCCATCGGAATCCATGGTAATGTATCCATTTTCCCTCAGGTTCTTCATTGCCACACTGACACTGGGCTTGGTAAATTCCAACTCATTGACAATATCAATCGACCGGACCATTCCCAGCCTTTTTTTCAAAATCAGGATGGTTTCCAGATAATTCTCCGCGGATTCATGCACTTTCAAAACAAGAAACTCCCTTCTCTGATGATATTTTTCCTTTTCGCCGCCGAAAATGGGAAAACAAAAACAAACGCCGCCCATTTTCCAACAGTCCCTTTAGAAAGGATTCATCCATGTTTTCAGAAAAAGGCGGCTTTCTTGATCAGACAAAAACAGCCGCTGTGCACGGACTGCAGTTTTTCACTTTCCTAGCTTTTCCACTTTATCCGCAAAAACACGGATAAAGTGATGTAATTAAATATGTTTTCAGTATAGCACGTTTTTTCCTCGCGCACAAGTCTCTCTTTACTTCCGGAGGGCGGTTTCATGCCATAAAACACATATTTTTTTGATTTCTTCTCCGGAAAACACCTCTATTCCTTTTTTAAGCCTTCCATCCCTTATTTTCCCATCGACAGACGTGCCCTACTGAGCCAAAATCCGCCGCAGCGGGCAAGCATCTTCTTGTCTCGCGCGCCATCCGGCTCGACATTCCTTATCCTATTGCGGACACTTCGCCAGTTTTTCTTTTCCTCTCCCATCAGCTCATAAGAAGGGGTTCCAGCTCTTCCAAGGGACATGCCGGAAACTCCTTCCTCTCTTTCAGCCAAGCTTTCCACCGTTGCGCATCCATGCCAAAATCCTCACCACTGACGGCGGAAAGCTCTCTTCGCGCGCTGCCGCTCAGGACATAACGCACATCCTCCAAATAAACGATTAACCTCTCCAGACCATTGCGGCTGCCGCACCGGGCCGCCGCTCTGGCCAGACAGAGCTCTAGATAGGCGCAGAAGAAAGGGGATACTCCGCCAAGGGAATCCAGGGTGCGGTATCCTTTCAGTTCCTTCTCCTCCAGTAGGCGGTCCAAAGCCGGAACCAATCTTGCATCCGCCAGCCGTTCAGCCGCCAAGGCAAACATCCGGATCTGCTGGTAATAGGGGACCCTCCATCCGTCAATCCGGCTGTGGGAATACCGGGTAGCCTTATGAAAAACAGGGCCCCCAGCCGTTATCTTATCCGCCGCACGGCACAACTCCGGCACCAGTAGCCGCGCTTCCTCCCGTCTTCCCCATTTGGCCAAAATTCCCAGGCACCGGTTGGCCGCCCAATACGGATTTTCTATTGTTTTTTGGGCATGGACATCCTCCGGCTTCTGGGAAGCGATCTGCCCAGAAAGCCTGTCTGTCAGAATCCCGATCGCATCCCAGTCTCCATACCACGCTTTTACAAATTCAACAGCCTCCTCGGGCGCGCCCACGCGCGCTAAGGCGTCGGGGAGCTCCATTTTTCCATCCTCCCGCAAAAGCAAACCAGAAAGGGATTCCATATCATTTTCAGAAAACTCAGCCGCACAGCTCTCAAGCTTTTTCTTCTCCAGGCAGAATGCCCAGCTGGGGAGTATTTCCTTCTCCGCCAGTTCCCTTTGGAGCTCCCGAACAGAAATCTGACGCGGCGGACAGTTCTTTTTCACCCCTTGGGCAGCCGCCAGCCCCACCATATACCCCGCGTTGCGCAAATCAGCATTCATTCTGCAAACACTAGCGGCGTCTCTCGCCGCTGAAAACGCCTTGGCAGTAATCAGCATTCCATCAATTCCCCTGGGAAGATAACAGCGATAAGGAATTCTTGCCTTCAACTCCCAGTGGATATCGCAAAATCCCATGCCGCACAAAAGATTCGTACTGATTCCATGGGTATCCAATGGGGTTTGCGTCACGGCGACGCAATCCTCCGGCATCCTTTCCTCCAGGATATCCCTCAGCCGGAGGACATAATCCCCTTCGACCCTTCTGGATTCCCGGAGAGTTATCATATCTGTAAAACCATAATCACTGTTTTGGCGGCATGCAAGACGAACACCCCTAAGATACTCGGAATACCTGTCGTTATAAATGACGTCAAAATCCCCCTGATAGCGTGATTCCTGGAAGGAAGAGATCTGCCACAGCTCGGTTCCCCATTGGCTGAAGCTCTGCGTCATGCCATCTCTGGGATCCCCAAGGGCATAGGGCATTCCCCCAAGAAAGGCGACATCCCCATCCCCTGTAGCGTCGATGACGATTTCAGCATCAACGGCATACAGTCCGCGGCTGTCAATGGCCAAGACGCCCCCAATACGTTTTTCATCCCGGATAACGCCGCACAGGACAGATTCATAAAAAGCCCGCTCCCTGACAGGAGCCAGCTTCTGCTGCAAAAGCAGCTGGCGGGCAATACAGCTGGTGGGGTTCGCCCTCCCGGAAATCATTTCGGAGATTACTGAAGTCTCCTCGTCCAGTTGGCGGTTCAGCCCGCCTTTATAGCCGTGCCAGTAGCCGCAAACCTGTCCTACACCGCTGGTTCCTCCCGGCTGGCTGTTCATATCCAAAAAGGCCGCCTTTTCAATTCCCTTTTCCCGCACCGCCAAGGCGGACATTGCCCCGGCGGTTCCCATCCCGGCCACCAGGATATCCGCTGTTATCCTGTCCTTTACCACATGATGATCAAAGGAGATGGAATACAGGGGAACTTTCATCCCGTCGTCCTCAAAGGGCGAAAGGACACACTCCTCCATGGGCAAAACCCCATTTCTTCCCAGAAAAATCTGGTCGGGTTCTACCCTGATGGGAGGCAATCCCTGTATAATTTCCGCCGTTCTCTCTCTAATCTTTTTGGCGGTCTCCTCCAAAAAGAGGGTATCCAGCTTTTCCACTCTCTGACGGATAGGAAAATAATTTTCAAAGGCTTCTATTCGCTCTGTTTCTTCCTCCAGGGTGATTTCCGGCGCCATACCGCAAAGGGCTCCATTGCGGAAAACTTCAATATTTTCTCTCAGCCATTTTGCAAGCTCCAGGGCTTTATTTTGCGCCTCCCAAAGGAGCAGGCTGCGGCAATTGCGCTTTTCAAGAAGCGATCGCTTTGCAGAAAAGGAAAACTCGGCAAAAAGGCTGTTCTGCCGGATTCCCTTGTGCAGGATTACCTTATTGTCCTGGAATCCCAGCCAGCCGGGGACCTCCATCGAGGAGGGAAGCCAAGAAGTTATCTGCTCAAATTCCAGCACATACCGGGCCGGGATACCGTCTTTGTTTTTTCTTTGAAAGGCAAAAAAGGAAGCTTCCGTATCGATGACAGCCAGCGACGGAAGCGCCTGCAAACCAAATTTATTTCCGATCAGCAGCCCCGCCGCGTTTTTTCCCCGGCATAAAAGTCCCGCCGCCATTGAGTCATGCAGAACCTCCACGTCCTTTTCCAAGAGGCTTTGTGAGAGATATTTTTTCAGACCTCCCAACAGCAAGGGAAGCTCTGTGCCGGAACCGCCGTTTTCCAGCCACCCCTGTCCGCAAGCGGTAAGCTCATAGCCCAAAGAATTTCGACGTTCAATCAGGGCGGTCTTTTTTCCCATTTCAGCAGCCTGTCTGGCAGCTTCATATCCCTGAAGCCCTCCGCCGATGACGACAACATCAATCCCCTTCATTCTTTCTGCCCCTCCATTTTCCGTGGTAATATCCCTGTATTTGGGGAATATCTTACTCTAATTATTATAAAATGTCAAACACGGAAAAGAAAAATCTGCCCATATCAGTAAAAAATAAATCATAAATATTAAGAATTTTGCCTAAATCCCCTTGCAATCCGCGGCAAAAGCGTTTATACTTACGGCGGATAAAATTCCCTCATCCAGTAAGGAGAGTCAAATATGAAAAAGTACAGTTATAAAATTGATAAAGACCGACAATACGAAGCCATGATGCGGAAAAGGGATTGGTACCTGGGCAATCCAATGGATTCCATCTGCTTTGACTTTGCCGTTTCAGGGCACAAAGATCGTTATAACTTTATTGAGAAAATCGAGGACAGTGACAAAGCCGTGGAGGACGCCCTGAGCGCCATCACCTTTATGACGGAGTACTACCCGGATTCGGATATTTACCACTGCTTTAACCCCTATTATCTGGGTGAAGGCATGGTTCCCAGCATGTTTGGCGCGCAGCAGTATCCTGTGGAAGATAATCCCCCCTATACCAAAGGGAGGGTCATTTCCTCTTTGGAGGAGGTTCCAAATCTCCCGCGTAAAATCAACCCGGAAAACGACGGCTGGGGCCCAAAATTAAAAGAGGCCTGTGAAAAATTCCTGGACGCGGTCAACTGTGATATTCCGGTAGGGCTGTGCGACGTCCAATCCCCTTATGGGGTTGCTACAAAACTGATAGGAAATGAAGATCTGATGATGGGGATGTATGACGAGCCGGAACTGGTACATCAGCTGATGGATATCTGCACCAACGCGATCATTGACACCGCAGAGGCCATGCTGAAATGGACCAAAGGCCATATGGTTCTCAACCTGCGGGCGCCCCACCGGGACTGCGGCATTATTCTGTGGGATGACTATCTTTCCGTCCTTTCCCCTGAGCTCCATAAAGAATTCTGTATGCCTTACATTCAGCGGATTTTCGATCATTTCGGCGGATTGGGACATCTTCACAGCTGCGGCCCCTATTTTCCGAGATTCTATGAGGCCCCCCTCCACTGTCCCGGCGTCCGGAGCGTCGATCTCAATATCATGAGCGGGCAGAACAAAACCCGCGGCGATATGATCAAATTCAAAAAGATTATGGAGGAGCACAATATCCGTTTGGTTGGTAGCCTGAAAATCCAGGACACAGACATCTGGGATTATAAAAACGCAACTGAGCCAGACGATGAGCTTTATTTGATTATGTGCGCCGACAGGCATATGGCCTTGAGCGCCGGGGGCTCTCCAGAAAAGGGAGATGCCGTGAAAGCAAGGCTGCGTAAGCTGGGCCTTTTGAAATAATGAGTCTCCTCTTTCCGTCTTGGGCCGTTTTCCTGTTGATTGTAGATGAGTTTTCCCTTGTAATAAAAATTCTAATTTCCTCATAAAAAGCGTCTGTACAGAAGGAAGTTTTCATCCTGTACAGACGCTTTATTTTTATAATGGAAACTCCTGGATAACCCGTAAAAGCATCAGCTTCAAGCATGGAGCAAAGCGGGCCGCTATTAAGGATAAAAATGATAGAATATATTTCATGTTTTTTACCCTTTTCAATATGATAGGGCAACAGATGCAAGTGGTAAAATATTTCAGCTCGTCTTTAGATGCTTGCCGGTACCATGCTCCTTTAGCGCTACTCTATCCTCCCGCTTTCCGGATACTCTTGACTCTCATACTTTCTCTTTTGGGCGCGATCTCTCAAGCGGACGCATCCACCTGCGATGAACGCCGCGGAAAGCAGAAGGAGTACCGCCGAATAGAGCGCGAATTTCCAGACCGGTTCTCCAGAGGACAGCAGCTGAAAGACCGAAAATCCATAACTGACAGTTATCTTATCCAGCAGGGAAATCCCTATCAACTTGCCGAGCAGAGGAAGAGCGAACAACACAGAGGAAATCAGAAAAATAAGATTCTGCTGACGCACCCCGAAAGAAATCGCCATGACAGAAGCACAAATAAATCCTAAGGTGATAAGTTCGAGAAGAAGCGAGCACAGAACCAGCTGCATGACAGAAAGCCGGCCGGTGTACCACTGAAACCCCTCTATGCTTTGCACGGGAGCGTTCCAATCAGAAATTGGATAGTTGGAAAATACAGATACGGCAATGGGCACCCATTTCATGATAAAGAGAAGCACCGCTGTGCCAAGCGCCAGCAGGCACCGGCATTTCAAAAGAGGCACCCTTCCCTTTTTTGTGCAGTACGCAAGGCGCTCGCGCCCATTCCGTCCACCGCTGCCAAAAAGGCTGGACAGCATGATCAGCAAAATAATAAGGTATAAGATTGCCTGCGCGGTGTCCCTTTGAGAATTTTCAAAAAGATATGCCGTTGAAATCTCCGACAGGACGCTTAAATTTTCTTCCATATTCAAGAGGAATTTGGTGGTGCAAAGGCGCTGGTACTGGTTATAAAGGGTGGAAAAGCCCTCCATCCGGTTGGAACGCATATCCAATTCCTTTATCCTATCGATATACTCCTCCTGATCGATCTTTTTCTCCTTATAGTCATTTCCAAGCTTTTCATATTCTTCCGGCAGTTTGTCCATCTTCGCCTTTTCTTCTTCTATTCCCTGGATATTTTCTTCTGTCAGTTCACCGGCAAACTTTTCCGCATAATGCTGATAAACAGAGGAATTATAATCCAAAACCGGAGGCTGAGTGTCAATGGATGAAAGGCAGAGACAAAGGGCCAGGAGCAGGAATATACAGTTTCTGGAGGCAAACAGGTATTGATAGAGCTCATTGGCAAAAATTCCAGTGCGGCCCCTCAATTTTTTCCTCTTGAAAAGGCGGCTGTACAAAGAGGAAAACACGCTCATCCTTCTTCCCAATTCTGTCCTTGTATAGAGAATGACAGAGAGCAGGCAGAAAAGGATGATAAAGCCTCCCATCAGCCAAAGGGAAGAATGAACGCGGTCAACCGGATAGCCAAAACAATTCAAATTTACATAATTGGCAAAAAGATCATAGGTATTGGTGAAAGCAAACAAATTCCAGTACTTCAGGGGATTGAGAAAAGAGATGGGATGGATAAGATAATAACAGCCATAGCTTGCCGCAAGAAGGAAGGCAATTACAGCATAGGTAATTTTATTATCAGAAAAGACGAGAAACCAAAAAGAAAAGAGGGTGAAAAAGAGAAAGGACGACAAAAGTTTGCAGCCCAAAAAGATGATGAAATATTCTTTCACCGTCATTTTTATGCTGCAGTCCCGGAAGCTGCTCATAGACTGTATCAGCCGGCTGACGTCTCCATATCCATAGAGGGAATTTCCCATCAGGAGAATACCCCCATAAAAAAGCAAGCAAATTACAATACAAAAAAGCGCTCCCAATGACATCTTTGACAGGAATACCTGATACCTTCCCTTTTTTTGAACTCTCAGCAGGCCGGTCAGGCCTTTTTCTTTTTCATAGGAAAAGAGAAGGACGGATAATAAAAGCATGAGAGCGGCTACGAAAAAATCGGAAAGAAAAAAGCTTGTGGATTTTACCACGCCATCCTGCCGCCCAAGCTGCAGGCTAATCCCCTGCAATTGGGAAAAATCCTTGGGCGTCTGCATAATATTGCGGTATGCAAAAGTATCCGGCTGGGAGAAAATAGAAATCCGGCGCATTTCTTCGGCCTTTTCCTCCATGGATGATATAAATTCCGGATAGCTGTCGATATAGTTCAGCTGCCCAAGAATCAACTCAAAATCAACGGCCCGGCGGTTCAGCTTATCCCTGTCCTCCCCATAGGGATTGTTTTGATATTTTTCCCAAAATTCCTCCTGGAAAGCTTCCTTATCAAAATTTTCCTGCATCAGTTGTTTTTCTTCTGCCAATAAATCCAGATTCTCCTGATCCGACATTCCCTGTTCCTTCCGGATAAGAAAAGAGGATAAATCTGAGAGGAACTCCCTTTCACCGGTTGCCTTCTCTATCGCTTCCTCCGGATCCATTGCGCCGTATTCAACCTCCAGCTGTTCATACTCTTCGTCCCCTTGGAAAGAGGAATGGAAATCGGTATAAAACAGGAGGCAGTTGAGAGAAAGCATCACAATCAACAGGCCCCAAAACAGCTTATGCTGAAAAAGTTTTTGAATTTCTCCTCCAAAAATCCGAAACATTTCCGTCCCTCCTTTACTCCGCCTCTTCGTCGGCGAATAAGGAAAGATAAAGATCCTCCAAGGTCGGCAAAGCCTCCTGGTGTTCCCACTGCGGCGGCGGTGTTTCTGTTATCAGTTTTACGCAGACAATCCCGGCCTTTTCTCCTACGATATGGCTGATCAAGTAGTCCCTTTGCAGTTCCGGCAGGTGGGAGGCAGGGACATGCACCTGCCAGACGCAGCCTTCCATTTTTGAAAGAAGGGCCTGAGGCGCTCCCTGCAGGAGAAGCTTCCCTTCTTTGATAAAAATCATTTCCTTCGCGATATATTCCACATCTGAGACAACGTGGGTAGCCAGAATTACAATTTTATCCAGCGCAATTTCGCTGATAAAATTTCGAATCCGCACCCTTTCCTTGGGATCCAGCCCAGCGGTCGGCTCGTCGAGAATTAAAATT
>JAHZIE010000003.1:81827-83443 GCA_019419895.1 Clostridiales bacterium | reverse complement strand
CCCAGCAACGCCAATATCCTACCCCCGCCGGCAAAAAGGAATACCCTGTTCTTTATCTTCTTCACGGCCTGGGGGACAACCATACGTCATGGCAGCGCCGTACCAGCCTGGAGCGGTATGTTGAAAGCAAAAATCTTGTGGTAGTCATGCCAACTACTCAGCGCGGCTTTTACACCAATACTATTTCCTGCCAGAAATATTACGATTTCATCGCATTGGAGCTTCCCGAAATTTGTGCTGCCATGCTTCCCATTTCCACCAGGCGGGAAGATACCTTTGCCGCCGGCAATTCCATGGGCGGTTACGGTGCCTTTAAGCTTGGCATTTCCATGCCGGAAAAATTTGCCGCTGTCGCCAGTTTTTCCGGGGTTTTGGACGTTTGTGAGGCTGCCCCCTCCCTGTGCGGAAGTGAGCTTTCCCATGTGTTTGGGCCTCTCAATGAATTAAAGGGAAGTGAAAATGATCTTTTTGCTCTCGCCGACAGCCTGCTTTCCTCTGCAGAGCCCAGGCCAAAATTTCTCCAAATCTGCGGGACAGAGGATTTTCTTTATCAGAATAATCAAAACTTTCTTCAACGTTATCAGCACACCCTTCCGATTGAATATATCGAAACTCCAGGAAATCACAACTGGAAATTTTGGGATAGTCAGCTGGAAACTCTTTTGCAATGGCTTCCCATACAAAATTAAACCTCTTCTTTCCTTCTCTCTGGAAAAGTTAGAAAATCGGAAGGGCCTTTTGTATTTTTTATTTTTCCATTTACCTGTCAGTTTCTTTCTTCTTATCTTTCCTCTCTGCTTTTTCCTCAGCAATCTTTTAGTGAACCCGTTAAAGTAACGTGATACAGAAGCTTCTGTCACATCAAGGCACGATGGGAAAAATGTTCTAAAATTCATATTTGAGAATCACGGTTTTATAATTGGTTACCACCCCTCACAGGATGTTAATAAAATTCACCAAAACGCTTGAAAATAAAGGATTTATCGCATGATGTGCTCCTTAGTTACGTTCACCTATCCCTTGTCACTTCATAAGGGCAAAAATAAGGGAAATAAAATCTGATGGGAAGAGATAATGAATAAATGTAATCTCATAAATTAGAATACAGTCTGTTCCTACGTAATACATTCTTACGGATTTACGAAATTTCAAAAATTATATTGACATTTCTTGACTTTTATCGTATTATGTGATTACGGAATTACGTATTTAAAGATATTTTTGCAAGGAGATGATTAAGAATGATGGGACGAGATTATGGTAAAGAAATTGATTCTCTTAGAGAACAAATGAAAAGCCTTCAAAGCATGACATCTTCACAGTTTGATGAGTTGAGGACTATGATGATGGCATTACTTCCTAACAAGCCATCAACAGAGAAGCTGGAAAGGGTACACGTAATGCATGGCATGCATCCGGACAGCCGCCTCAGTGAGATGATGGAGGAGTTGTGCTATAAAACCCAGGAAAAAGACGTGAATGGACTTGTGACCTACCTTGGGGTATATATTTCTGGCGGGCAACAGGCTAACTGGATACGAAATGCCATTCCCGCCGATGAATTACTGTCACTAATCGAAAGCGGTGTCGCAAGTAAGGTGTTGACTTGTATAGGG
>JAHZIE010000003.1:74548-81817 GCA_019419895.1 Clostridiales bacterium | reverse complement strand
TGCTGGCTGCTGATCTGGTTGTAGAAGATGAGCAACAAAAAGGCGTTTACATCATCCAACCCCACAAAGTACAAGGCATTATAATGCTGTTGGCAGGTATCAGTGATATGGTAGATGAGACTTACACGCAGGGAACATGGGAAGATCCCGAGGAGGAATAAAAATTGGGGAAGTGCTGTGCATCTGTATCATGTACCCTAACGGGCGCATGATACAAGCTACGATGTTTGGAAGACACCATTGCGTGGCCTCGAAGCGAAATACACAGACATAAAACGGAGTTTTGTGTGATGGGTTTATTTCGATCTCAAACGTCGAAGACTACATTACTTGCCGAAAAAGCCATTTGGTATCGGATGAATCAATTTCCTTATTTTGGTTCATAAGGGAAAATACATGAGGGTTGAGTATTTAACGAGCAGGACGACTTAAAAATACAAGCTTTTCAGAGAGTAACCAATACAAATTCTTATTTAAAATGTATGAAAAGGCGGCGTTAGAGCATTTCCAGAAGATTATCTTTTCAGTACTGCTGTCTTTCAGCGCGCAATTCTCTTGTATTCAACGCACGGCAGATAATCAGAGAAAAATTTCTTTGTATTTTTCTTTTCTATCCCTGGCAAGTTTATGCGTCATGTCAACTGCAATTGTTCAAGCAGGATATCGGAACAACCGAATTTTATCGAACCAATGGGTTGTCATCTCTTTTCCTTTATTCTGAGAACCAATACTTTTTATTCCCACCGACAGATTGATTCACTTAAAACAGTATAAAAAACACCTTCAGATAAATTATCTGAAGGTGTTTTTTATACCAATTTTAAACGGCATTCATCCATAAACATTCCAAGTGCGCGGGCAGCAGTCGCTCTATCAATTTTCTTGCCGCCTCTCCTTCCTCACCGGACGGCGCCTCTCTGATATTGAGAGAGATTTTTCCATCGTCAAAGTGTTCCTCTATTTCCAGCTGCAGTCCCAGGGCCAATGCTGTCTTTTCTATTGCTGTTACAGTGCTGTCTGTAGAGCAGACAGCCAGCCAAGCTTTTAATCGTGTTAATCTCTCCTCCAGTGAAATCCCATCTGTTTTTGGAAAACCGCATATTTCTTCCCAATGTTGAACCCCTTTTTCAAGGGAACTCTCCTCTTTCTTCAGTTTTTCTAAAAAAAATGCTTCTTCCAAATTTTCCTGGAAGCCCGCGGCTTTATCCAGGCTACTCCCATAGGCCTCCAGTTCATGCTCTACCAAGCTTTTTTCCAACTGATAAATTCCCAAAGGGCGCAAGGAACCTTTCATTGAATCCAGGCTAACCATCTCACACCTCCATCTCAGGCAGGGTACAGGATTTCAGCTTCACAAGGCTTGTCCGATCAACCGTGGTATCACTGCTTAGATCAGTCTCAAAAAGATAATTTTCCACTCCCGGCGTATGAAAAATCACATCTCCTATCTGGGCCAGATAGAGATTTTCCCCTATTTTCTTTTTTGAGAAACATTCTTGAATTCTTTCCTTACATTCTTTTACAACGGCATTCCTGTCATATCCCTCTACTGTTTTTACATATGCTACAATTTCTACTTCAACCCTTTCCGGCGCTTTTACCTGTATATCGACGTTAATCTCCTTCTGAAGATTAAATTCTTCCTGAAGCTCTTCCAAAAGCTGGGTTGATGGATCCCCCTGAAGGGTACTGATATAAATATCCACCGTACCGTTTCCTCTTGCTCTTGGTACAACACTCACAGAATAAACCTGATCGTGTTTAAGCGCCTCCTGTTCGTAAAAACCGCTGTTCACTCCATTGGAAGGACGGTGATACGCTTCCAGCAGTCTCTCCCGCAGGCTTTCATCGTCCTCTTCCTCCACTCCTCCGGTGAAGGCGGTGCCATTAGTAACAGAAGAAATCCCCGCTGGTGGAGTCAACATCACTGTGATCGTATCCGCTGGAGAATTTCCTTCTACTCCAATGGACATCGCCTGTGCCGCGGCATCCACGCTCAGACTGCCGGAGGGCAGAACCACCTCTTCCAATGTCTCGTAGGAAACACCGCTTTCCCGCGAAACCGCACAGCGTGTCCCTTTTGGAATGGCAATGTCATACCATAGAGGAGATTCCCTGAGGAAAGTAAGGGTACCTGATGCCCTTGCCCCAGCCTTTCTCTGTAGCCCTTTCTGCTCCGCCAGTTTTTCCAACCATTGACCCGTTGCAGTATCTGGGAATATCTGCCGTTCCAGCCATTCCATCTGCGTCCACAGGTTATGGAGCTCTCCGGCGAGCACACGCAGACGGATTCCGGCGTCAGAACCATCGCCAGGGCAAAAACCGGACAGTTCCTCATATTTATCTTCCATCTCTTTTAAAATTTCACTGTATTCCATGTTTTTCTCCCCCTACCTTGCTTCTATCGCCGGCAGCTTTACACTTTCCCCTAAAATAGAAAGATAGATGTCTAGCGATAAGCGCCCATATTCTTCGGAAAAAGATACAAGCACTTCTTCCACTTGTACGCCGTCCATCTCATTCAAAGCCTCTTTCGCCATTTCCAAAGCCGTCTCTTCCCAATCTCCTCCATAGCCGGACAACTGATAAAACCTGCTGCCTAAATCGGGCTGGTAACAAAAGTTCCCGCGACGGATTGCCAATCGAAACATAGCTTCCTGGGCTAACGCCTCTCTGTCCCCTGCCTCCTTTAGATTTCCTGAAGGGGTTATAACATAGTCTCCCTGCCAAACCAGGCTGTCTCTTCTTTGATACTTCAAATGTCCTTCCCTCCCTCTTTCTTTTCAGCAGGCGGAAACACCCTTCCGTTGATTATCACTTCTCCGGAATTTTTAAGTAAAATGCTGGCACCCCCCTTGGAGAAAAGAGAAAGCTCTCCTTCTTCCAAAGGATATGAAGGCCTTTGCATTCTTGTACCCATGCAGGCGGCCAATCCGTCAACAGAAAAGAGAAGGATCTCCTCACCCTTAGGCGGCACGCATACAACCCCCCATGGGGTATAACAGCAGATATTTTTGTGTTCTTCCCTGCCATAAGCGGTGAGTCCATTCATATTTTCTGTCACACGAGCTCGCTGTCCACAGAAACCTTTTCCACGAACGCTTTTTTCTCCTAAGGATATCCACTCCACCGTATCGCCCCTAACTCATTTCACACGCGAGAATTTGTGTTTGCTCCCTGCTGCCGTCCAGCTGATAACATAGGCTTCTTAACGTCAGCCCAGAAATTGTTCCAAACTTCTTATCCCTGATAACAACTTCTTCACCTGCTGGAACAGGAGGTTCTCCAACGCATACTGCCCTATATGTCATGAACTCCTGTTTTCCTTTTGCAAGCTGCTGGTTTGCCCGAATTTCCGCCTGAAGAATGCTGTCCTTCCCCGCCGCTTGGACGCAGTGTAATGGAAGAAATCCGGTGAATCCTGCCGGTAATTTTTTCTAGTTCCGTATATTTAACAGTGCCTTCTTCCATATTGTCCAGAACGGCGGCTGGCTCCTTTCCCATGGGCCATGTTCCGCAGTAGAGAACAGCTCTTGGCGTCACCCGTGGAATGGCTTGAATCGCCGCCGTACAGAAAGTCTCTACCGCATCCCATTCGCTCATTCCAGATGTGATTTCCAATAACTGTACATGTGGCGTCTGAGGGCCTTCGCATCCTGTCAATCCATAGGGCTGGGCATGGCGTTCGAATATGAGTTCAAGGCTAGAGGTAGTATATGACTGGGGCTCCGCCTCATTGTCGGTGAGCAGAGCGGCCATACTTCTGGCTTCAATTTCCAAAAAGCGGCCTTCGGGCGTAACAGTTTCGCGTTGTTCATCCACAATGCCGTAAAACAAAATCCGCAGCCCCAGCTGATCCAATACTTTGATTTGTGAAAATTCCTCCATCGATTGTTCCACCGGGAATTTTCCCTCAAATTGATCGGCTGGAATATATAAATCCATATCCAGCTGTGCTGATACGGTATTGAGAAAAACCATACCTTCCCCCTCATGAGGGTAAGCGATTACCTGAATCATATTTTCAACCGCTCCCCCTTTCCAAGAGATAGTGGTGAACGCAGGCCCGGATTCATTTGAAGAAGTTGATCAACCGTTTTACCACTTTTCTGGGCTACAGTCCATAAGGTGTCTCCCTCAGCAGTTATATAAAAATCCACTGTCTCCTCCCCGCTTTCCGGAATTTCCGCTTCCCTAAACTCAAAGCTGTATTCCACCCTGTCCGGCCCAGGCAGCTGAGACATCTGAAGTCCGTAAAATATTGCGGTTATTGGGGTCAAATTGGGCAAATATAATTTTCCCATCCCGCCTTCATCAAACAGCTGCACAAGCTTTTGATAAATATCCAGCGCCCCACTGCCGTAAAAAACGCCTTTTCCTGTAATACTGCGCCCTCCCGCTCCCAAATCCTGAAAAACAACCCCATGATACGGCAGCTGAAATTCCTTCCACTTTCTTTGAGACACCAGCTGAAGCTCATAAGGATTGTTAGGCCACACAAATGTTTTATATTTCATTGCCGGTAATTTCATTTCTATTCCTCCTGTAGCTTTACCGGAATGAACGGGAGTACCTCCGTCCTTCCCGTTCTGCGCGGCGGCACAGCCTTTCCCACCCGTCCCATGCGCTCATTTTCTCATGACGGGGAGGCTCTGCCAATATGGCTGAAACCTCTTTCCGGCAGAATTGGATTTCGTCCGGCCGTTCCCGCTGTCTCTTCCGTCCCACCACCGCAGTGGTTTCTTGCCTTTGAGACAAAGCTTTTAGCCCATTCTGCAAGCTTGCAGCGTTTCCCGCCTCTTTTGCCATCCGCCTGGCTTTCCGATTTCTGCTAATCATCGTCTTTAACAGCACCATTTTTCCCCTCCTCTCTCAAGGCTTCCTTTGGAAAACTCTCATTGATGCCCCATTCCTCAAAGGAATTCCCTCTTATCCGATTTTTTTCTTCCACCGGCGTATTCTCCCTGTCTTTCATAATCTGGGTGTAACAATAAAGATAATCCGTCCATTCCATATTTTTAGCTTCGGGCGAACTGGGAAGAATACGAAAAAACTTCAGTACCTCCCACCGGATTTGTTCCTCGGGAAGTCCACTGCGGACAAGAATTTCTTTTTCAAATTTCCGCCATTCCCCATTCTTTTCATATTCTCTTTTACATGCCGCATATTCCTCAGTGAGGCAGGAGATCTGTTCACCCGTTAAAACTTTTATTACCTGTTCCCCGTCACTAAAAACAGGACTTCCTCTCCAGCCGCAAAGAGCGCCGGAAAGCAGACAGGCATTATCCGCCAAGATCTCAGCCTCTTCTCGCTCTATTCCTTGGCAGACCAGAAATTCCACAAGTTTTTTTGCCACGGAAAACTGCCGGAGTTCTGCATATGCGCTTAAAATCCTTATCTGCCAGCCGTACCGTTTTAACAGTCCTACTGGTTCCTTTCTTTGTTCCAAAATCTTCACCCCGTACAGCGTTCCTTTTTAGGAAACCGCCATTTCCATCCGTTTCGCGGCCATTAAAGATACTTTTTCCAAAATGGTATGGTTCAGCCCTGCTTCCTCGTCAATATCCGTCCATTCGCACCCGGAATAAATAATCCGCTTGTCAGGCTTTACTATTACAAGATTAAAGCCGTGAAGGTTAAAAAAGTCAATCCCATCCCCCTGGGTACCTCCGGTGACATACACCCTGGAAAGCTCTATGGTATGTTGGATTTTTCCCCCCACCGTACCGACAGCCTCCTGTTCTCCAAAGGCTTCCACAAAGGAACTCTCCTGTGTGGAACGCGCCCGGTAGCTTTCCACTACGGCCAGCTTCTGTCCGTTTGCCTCCAAATAGATATCTTTGCTTGTCGGAAATACAATGCCAGCCATTCTTTCTCCTCCAATCAAATTGAAATATGACCGATGATATGGATCTGATTAAGCCCTCTCACCACTGAAAATTCCAGTTCTACAATACAGATAGACGGATCCTCGCTGTCCGCGTAGATCCTGGGCTGGTTATAGCTGTCGATCATCCCCGCGTCCAGCTTGGCCTGTAATTCAACAGCCGCCTGGGTTGCAATCGCCCCTCTGGTACGGGTGTTGTTTTTTGCCCCGCCCAGCCGTATAGACAATGCCTCCCTTACGGAAGAAATTACATCATCCATCACCAGCACGGTATTGATATCCCGGTAGGTTTTATCCTGAACCCCCCCGGTTGTCGTCCGGGTGGTCACAATCCGAATGGCCTGTACCTCATTCCCAACCTTCTCCAAGGGTGTCACGCCACCCTGAAGAAAGGAATCAACGGTTTCTTCCTCTAAAGAAGGCTGTACACTTGAAAAGCCCTTCAGGACAGAACCGTTGAAATTGGTGCCAGGCTGGGCTGAGGCCACAATACCAGCCAGAGCCGCGGAAACTGCGGCCCCGGTCACAGCCTCTGAGCCTCTGATTCTTTCAGCTTTTTGCGCTACCAGAACCATTCTCTCACTGTTGAGCGCTTCTCCATGGCGGATAGCCTCTTCCCCTATCTCATCGGTAAATACCACGCCGGTTCTTTCTCTTTTTTGTTGCGCGCATCGGTGGATACTCTCTTTCATAAGCTGATGAATTTCCAATTGGCTGCTGTCAGAAAGTACCGATTTCAGAGAAATCTCCTCCAACAGCCTGAGAGCCGCGGCATATCCCTCCGCATCCCCTTCTCCGGCTGGTGCGATCCAGATTTCCCTAATCCCCTGATCCAGAAGCGCCTCCGCCATCTCCAAGGGAACTTCATCATTTCTCAGATATTCCTGTGCCTCTGACAGCCGTGTAATACAATGGGATTTTCCCTCCGCCAAGCTGCATACCACAGCCAAGCCCACCGCCGCTTTTTGTGAAGCCCCGACAACTCCGCTGGTATCATATTCCGTATAAATCCCCGGACGTTCTCCCGCCAGACATTTCATATTCAGCATTCCTCCTATTCTTCCCTCTCATAAGCCTCGCCCCTGACTACAATATCTCCCATGAGCGCATCATCCACCTGCTGTCCCACATAGGTAGCCAGCTGGATATCCACATCCAGGAGAAAGGCCCCCGCATCCCTATGGTAGCTGACCGTTCCGCAGCTGATTCCGGTAATGCCAAGCCGTTGGGCGTTTTGCAGAAAAAGGCTGTCGCAAATACGTGAAAACGCTTCAAAGCAGCCATTCCCCCCAAAAGACTTGGGGGTGTAAATATTCGCCCGCAGGGATACGGCAATCTTTTTGCCATAAATCTCCCCCTGCCCTGACATTCCCAGATATTCT
>JAHZIE010000003.1:73882-74538 GCA_019419895.1 Clostridiales bacterium | reverse complement strand
TCCAAAGGCGGCATTTTCCGCCTTTACACTGCGCAGCCCTATTGAAACGTGGATTCTTTTCAAAGGGTGAGGTTTGGTATTCAAAGGGTATTCAGCCGTAAAATCCATATCTGAGAGCACGCTGGAAGTCTGAAGGTAATTGACAATCTCTTCAATAAGGCCGTCAAACAGAGCCATTTACCATTCCTCCTCAATATGGGGCTGCAATACCGCCCAGTTATAAACGATCCGGTTGCCAATCCTAACAACTTCGGCCCGTTTGATGACATATTCCTGTTCCTCCGTTTTCAGCACCGTCCCCACTGGCATCCGGTCCAGCCGGACATCCCTGGGGCCAATATAGCGGTAATGCCCCGTATCTACCTCGCCGACCGTCAGATGATCCCCTTCCAGGTACATTTTATTTTTATATCTCAAGGGCTGAATGACAGCCCTGCATGAAAGAGGTGGATCCGTCGAAAAGGAAACGGTCTGTCCGCAGTCTCGTATTATTTTTCTCACAGCGCCTTGCAGGATCCTTCTCATTTTGTTCCTCCATCTGTTATTTTCCGCCGCATCTTCGGAAGACAAAATCATCGTCCTCCAAAATGGATGCAATGGAATGAAGGGCCTCATTTTTTATCCTTTCAGCCATAGCTGCCTTTTCCCGGACATTT
>JAHZIE010000003.1:47138-73872 GCA_019419895.1 Clostridiales bacterium | reverse complement strand
AGCGGTATACCGGCAAAAAGCCATAGCCGCTGCTGCGTTTTCCAACAGCGGCTCCCAATGCTCTTCCCTCACTCCGGCCTTCAGTCTTTTAGAAAGGGACATGGCGGCTTCTTCGCACAGGGGGAACCATGGCGCGGCTTCATCCGCCTCCAATGCGGACAGAAGTAAGACCCTTTGATAAATTTTTCTCAGCACCATGCGCTTTTCCCCTTCTTTATCTTAAATCTTCAGCACTTTGGAAGCTGCGCTGAAAATTTTTGCAAATCCGGCAATACTGGTGATCGCGGCCCGTTCCAGCTGTCTGTCAATCAGTTTGTCATAATCCAAAACAATGTCACCTGCCTGGACCATTTCCAGAGCGCATCTTTTGTCCAGACCGATAATCTTGTCCTCTGCAACAGCGGAGGTACGGAAAATCTGGGCTCCAAAGGGAGAATTCAGCTTTCCAGTTGCAAGAAAATTCAGTCCATTCTGAGGAGCCTTCATTTCGTCAAGATTTAAAATTTTCTGCATCATTGCGGGGGATACCAAAATAGTGTTCATCTCCTCAGGATCAAACTTTGCCCAAAGTGACAGCAGATCGGCATAAGTCAGGGTACCGGAAGCAGCGGCGCTGAGTTCCTCCGCGGCATTGTTATTCCCATCCCCGTTCACTAATACCTGTACGGCATCCTCCAGCTGCGTCCTAGCGATATAGGCGCCAATCTGCCTGAGTGTCACCGTAAACAAATCAAGCCGCTGGAACCGGAGGGCCTCATAGGTTGCAACCAGCATCCTCCCTCTCTTATGGAGTTTGACAAGATTTTCCTGTGTTTTAATTACCGTTTGAGGGATAAACGCCCCCTCTGCCACCCGTTTCAGGCTTTTTTCCTCTTGGGTAGGCACCGAAGCAATGGTACGATAATCCATCCCATCAATCTTTGTTACCGTGGCAACAATCGACGGAAGAAGATTGGCTTCCTCCATTCCCTGCCTGACGGCACGAGAAATATATTCCGGAAACAGAGCCGCCGAATCAGATGTTTGAAAAAATTTCTCTACAATATCAGAGCCCGCGCCGCTGACCTTAATATCAAATCGTTTCAGCTGACGCTGATAAGCGTCCAGTCCCTCCAGCGCAGTTCCTGCGTAAGTACCGGAAGGATCCATCTCTTCCAGCACTTGGGTAAAGCTGCGTCCCCCTGAGGCATACATTCCCTTTTCCAATTTCAAGGTATCATAAGAAGCCATTGTCGTTCCTCCATTCGTTTTTTACAGCAGGTATTTCATCCGTATATTCAGACGTCTTAAAGAATCACACCGATCGTATTCGCGGATGTGTCTTTCTGTACCACAAGAAGCTTTCTTCCTCCCTCCAGCGCTTTGACAGAATCCGCCCCCGCCGCGGCCAGCTCCTGGTAGCCATATCCAATTGCTCCGGAGCTTTTTATCGTGGCGAATCCTTTCAGCTGCACCGCTGCATAGCCTTCGGCGGCAGAAACCACCACCCCGCAGATGTCATCTCCGTCGGCGCACTGCTCCACCTTCAAATCGGCGGTAATCTTCACCACGTTTCCCTTAGCCACCCCTTCTGCGGCTTCCATTGTCACAATATTTTCCTGAAATCCATCCATTGCAATCTTCATATCAGATCCGTCCTTTCATTTAAATCTGGAAGGGATGATTCCCCTCAATAACCTTCTTTTCCGTCCGTGGGGCCAACTGTGGCTGGGAAATTTTTCTTTCCCCAGCTTGTGCTGTAAACGCCTCCCGAAAGCTTTTCAGTTCCGAAATGGTCATTTTTTTCGTTAGTTGCTCCATGGTTTCACCCGGTACCGCGGAAGGAATCATACTATTCAGCCTCAGCACCTCCTTTCTCAGCTCCATGCGGTAAGCCTCGCCCAATTCCGCCTTTTCCCTCAATTGGGAAATATAGTCGAGCAGCTTAACAGTCTCCTGGTGATCCAAGCACACCTCCCCTGCGGATTTTTGAATACGTTCTATGACCTGTTCCACATTTTCACCCCCTCTGTTCATTTGTACAAAGCTTTTCACCACGCCTGCCTCCATCTGGGCCGGCACCGCCACAAAGGACCATTCATAGGCGTCGGACGGTTCGTCCAGAATCACATGGGCAACGCAGTTGTGGCCCGGATAAGTTTTTCCCTTCACATGACTGCATCCTTTTTTCTTTTTATCCGCGCCGCAGACAGAGCAATATGCCCCCTGTACAGCACATCCTACACTGACCTCTTTTTTTATGCCAGAATCCAATTCCATTCTCATATCAGAATTTTTCTCCGTCACAGGCATATATGCCTTTGCCTTCAGACGGCAGTAATCCTCTCCCGCTTTTGTTTTGCGTCCATCCACCTGTTCCACTTCGCAGGAATAAATCCGCGCGGTTTGATCACTCCCCTTCATGCTGTGGTCAAAAATTCCCGGCTTTCCCACAAAAAGCTCGGCCAGCCTTTTTAAAGCAGGGATGGAAAACCGTTCCATGTCCCGATCGATCTCATTGTCACACAGGATCACAGAAAAGGTGTATACCTCTTCCGGCAATAGTTTTCTCCTAGTAAAACGGTTAATTTGTTCCATTTCAATCTCATCTGGTTTCGGCTGGGCCGCCTTGAAAATATATCCGTCCTTCATTACAGCAACATTCCTCCTTCATTCTCTCGTGTTTCCTGTATTTTAATTTCAATTTCCCTGGCTTGCGCATTCAAAAGCCTGGCGTTTGCAAGTTCCAATTCATCCTGCAGGTTGATGTTGTCCCACTCAACCTGATGTTCCGGGGAATAGCCATTGCACAACAGCCACATCCGGCAAATCCGCGAGATAACCGGATTTAACATACATCGGTAGGACTCCAGCTCACTTGTCAGAATATCCGCCTGCTGCGCCGACATTCTCTCGGTACTGGACCAGGAAAGTCCCAGCAAAAAAGGAGGAATTGATAACTTTGCCACAATCTGTTCCAAAATCTGCCTGACTGGAACATTGCTGTCCAAAATTTGATTGTCCGCGCCAATCACCTTAATATTGATATCCCCCACCGAAACAAAATCGCTGACCCTTCCTCCCGTATTTTCCTCCATCGCCCTGGACCATTCTCTTGCTATCTGCTCAGCCCGCTCCTTGGCAAATGCTTTATCCATCCCATCAGAAGAGGGCTTATAGGTCACGGCAAAACGGACATTTCCAACCCTTTCCCAGTTTAAGCCGATGGTATGGTAAATCTTCAGCAAAATCCCACTGACAAAAGGCAGCCCCTTCAGGATCGATTCCCCCATGATTTTCCCTGCCTTTGGCTGAATGGCCGAAACAAGAATCCTCTGCGGATAAGGAACCTCTGCTATTGTCCCCCCCTGGGAACGGGAGCAAATTCTCATATCCATCGGCCCCTCTCCCGGCAGAAGGGCTACGTCTTCCAGAGGAACATGATAAAGTCCCGCCGGAATCCCATGATTGTCCACCACAATTTCCCCCACCGAGGTTCCATAGGTCAGCAGCTGATCAAAATATTGCAGGATAAATGTATGTATTCCTATGCCGCAGGTATCCACCTGAACGTTCCGCAGAAATTCCTCCAGCGGCTCCTGTGCGGCCTCATCCTTGCAGATAACAGAAAAGCCGCCCATCAGCCTCAGAATTTTTCCAATTGCCGCGTCAATGATGGGAACCGCCTCCCGCAGGGTGTCATACAGCCTCATTTCGGCCATTCCCTGCAGTCCAGTAACCTCCAACTCTCCATATGGGAAGCCGTAGGAACGGCTGGGGGACGTCAGCTGGATTTCCTGTACCTTCTTCTTTTTTAACAGCGCCGTAATTATCATTCCTTTCTTCTTTTGATCACCAGCCCCAAAGGCTGTCAGTCCGGCCCTGTTTACCTCTTCTTGGGGCCGCTACCGCAAAACATTCCTCCTGTTCCGCCAGAGCCGTCGAAACAAAGTAACGTATATCGTCCATCGCATGATCAAATTCCTTCCTCGGCATATCCTTTCTGCCCGAGCTTTCCCAACGGTAAAGCCCAAATTCCCGAATACTGTCGGTACATCCGTGGCAAATCCGGATTCTCCCCGTCCTCAGGGCGTCCGAAACCAGACGGATTCCATCCAGTACATCATTCTTTGCTGGAAAAGCTGTAAATTCCCCATGTTTTCTAATAACAGCCATAAAGCTTGCCGCAGAAGGATCCACAATCACTCTCTCCACTCTTCTTCCCGCCGCCAGCCTCCGTAAAGCCTCATAATGTTCTTCATCCGTCCGCTGGTACCCTTCCCTCCTGGAATCATAATAATACTCCTCTATTCGGTACCAGCATCCCTCTGCTTCTCCCCACAGTCCAAAAGAGGACGGATTTACCGTTCCATAGTCGCAGGAAATTATATACCTGTCGTATTTTGACGGCGCATAGGTTTTCCTTGCCTCCTCCGCCGCCTGCGGATATACCAGCCCGGCCGCCGCCACCCATTTTCCCTCTATAAACCGCTGGTAAAAAGCCCCCGTGTAGAGGGACTGATACCTCTTGATCATTTTTTTCGATAAGGACGGATTATCTTCCATTGAAAAATGAAGGTAGAAAGCATTTTTTTCCTCCCTTTGACATATCCATTCCTGATAAAACCAGTGCTGGGGATATTCCGGATTACAATTAAACCAAAATCTTGATCCGTCTACCGAGCATCTTGCCACAGCCTGCTCCACAAAGGAACGGGGCATCAAAGCCACCTCGTCAAACAGAACGCCGGCCAAAGTCATCCCCTGGATAAGCGCCGAAGAAGATTCATCTCTCCCTCCAAAAAAGTAAAACGTATTATTTCTTCCTTTAAAAGAAATTTCCATCAAATTCTTTGATATTTTTTCGCGGCACGAAAATCCCAGTTCTTCCAAAATTCCTCTCAATGGCGAAAGTACATTCCTTTTCAGCGAGGCAATCGTTTTTCCGCACATGGCAAAGCTTTGCCCTTTAAAGCTGTAGAAAGCAATAAAAGATAGTGCCATGCATAAGGTTTTTCCGCTCCTGACCGCCCCGTCGCAAATCACAGCGTCATACTTTTCGGTGGGACTGTTATGGCACCACCAGGTCAGTACCATGAGCTGTTTTTTGGAAAACGGTGCAAATTTCAACTTAATTTCTCATCCTTTCCATCCGGCAATTCCCCCAGAAGGCAGGCCCCTTTTTCCAAAGCCTGATAAAAAGAGTTTTCTCCCTCTTTCTCCTCCTTTTCCGGTAGTTCAAGCCTTTCCAATGCCTTGAGCCGGTCGAAAAACTTGATTTCCATCCCTCCGCCCTTCACGGTCTTTATTTCTGAAATCTGAAATAAATCCAGTTGCTCCAACCGCTCTGCCATCCCTTCCCTTTCATTTTCTCCGCAAAAGAGAAGCTGAACCGCGTCGGTACAACTTCCGAACGCCAGTCTCTCATAACCGATTTGGGCCAGCCTTTTGTTTTCTTCTTTTCTTTCCCTCCAAAGTTTCTCCAAAAAATCCCGGATTTCCTGTCTCATGAGCAGTTTCAGCCCCGCTCTTTCCGGTCTAAGCAGATATCCCGCGCGGCTAGCGGCTTCCCTGATATTTTGTGTCAGCATATATTCGCAGCAAAAGAGCTTTTCCTTTTCGGAGAGCCTCTTTTTTTCACTTTTCACAATCATCCTCCTCGTATATGAAAATCACATTGTTTTTCATATACAGGGATAAAAAAGAAAAAAGTTGCCTTAAATAAGGCAACTTTTTCAAAACTTTTGAAATTTTCATTATTATGAAATCACAAAAATAGAGGCTATAAAAAATTTACTTGTCTTCCGTATTCTGGCGAAGCATATTTTCCGCGCAGGCCTTCAAATCCTCCAGGGAATTGACCTTGACATTATTTTGCTTCAAAGTCTCCTGTACAAAAATTGGCAAGGAATTAAAATACTGCTGCATATCCGGACTAAAATTAAACATATCGGGCATATCTCTCACCTCCAAGGTTAGGATATGCCAAAATCCGGCCCTTAACACTGGAAACATATGGAAATATAACCAGTCAAATTGCGCTAGAACATCATGGGAAACCCAGAGCCTCCACTTTTCCGGCTCTCGATCTCTCCTTTTCTGATATTTACCAAACTGCCATCGCAGCCAACAGGGAAAACACATCCAGTAACAACAGAAAACAACCGAAAATCTTCATGCTCTCTTCCATTTTTCGCAATTCGGAGAGAGAATGCAGAAGCTGTTCTTATAGCATTTTTTTTCGATAGAGAACATATCCGGCCACAAGCATCGCTACAACGGACAAGCCCACCGGAAACCAAAAGTTCTGCACAGGAATATTCGCCACATTCATTCCGTAAAGCCCGGAAATAATCGTCGGAATTGACATCAGTAGAGTAATAGAAGCCAGCACCTTCATTACAATATTCAGATTATTAGAAATCACAGAAGCAAACGCGTCCATCATACCAGACAAAATATTCAAATAAATATTTGCCATTTCAATAGCCTGCTTTAGTTCAATAATAACGTCGTCAAGAAGATCCTGATCCTCCTCATACAATTTAACATAGCGACCCCGCATCATCTTTTCCATAGTAATCTCATCCGCTTTTAGCGCGGAAGAAAAATAAACCAGAGATTTCGAAATTTCCAAAAGCTGAATCAGTTCCTTGTTTTTCATGGATTTACGCAGCTCTTTTTCCACATGATCGCTGATTTTATCAATCTGTTTGAGGTATTGAAGATATCTTGTTGCCACACGGAGCATCAAATGAAGGACAAATTGTGTTCTCAAGTTAGTATGAACACCTTTTACAACCCCTTCAGCAAACTCGCTGATCACAGGGTTTTCCTTCAGGCAAACGGTTATTACCGAAGTATCCGTAATCATAATTCCCACAGGCATGGTATAATAAGTGATATTGTCGTTATTCTTATCTACCACAGGAAGATCCATAATAATCAGGGTAGTCCCATCCTCTGACTCGATACGGGAGCTCTCCTCCTCATCCAATGCGGCACTGATAAAATCTGTCACAAGGTCATGATCGTCAATCAGACCTAAAATTTCGTCCTCTGTTGGATCGATGACATTAATCCAGCAGCCGGGCTCATATTCGGCAATAGGCGTAATTTTTCCTTCCAAGGTCTTGTAATAAGAAATCATCGCATACTCCCCCTTTAGAGAGCGCGGCAAACACAGGCCGTGGCTCTCATCATAATCATCTGTCTACTTCGCGGTTTTCCGGTTGGATCAGGATGCAATCGAGCCACCTCCTCAAATTCAAGCCGTGGCAGGCCAAAGATTTCAAAAAGAAATCCCTTCCCTCTTGTCCCTAAAAATTCCAGGAAGAGAAAAAGGTCATTTTTGAATATTATACCACAAAACCAAGAGATTGCAAGCGTATCAGAAAGTTTTGGAGATATCAACGGTATTTTTGGGAAAATTTCGACTCAACTCCTGCTATTTGAATGAATATCGAAGTTTTCCCAAGACTTTTCTCCCTTTTCTTACCTTCTTTTCATTTTTCATTATTTTCCATATCCGCTTGACATTTTCCCACAACAGAAAAAGCCTTTCATCTTCTTTCAAACTAATTCCTACCTTGTACGGAGCATTATCAAAATATTCCCATTTCCCGGCAGTATATTCAGCGGCACTAGACAAGTATGGTCTTAACCCGCCTTAAAATCACCGTTTTCCCAGTAATTTTTATCCTCCGCCGCTTACTTTAGGAAAGTCCTAGTTCAATATACAAATGGCAGAAGTGTAAAATATCATGATAGGATTGAGAATTCAAGGCTTAAATCAATTTGACAGCCGTCATAACGCCAGAAGAGTCTCCGCATAGAACAAAGGCAGATTATTTGCGACATTTTACATTGTCGGGGACAGCAGCCGTTTGGTAATTACTGCTTCTTTCCGGCAGCGCGTAGGGCTTCATTGTAGTGAATCAGCAGCGGCCGCTTACAACGATAAAAAGCGGATGTATAATCCTGCCTTTAGAGCCATCCGCTGGAAAGGGGGCATTTGGTTGCTATTTCCTGAATGCAGCGTTTGGTTTTACCGCTATAAAGGATGATACCTCATGCTTCCCGGCCATTTCCCTGGATGGTTTGGAAGAAAGGGAAGTATTCCGCTTTAGATGGTTAACTCCTACTGGATCCATAAAGGGATTCAGAAAAATGTCCGCTCAGCTTTTACCCTGTATTGGCAAACCTTTCCTGTTTTGTCTAGATTTCATTATTTTAGTCCCACATCTTTTTTCCAATCATAGGTTCTCTTGCTTCCGTTACTATTTATTAAAATTACTTACCTGTCCCCAGTTTGTCCCGTGGATATTTATACCTGAACACTCCCTGGAAAAGCCCGATTCCGGTTTAGTCCCTCAAAAAATAAAGAATATCGAAAAAACATAACATCATATGTACAGTCAAATTTACTCACAGTGGGAACGAATACATAAATTCAACCGCCTTTTATTTTACTTTTGTTTTTCACAAGTTCACTTTTTAAGCTTTTTTCATTTTATCTGTTAAAACGAAAAAAGCTGCGTCCGGTGATATTTTCACCGGACGCGGCTTTGATTTATCTTTTCCATTTCTCTACCTGTCTACGCTTCCTTTTTGTTCAACTGTTTTACAAAATGGGGGTATATACTGACGCTCCCGTCACAAGAAGCTCCTGTATCGCAAAAGACACGCTGAACCAATTAAAAGCCCCGCCCCGACAATATCAAAAGGGAAGAAAATCAGCGTGATAAATCTATCCAGAATCACTTGGATTCCTTTCATCGGCTTTCCCAAAATATAAAGGACTGGAATTAGAATTGATGTATTTCCAATAATATCCATCGTGGCGTCCCTCTGATTTACGGTATTTTCTCTTTTCAGTACTGTCTGGGCCGCTAAGAATACCCTTTCGTTTGAAGTAACTCTCACCAAAAAGTGATTCCTCCACAGCTTGTCAGTCTTACAAATCAAATGGAAGTCATCTGCCTTTCCCTGCAAGCCTTTTTCTCTTCACTTATCAGCGTAGAACCACCGACCACCCATCCCCATCTTCCGCCTGAAATTTATATTTTCTGATTTTTTCATCATTTTGTTTCTCAGGCCGGTTCTTATAACAGCATCTGCGTTTATCTCCGCTTCTTATTTTATCTTTCCTTATTAACCGCCAAAAGACAGACAAATCCCACTCCCAGCAATCCTCCCACAACAAGGCCGGCACAGAATAAGAGTACATGCAAATCCTTTCATCCCCCATTATAATCATAATCAGATGTTCAGTTCTCTTTTCCTATTTTACAGGTTTTCCGAGAATTTTTCTTTGGCTGATCTGTCAGACAATTATAATTTATTGAGGGCGGGCATAGCAAATATCTTTCCGCGCTTTCTTGTGACATTCTCAACAGGCACACGGAACATAGAATTTATCATAATTTTTTTGAGACGCCCTATAATTTCATTGTATTTTGAAAGGCGCATTAACTTCCTCCTTCCCAAGTATAAGGCACAACAGTTTTTAACCAGAAGGACATCCGCCAGCTGCTTTTCCGGCATCCGTTCCCTACATCAGCTTAAAGGTCGTTTTACAAAAAACAAACAACCGCTTCCATTCATTGCCGCGTTCTTCCCGCGGCAAATAGAGCTGCTGCGCTTTAAGCGCTCTTACGCAGAACAGTATTTTTTTCCTGGTAAAAAGCGGTTGGTTGTTGAGAGAGCATTGATTTCTTTTTTGTTTTCACGTTTTTTATGCTTTTTTTCTTACGTTCCATTCGTTCCACCATATAAGTAATAAAAAGTTCTAGAAAAATCAGTCCCACAAGAATCAAAAATATCATCTTTCCCATAATGGCATCCTCCCTTTTTATCCACCTAAAATTCATTTTCTGAGCCGTGGCGGAATAAGAACATTTTTTCCGATTAAAAAGGATACTACTCCTTCACGACAATAAAAATTATTACAGTATTTCTTTTTCAGTCTATTGTTATTGACATTAAGCCGTAAAAAGTAAAAAATTTGAAGAATAATACTTTTGAATTCAGAAAAAATGTTCTTTATATTTTAATTATATGGAACTTTTATTCTAATGTCAATATTTTTCTTTTGTTTTTATTTTTCTGTCCAATAAAACAGACAGGAAAATACATTCTGTTTTTTGTCAACTGCCCTCAGCATTGAATTATTTTTCTACCATCTATGAAAGCTACGCCGTACATATTCTGAATCGGGGCTATCAAGTCCGCCATAGATGTGAAAATATAATCTATAAGTTTAGCCAGAGACTCCCTGATTCTGAACGGACAAAAAATAACGTACTGGGATTCTTCCCAGTACGTTATTTGTAATTAAAACTATTCATCTTTGTAATAAGCATCAAAGGTATGGCACGGAACCCGCTCCGATTCAGGAGGAAACTCCATATAATTCCCATATAAACCGGACAACAATCTGTCATATTCCGCCGGAACATAAAATTCCTCATTTTCAAAGGGAAGCAGAATACGTTTTTCATAAACGCCTTTTTCAAACGCTGTATTGTCAAACTCACATAAGGATGAAATATACGCTCTCTTACTTTTTTCATAAGGATACCGCATAATATGGGCAGTCTGCTTTCTAACAAAATATCTGGGTCCAATCAATTTAGCGATCGGTACAGTCATATATTTGACAATGGTGCGAAGCAGATTTTTCCCTTTTTGCAGTTTCATAGAGGCCATTTGCGTTTTCAGCCAATTGTTTTCAGCGCGGCGGCAATAATTCTCGTAAACCGGATCTTCTTTTTCCGGCAGTCCATCAATTGGAAAAATGTCGATATAAACGCCGAGCTGATCCTTGGATGAAATCAAGGATTCTGTCAATACTGTACGGGTGTCTATCACCTTAGCGAAAGGATATGCATAATACTTGTCGTTTCTATGGGATAAGGTAAGCAAGTGTTCTGAAAAGCCATCAGAGGTCAAATCTATAAACTTTTCATAATCCGGCCGCGGCATCATAACATCAATATCGTCATCCCATGGAATAAACCCTTTGTGTCTTACAGCTCCCAGCAGGGTGCCATACGCCAACATATAACAAAGGCCGTTTTTCTCACAAAAGCTATGAAAATTTTTTAATATGGATAATTCAATCTTCTTCAAACCATCCAGATCAATTTGTTGTTTCATCCAACAATTTCTCCACCTTTCAGAAGATACTTCAACGGAATCTTCAAAATTTTGCCTTTTCATTCATCTTAATTTTATATAATTATAGTGTAATCAAGAGACATTCCGGCATGGGAATGCCTCTTTTTTATGCGTAAAATCATGAACGAAAAAGTAAGCTATTCCATTCATCATAACGAAAATAGACGGCATTAAAGCTGAAAGCAAACAAATGCCTTTTCTCCAGCGGCCTGTCATCCAGCCCATACAGTCGAACGATTTAATAAGTTTTATTATATCTTCCATCCCGCTTCCTGTCAATCCAAATTTGGCCTCCTTTTTAACACCTTATGTCAATGGTTCACCACAAATTTTCATCAAAGAACCTGCGCCGCGCAGCACCGCCTGAAAGTAATACTCCTTCTCCATTTGGAAATAACCGTTAGGGCTCTTTCCTCTTAGGGCCGCGTCATCCTTACACCGCCGCGGCAATTTTTTAATCAATGAAACAATAATACAATAGCTTTCACCTGTTCAGGCAGCAAGACCCCTTAATACTCTCCCCCACAGGAACCGTACCAAAAGAATAAGGCAAGAAAAACGCAGTATGAAAACCGCTGGTTTTCACACTGCGTCTGGAGGAAGAAGAAACTATTCGAAGTTTTTAAACGCTTGCTTTGCTTTGACAATTTGGTCCGCGGTCCAATCGTAAACCGATTTTACATTCAACTCCTCGGCCTGCTTCATAATCTCATCAAACAGCTCATCAAATTCATTATCATTTTGGGTTGTCATAATAGCCTGCCACTGCAGAGGTTCAATAATACCTTTCGCATTGTTTTGAATATCCTCAAGCTCAGACGGCATAGTTTCAATCAGTTTTTTCCATCCCGGTTGATAACAAAGGGCATCATATTTCTTCCATACCTCAATAGGACGGCGTTCTCCGTAATATTCCTCATACATATCGTGAATTTTGCTGTTTTCAATTTTTTTATCCGCCCATGCGATAGAATCCGTAATACGGAAGGTCGCATTCGGATATTTGGAATGACAGCTGGACGCCTGCAGTCCCCAATAACCCCACCAATCTGAAGCCTCTTCCCCCGTTCCAAATTTATGGACACCGGTCATCCTAAATGTTTCAGCTTCATCTGTCAGGACATATTTACCGTCAATAATATCCCATAATTCTCCCTGAGGACCACCCTGCATGTTCATAACGGCATCCTCGTCATATATCAGATTGGCAAATTTTAAACAGGCATCCAACTTATCGGTCTTTGCACTGATAGCATAAGGATTTTCTCCAATTTTAGTATCCTTATAGACTACCGGGTGCAGTCCTTCCCAAATCAGCGGAAGAAATCCTTTTGGATTCTCGCCATTCACTTTTTCAGAAGTATTGTACCCGTCGCAATAATTTCCTACCATACAGGTATAATATTGCTCGCTTTCTTTGATCTTAGCCTGTGACATATCATAGTTTTGAGTCATGGAATCTGGATCAAGCAGCCCCATCTGATTGGCGGTTGCAAGCCATTTCAAAGCTTGATAATAACTGCCGCCTTTTTCAAAAATATATTCCGGCTTATCATTTACAACATCATAAACCGTTGTCTGATTAATCCTCGCGATTCCATTGACCTCCAGATATTTGGTTGTTGGGGAGATAAGAAGGGCTCCGTTGTCAGGAAATAAACCTATCATATAGGTTTCCAGACCGTCTTCTGTTTTTGGATAAACCTCTTTCATCTGAACAGCCGCATCCAAAAAGCTGTACATATCAGTAACTTTGGGCCTGCCGGCTTTTTCATAAATATCCCAGCGAACATTCATCGCATAGGTTCCCGTATCCATGGCAAACGCATTATAATCTCCCAACTGAGTAATCAAACCGTACAGCTTTCCGGTACCATCGCTCTGGTACTCCTTGGAATATTGGACAGATTCCGGCCACTTCTCCGTATAATTGGGGATTTGATCCTCATAAGAAGTCAAATCCATTAAATGGCCTCCCTTGATCGCCTGGGAAAGTGAACCATTTACAGCATACATTCCCATATCAGGAAGATCGCCGGATGACAGCATTGTCTGCAGTTTTTCATTATCTCCCGGTATAATATCAACATTGACATTTATCTTTTCCGCAAAATAATCTTGCTGCCATTGAAAAAAAGTATGGCTTGGATTTTGATTAAATCCATAAAATTCTATTGTCACAATTTCATTAGAAGCCGGTTCTTCACCATTTTGACTTGTTCCAGAGCCAGATTCTTCTGATGAAGAGGCCGTGTCTCCTTTCTGGCATCCGGTAAGAGCCGCCAAAACCAAGCTGACCGCCATTCCCATAGCAATAAAACGCAAAAAATTTTTTTTCATAAATGAATTCACCATCCTTTTATTAATTAGAACTTATGATTCAGTATAGGAAAGATTTTCTTATTGTCTTATTTTCTCTTCCGGTTCCACGCGGATTTCCACATAATCCACCGTTACCGGGCCTCCCTTCGCCCCCAGCTCTACGATTTGGGCAAGAGGATAGCCTCCTTCCGGAGCGGGCACTGAAAAGGCATAAATCGGCGAACTGGTATAAGGCTGAGCAATCTGACCTCTCCCCTCATACCTGCAGGGACAGCTGTTTACATAAGCCTCCAGATTCTCCTCCGTACCGCCGGAAATTCCCAGCAGCAGAGTCACCCTGCTCCCCTCCGGGATTTTCCCTGTAGGAAGGCAGAAAAATTTCCTGCGGCTGTACTCCCCGGGACGGGCTTCCAATTCAAGCTTCGCCGGAAGGGGTCGTTCCAGCGTCTGCCACGGCAACCCAACATCCTGATAAGTCAGCATATGGTCACGTCTCACACCCAAACATGTCTCCGGCGCTCCAACCGTGTTCAACAGTTCTGGGTAATTGTCTCCTATATCGTAAGGGCGGCCGAAGGTGTAGTCCTCCACATGAGGCGGATCCTGCAAATCCATATAATTGAATAAATAGACTTTATCCGCCCCCATCCCCCAGAACTGGGCGGCGTTGGCCTGCGCCGCTTCTAAATGGGTATACAGCAAAGGCGCTTTCTGGCGGCTGCGGGAAAGAATCTCCATTCCTCCCGCAAGCTGTACTTCCGTCTCCGGAGAGTTGCCCGCTGCTACGTTCAACTGATCCAGTATCTTTCTCCACACCTCCAGGGGCATCTGATTGTCACAGGTTCCCCAACGGGGTGTGATCACCAGCACATCCACCAGATGCTCCCTTACCCAGGTATAATAGTCAAAGCCATCCTGATAGGCCTGCACCGGATCCCGGGGAAGGCGGGCCATGATTCTGATTTCATGCCCCCACTTCTTTTCCGCCGCGTCCAATATCCTTCTCACCTGCCTGGTAAATTCGTTCAGGATTTCCCTGCCCTGCTCCTCCTCTCCCGGCACAAAGCAGAACATCTCCCTCATCCAGTCCAGCTCCACGCCGTCCGCGTCATACCTGTTCACCTGCTCCTCAATGTAGGCCAGAAGAAGGCGGCGGACCTCCTCCTTTTTGAAATCCAGGCATCGGTCATGGTAATCTTCCGGCTGTCGGTGACGGATACGGGTCAGGCCGTTTTTTTCAGCATTGTGAGAAAAATTGGAAAGCGTCAGGGCGGTACGATCCTGATTGTCATGGCAGTCGTTCAGCCGGAAGGACAGCCACGGCCGGATCCCCATCTCACGGCACCGATCAATCCACACCTTATGCATATCAATTCCCTGATTTATCACAACATCATAGGCCAGCCGGTGAGAGCTGTTGGAATAATCCACCGGCACCCCGTTTTCCTCTTTTTGAAGGTATTTGTCAAAACAGGTTTCCATCACCTTGGATGGAACATAGGACAAAGAGCCATTGAGGCAAAAGGAGAAATCGGTTACCTGTGTCCCTTCATATTGATCGATAAATCGCTGCACTTCCGTGAGATACACAGGAATATTCAAAGCGTGCCAGGTATAGATAAAATGGGTAGGATCCTCATTGAATATAATGCCAAAAGGTTTCTTCTCTTTCATAACCAGTCCTTCTTTCTTCATTGCGGCAGCAGGATTTTTAAGACAGAAAACTGTTTTTCCGCAATTTAATTATATCTTGGACTATCAAACCGAAACAGCGCGCCGTAATGCCTTAATCTAAAATTCCGTGAATCGGATTATGTTTCATCGGTTCTGAACGGACATACTTAGATTGGATTGGGACCGCCGCCCCTGAATTGCTGCTCTTTTCAAAGCTCTGCATAATTTCCAAAACATGATAAGTTTGATGCCAGCTGGTACGGGATTTCCTACCGGAACGAAGGGACTTTGCCATATCTGCCAGTCCGAGGGCACGGGAATTCTCGGCATAGTCGAAGCAGAGAGGGATTTCCTTCACCTCGTTGTCCTCTCTTCTCAAAAGCTTCACGGGGCCGCCAAAGGTATTCGGATCGGGAACAAAAAGAGTCCCTTGGCTGCCATAAATTTCAAGCCGTGCACTGTCCTTATAACAAACATCGAAGGTAGTAAAAATAGTCCCGGTCGCTCCACTGTCAAAATTCAAAATGCCCGTAACATAAGTGGGAACCTGAACATCGATAATTTCACCGCAGTGGGGCTGGCTGGTGATGACACGCTGAGGATAGGAAGCCTTGGTTACCCCTATCACACTGCTGACGCCTCCCAGAAGGTTGACCAGCGCAGTTACATAATAGGGTCCCATATCCAACATAGGACCGCCCCCGTGCTGATAATAAAAAGCAGGATCCGGATGCCAGGATTCATGTCCGCGGCATATCATAAACGCGGAAGCGCCGATAGGATCGCCGATATATCCATCGTCAATCAGCTTGCGGCAGGTTTGAATTCCAGCCCCCATAAAGGTATCCGGTGCCCCTCCCAGAAGAAGCCCCTTTTCTTCCGCCAATTCCGTCAGCTGCCTGCCCTCCTCCAGGGTGGCCGCCAGAGGTTTTTCTGAATAAACATGTTTACCGGCGAGAAGAGCTGCTTTGGTCACTTCAAAATGCTCATAGGGCCGGGTAAGGTTCAATACAATTTCAATTTCCTGATCTGCAAACAAATCATACATGTTGTCGTAAATTTTAGGAACCTTGTATTCTTCCTGAGCCTTCTCCGCTCTTTCACGAACGAGATCACACACGGCAACCAGCTCAATTTCCTGAAAACACGAGGTGATATTTTTCAGGTAGATGCCGCTGATTGCGCCGACTCCCACCATTCCTATCTTTACTTTGCCTCCCAGATTTCCCATATTCATTTCAACGCCTTTCTGAAATATATTGTCTGTATTTTATTTCCCGGTTAATACATCTTCGCTGTATTTTCAAAACGTTCCGTTGTCAGGCCGTGTTCCTTTGCGTATTGTTTTCCCTCTCCGGCCCAAAGCATGCCCCGCTCCATCAGGATCTGCGCATTGGGAGACTTGTCAAATACGTCGTCGTGATGTCCCAGAGAATTATAGAATACCCGTCCGTTGCCCCAGTATTTTGTCCATACCACCGGCATATCCACCGGTTTATTTGAAATATGATAATAGGAAACCAGTGGAAAACGGGTAGTGGCAAGCACCTCAACGGCAGGATCTACATGAAGATAATAATGCTCGCTGCAAACAGGAAAATCCTCCAGCCCTTCTACTATAGGACTGGAACCTCTCCGGATATTGACGGTATATTCCACACCGTCTCCGCCGGGATGGCTGACCCATTGTCCTCCTGTCATAAACTGCCATTCCGTATCCTGACGGAAGGAATCGCACATTCCCCCATGGCATCCCGCAAGCCCAACGCCTGCTCCAACCGCCTTGCTGATATTGGTCACCTGTTCTCTCTTGATTTCCCCTCCGGTCCAGCAGGCGACAATTAAGTCGAGATCCATCAGCATCTCTAAGTCCTCAAACACATCCAGCGAATCGCTGATTGTACATTGATAATCATGTTTCTCCAAAAGCCCCGCAAAACGCCTGGAGGTCAATTGAGGCTCATGGCCGTCCCAGCCGCCTTGAAAAATCAATGCCTTTTTCATAATTCTATATCTCCTTTATCTATCTAAAATTATATTCTGCAGCTCAAGCCATGGCCGAGCCGCTGGGATTCAAACACAGCGTCTATTACCTTCATCACACGGAGGCACTGTTCCGGCTTGACAATCAAGTCCGCCCCCCGGTCGAGCACATCCACCAGATTTCCATAATATTCCGACCAATCCGTTGCTATTTCGGGAAGAGGAGATTCCTTGGTGGTATAGGCTGGACGCGGCGCCATGGTTCTTGTCGGCCCGGCCTCTGTATAGACGATCTCATCCTCCCACGCCATCTGATCGGCATCCTCCCTCAGCTGGACAACCCGGCCATTGCACGCCCAGTCCTCTACCACGGCGGTTCCGTTGGTACAGCTGACATGCCAGCGCGGCAGGTTGACAAAACAGTTGGTGGACATTTCCAAAAGAGCTGAAACACCGTTTTCAAAACGAAGGAACAGCTTGATATTGTCATCAACCTCCCCGGAAAAGATATTTTGCAGATGCGCGTCCACCGATACAACAGGGGAATCTATCATGTCGAGTATCTGGTCTATTAGATGAACCCCCCAGTCCAGTACCATTCCTCCGCCATTGACTTTATAGCTTCTCCAGCCATACATAGCGCCGCGGGAGCCCTGAACACGGCTCTCAATAAAGTAAGGAGAACCAATGGCTCCGCTTCGGAGAATCTCCTTTACAATGCGGTAATCTCTGTCCCAGCGGCGGTTTTGGTGCACCGAAAACAATCTACCCGTTTTCCGGGCGGCGGCGATCATCTCTTCCAGTTCCCCGGAGTTCATGGCCACCGGCTTTTCACATACAACATGCTTGCCCGCATTGAGGCATTCAATTACCAGCGGCTTGTGATAATTATTGGGAACCGCTATGGTAACCATATCCACCTCCTGATCATGAAGAAGCTCCTCCAGGGAGGAGTATGCGTAATAACCGTCCGCAGCGGCCTTTTCCCTTGCCTCTTTTCGGACATCCCAAGCGCCCTTTACCTCAATTTGGTGAACTTTTTTGGCGATATTTTGGCAATGCCAGCTTCCCATTCCACCGTATCCAATCACTGCTAGCTTATGTTGCATAAAAATGACCTCCATTCAAGGTTTCTTTTTGGTTGCATTATACCTTGTTTCGTGATAGAATACATGCCATAAATTATTCAATTTCAGTCAAATATTGCGCTTTTACTGGAGGAACTATGGATATAAAACATAAGCAGGCTTTTTTTGAAGAGCGGAATCATAATATTGAAGATCTCCAGGTTGGCAAAAGTGAATCTATCAATTTTACGCCTCATCTCCATACAGATCTGGAGTTGTTTTTCGTAGAAAGCGGCTGTATAGAGGTAGGAGTCGGGGAGGAACGCCGCAGTCTCACCGCGGGCTGTTTTGCTGTAATCTTCCCTAATACCATCCACTTTTACAGCACCAAAGAGGAGCACAGCCGTTTTATCCTGGTTATCAGCCGAGCCTCCCTTCTGGGAGAATACGCGTCCAAGCTGCTCAGCAGCAGGCCGGCCTGTCCCTTTCTCGACGCCTCTGAGCTTCATCTGGATATTTCTTATGCAATGAACGCCATTTGGAACCAAAAACAGGAAGGGGATAACACAAGGGTATACAGCGCTCTGATCCAGCTAATTCTCGCTCGATTTTTATCTAAAATCCCCCTTGTATCTGAGCGGGAACCAAAGTCCATCGATCTGACCAATCAATTAATACACTATCTGGCCAATCATTTTCAACAGCCATTGTCATTGGAATCCGTCGCCAAGGAATTGGGTGTAAGTAAATATCATCTGTCCCATGTATTTTCCAAGCGATTGCATACCAGCTTTAACGATTATATCAATTTTCTACGCCTGAATTACGCGCAGGATCTTTTGAGATCCACCGATCAAAGCATTCTTGAGATCGCTCTCGCCTGCGGCTTTTCCAGCCAAAGGACCTTCAACCGTGCCTTCCAAAAGCATTATTCCCTTACGCCAAGGCAGTACCGGCAGCAAAGGCTTTCTCCTTAGTTTTTCAAACGCCTGCAATAAACTTTATTAAATTGTTCAGCTGTATGGGCTGGATGACAGGCCGCTGGAGAAAAGGCGTTTGTTTGCCTTCAGCTTTAATGCCGTCTATTTTCGTTATGATAATTGGAATAGCTTCTATTTCTTTTTCATTTTTCCAAGAAGCCACGGCACCGCGCTATGCCGGTCTTTTGACAAGTCAACCATTGGTTGCTGCAACCCTATATGGTGATGCAATCCGGAGAAAATGATGGTATAATATGGTATCATAGTGTTAAAATTCAACTGGTATCTCGTTTTGCGGCTTTCGTTCTGAAAAACGGCTTTCCCTTTCCATCCGTTTTCTTCCCGTACTATGGAATTTGTTTTCTTTGTAAATGGAAGACAATGGAAAATATAATCATCAGATCTTCTTTCTTCCTAATCCGGGCAGGAAAACAGCAGATGAAAAATAAAGCAGGTGAAATTTATGACGATTGGACAAATTATTGTAAAACTGAGAAAGGATATGGGCCTGACACAGGGGCAGCTTGCAGAAAAGCTTTACGTCTCACGGCAGGCGGTTTCCAAATGGGAAAATGGCACCGCCCTTCCGGGTCTGGACAATATCCGGGCTCTCAGTGAGTTTTTCGGCGTACCCACCGATATGTTTCTCCGTCCCGATGAAGCCTCTGAGCCTGGGGAAGAAAAAAGCCCTTTGCAGCAACCCCTTCAGGACGTCACCCCTCCCCCTATTCCTGAACCGGAAACTTCTTTTCCTCCCTTTCCCACGGAAGAACCAAAACCCCGGCGCAGAATTTCCATTGTTTGGATGATTGTGGCTTTTCTCCTTACCCTTTTTCTGCTTCTCCTCTGCCTGCTGACCCCCACAGTTCTGGACCATTTCCATATGTTCCTGCTGTACGGCTGGATGCTTCCAGCCGCCGCGTCTGTCATATCCTTTCTCGCCGTCGGAATCATGGCCCTTTTATATCATCTCTGCCGCAGAAAAGGCCTCTCTCTTTTTCTTCTTTCCGCTGTCATCGGCATAGGCGTTTCCACCGTTATGTGGTCGGATTACTTTCATAAGGAATCACAATATATCCAATATCAAACCTTTTCCCCGGAAGACGGCCGCCTTATCCTGATGCGGCAGAATAAGGAAACCGGAGATATCTCCTATTATCACCGCCGTTTTCCCCTGATTATGAAAAGATCCGGGGAACTGCCCTATCCGGTGAAGGAACAGCCCAAAATACAGTGGATCGCCAATGACATATGCGCTATCACTTATATCAGCAAAGATGATGACGCCATGCATCAGTATGTTCTGACCTATGGCGACAGGGGGCAAGGATCTTATTATTATGTCGCGGTTGCAATGAACGGCAGCTGGTCCGGCGTTGAGGAAGGAACTCAGACTTGGAAGATTCAATCAGAATTGGGGGATAACGCTGGGATTACACTGCGGCTAAGCGGTCAGCCGGATGAATTTTTCCCACAGGAGGACTGTGTCCAATTCGGTACCACAGCCCTGGTTCTCTGCCGCGGGGGGCTTCCCCGATGGACAATTACCCTGAACCCGGATTGTGTGGTGGAAAGCGGGTTTGGATTTATTTCCCCCGGCGGCACCATCACTCTTACCCAGGTTTCTATGCAGGAGACCCCCAGCTATCAGTTTCACTGCGATGACGATGATTGGAAGCTCGCCTATATGAAGGAACAGACCATTCTGGATACGCCTCAGTCCCAAGTGGAAAGGGAAATTGTGAGCGCCATGCAGCGTCTTTCCAATCAAAGCTATGTGGATTCTGAAGATGTCCCGGACGGCGCCTATCTCATCACCGATGTTTATGAGGACAATCTCCCCTGGACGCTTTTCCTCCATACTGTTGGCGCCAACGATGAGGCAATGGGCGGAAATGGGGTCGACTCCTGGATTCAATGGGATTCCATTCAGCAGATCGCCGGCGATGAGTCCGATGGCTGCTGGCGTATCACCTCTACGCAGACCGCCACCCAGCCAGGAAATCAAGGCTCCTCACCCTCCTTTGAAACCAGCCAGGGCAGCTATTATGTCCGGGTGATCAAAACCATGAATGGCGGCATTTTATTCACCAGCTCCAACAATGATCTTTCTTTTGGTCTGGAGCCAGTGGAAGCTGAGGCAATCGATCTGTCACAAAACAGCACTTTCCACCGTTTTGTTCCCGCGGACTACAGCGGCGAAAACTGGAAATATCTTTATGTTGATCGGCTTTCTCCCGCCGAAGCGGCTGAATGGCTTTATGCCAATCAGCTTTCCGCTCAATACCCACAGGCATCCCCGCTGACTGAAAATGCCCGCTCAGGCTATGTCTTGGACGCCGCCTCCGGAATTTATCTGATGTATGATGGCATATGGCAGGAAAATGGCCAATGGGTCTACCGTTTTTGGGCATTTCAAGCCCCCTCCCCCTCCATTGCCGATTGGAATGGCCAAGTGGAAACCCTCGGGTATTATACGGTCGACTTTCACGCCTATGAAAAGTCATAGGGCTTAATTTGCAAGGAAAAAGTTTATTTTAATTATCCTGTTTAATAAAAATCTCATGCCGAAACTTCCGGACACATCCGCGAATTTTTCATCATCCCGGACTTTCCGGCATCATCCTATTTTTTGAAAGGGAAAAAACAATGAAACCAAACAGATATACTGCCGAATTAGCTCTCAAGAAAGCCTCTGAATGTAATCCGGGCGCTTGGACGGAACATTCACGCTATGTAGCGGCAGCGTGCGAATCAATCGCCTCCCATTGTCAAGAATTGTCCTCTGAAAAAGCTTATATTTTAGGCTTGCTTCATGATATTGGAAGATATGCCGGAGTCACTTCGGAACGGCATCTGATTGACGGTTATCGGTATTGTATGGAAAGAGGCTGGGAGAAAGCGGCCCAAATCTGTATTTCACACGCTTTTATGATACAGGATATCAACACCTCTATCGGCACATTTGATATGAGCCCGGAAGATTACCTGTTTATGAAACAATTTATTGCCCAGGCTGCCTATGACGATTATGACCGATTAGTCCAGCTCTGTGACGCATTGGCAATGCCGACGGGCTTCTGCATTTTAGAAAAACGCTTTGTGGATGTCACCATCCGTTATGGATTCCATCCTTCCACCATAGACCGTTGGAAAAAGATTCTTGAAATAAAGGATGCTTTTGACAAGAAAATAGGCCATTCTATTTATACCTTGCTTCCGGGGATTGAGGAAAACAGTTTCCGTTAAAAGAAAACGCCTTCCTTCTTCAACATTATCTTCAGGATATTCCCATCAGGCGGTTCCAAAAGGTACATGTCTATGAAAAAAACATTTTTAAAACCAACGGCCTCAAATCTGCCTGCAAACCAATCATGCCGCTCTTGCAAAATCAAATACGGACGACTCCATTCATATAGAAAGCACGACTTTTGAGAGGAGTGACCCGGATAATTTTCCCCGTACTGTACCTCCGCTCAAACGCGCACCTGTCAATATTGAAAGGCCCTATGCAATGCTTGTCAATCATTGCATAGGGGTCTTTTATTTTCTGTACTGCACCAATTGATAATAGGTCTTTGCCGTAAGGGAATACACCGTCATATATAAAAGTATAAATATCAGTACTGTCAATCCGCCGCATCCCAGAAACACCTGGGCGTCATCCAACCACATCCGGCGCAGGAGCTGCATTAAAACGGGGGCCGCGGCGGCAAGATGGAAAACAGCGCCGATAAGGGGAAGGAAAAACACCGTGAGGATCTGCTTATGGATGGTGCTTTTCACCTCTCTTTGGCTCATACCGACTTTCTGCATAATCTCGAAGCGCTCGTGATCATCATATCCCTCTGTAATTTGTTTATAATAAATAATCAAAACCGTAGCGAGGAGGAACAGCAGACCGAGAAAAATTCCTACAAAAAGGAAGCTTCCATAAAGAACATACCATTCCTTCTGAACTGTGTAATAGTTCTTGGATGAGAGGGAATCATCCAGGGAAAGCCTTCTTTCAATATTTTCTGTAAATAAAATCTTTTGGTTTTCGTCCCCTTCAAGATTTGCACTAAACATATATTCTACCGGCCCGTCTGTGAGCTCCATTGCCGTTCCCGCGTTAACGAGGCTGTCCATGTCCCGGAAAACAATATATATGCCGTCTGACATGGCTTTTCCTGTTTTCTGTTCATAAAGAAATTCGGGAAGCTCTTTTTTGATCTTGTACTCTTTCCCGCCGATAGAAAGAAAATCTCCCGTAAGCCCCTTTCCACGCCGATAGAAAAGGATTTCCCCCTCCTCCAGAGTCTCGCTGGTATGTTCCATCCGGTTATAATCCTCCAAGGTCACAAGGCGGATGAGAAGAGAGCTGACTCCCCGCCGGTAGTTGCCTTCCAGACGGTTCTCCCGCAGATAACCATACCCAGACATCATTGGATATTCATAAATATCTGTGAGCCTCACCCCTGCATCCTCCGCCTCACTTTCCAAAATACCGCGCACCTCCCGAATCTTATTCTCCTCGTATTGAAAAGACAGGCCAATGTCCTGCGGACATTCCTGCCTGAGCATGACGCTCTGTCCGGCATACATGGAGACCGTTGCGGAGACAATCACTAAAACCGTTGTACTGAGAATACAGATATTGGCCAACCCCACAGCATTCTGCTTCATCCGGTAAATCATACTGGATACAGAGATAAAATGATTTTTTTGATAATAAAACCGTTTGTTCCTTTTCAGAATTTTCAGTACGGCAACGCTTCCCGATGTAAACAGGGCATAAGTACCGATAATCACCAATATTACGGCCTCAAAAAAATATCCAAGAGCCTCTGACGGCGCCCCGACGGTCAAGGAAATATAATATCCACCTCCCAGGGAGAGCAATCCAACAATCGCTATCATCCATGAAGCCTTTGGCTCCCTTTCACCCTTTTTCCCGCTGTGAAGCAAATCAATCGGATTGGAAACACGAATATGGCGGAGATTGGCCAGAAGGATGAAGAAAAAGGTCACGCTGAATAAGACCGCGGTGGCGGCCACTGCTTTGAGCGGGATTGAAAAAATAATGGGTACGCTAAAATTCAGCAGGCGCGCCAAAAGAAGAAACATCAGCTTCTCCAGCAGGATTCCAAACAGGATTCCAAAAACAAGGGTCAGGCTGATGACATAAAGCGTCTCAAAAATCAAGACCAGGGCGACATGCTTCTTTTCCATACCAAGAATACTATAAAGCCCCAGTTCTCTTGTCCTTCTTTTGATTAGGAAGCTGTTGGTGTAAAAAAGGAAAATCATCGAAAAAAATCCAATAATCCAGCATCCCATCCACATCATGCTTTTCAGCACTCCGCTTGCCGGGATCTCGTTTAGTCCCTGATTATAGCAAATGGACATAATGGTAAAAAACATAGCGGCGGACAGGACGCACGTCAGGATATAAGGAAAATAAATCCTGGAATTTTTTTTCAAATTGACAGCCGCCAGCCTGGGATAAATCATCGTTTTACTCACGGCTGTTTCCCCCTGTTGCCAAAAATGTAAGGGTATCGGAAATTTTCTGGTAAAATTCCCCCTCTGTCATATGCCCGCGGCAGAGCTGATGAAAGACCTCCCCGTCTTTTATAAACAACACCCTGCCCGCATGGCTTGCCGCACATACACTGTGAGTAACCATCAGGATAGTCTGCCCTTCCGCATTGATTTCGGAGAACAGCTGCAGCAGCTGGGCCGAGGCTTTGGAATCCAAAGTGCCTGTTGGTTCGTCCGCCAGGATCATTTTAGGCTGTGTGATCAGCGCCCTAGCGACCGCCGCTCTCTGCTTTTGTCCTCCTGAGACCTCGTAAGGGTATTTTCCAAGGATACCGCTGATTCCAAGGCGCTGCGCCAAAAAGCTCAGTCTCCCCAACATTTCCCCGTTTCCCTTTCCAGACAGCACCATAGGCAAAAGAATATTGTCCTGTATTGAAAAAGTATCAAGAAGATTGAAATCCTGAAAGACAAACCCCAGGTTTTTTCTCCGGAAGGCTGAAAGCTCCTTGTCTGTGATCTGGTCAATTCTCCTTCCATCCAGCAGGACTTCCCCACTGGTGGGCTTGTCAAGAGAGGCCAGTATGTTTAAAAGCGTGGTTTTCCCCGACCCCGATTCGCCCATGACGGCGGCATATTCCCCTCTATCAAGCGAAAAGGTTACATCGGACAACGCCTGCACCCGATTTCCTCCAAAACGCGTCATGTAAATCTTTTTCAAATTTTTCACTTCAAGCAGCGCCATAAACCGCCAGTTCCTTTCCGGTAAAATTCCATTCAGCTGTCCGAACAGTTTTTAGTATAAACCGATCTTTTCCGCGTTTCCATAACCTAATCTTACATTCTCTGTCCCTGTCTTACATTTCTGTAAGGCAGGAGTAACAGAGCTTTATCAAAAGCTTGCATTCCGAAACCGTTTTCCTTCTGCCGTTCTTCTTCCGTTTTTGGCACAACCTTTTTAAGCGTCTTATATGACTCCCGCCCGGCCCCCTTCTCCATCTTTTTTGCGGCCGGCCGGCACCTCCCGTCACTCAACTTGCAGAGGTATCTGGGAAAGATCAATAAAAACCCGCGTTCCCATCCCTTTTTTGGATTCTATCCGGATAGGATGTCCCAGTCTCTGAAGAATCCGGCGGCAAAGATAAAGTCCAATCCCAGTGGAACGCTTGTCGTCTCTTCCATTATATCCAGTAAATCCCCTTTCAAATATCCGGGGAAGATCCTCCTCCCTGATTCCAGCGCCGGTATCCTCTATTACCAACGTCTTTGGAAATTTCCCATCAAGATAAACTGACACTTTTCCTTTTTGAGTATATTTCAGGGCATTGGACAAAAGCTGCTCCAGAACAAACTGCAGCCATTTTTCATCTGTGATCACATTGCAGTGGAATTCCTCCATATCGAGGGATATCCTTTTATAAATAAAGACAGCGGCATACTTGCGCAGAGCCTGCTTAACAATCTCATAAAGGTCATACTGCTTCACCAGCAGGTCGGAAGACATATCCCCCAGTCTGAGATAGTGAAGGGCCATCTCCACATATTGCTCCGTACGAAACAGTTCCTGTTCCAGTTCCTTTTCCTTGTCGGGCACAGATCCATCCTGAAGCAGCAAGCGCATGGCCGCAATGGGAGTTTTAATTTGATGGGCCCACAGGGTATAGTATTCCACCATATTCTTATATTCCTGTTCCTGCTTTGCCGCCATTTCGTCCTTTTCCCTCTGGAGCTCCCAAATTAAATTCTGATAAGTCTCCTCCAGAGGTGTGCGGGATTCCGGCAGTTCGCCCAGGCAGGCAAAAAGATTTTTCTCTGCTCTAACCAGTCCACACCATCGTTTATAAAAATCATAAAAGTCGTAGGCCATATACACCAGGCAGACAACTGTCAGAAGAATCATTGCATAAACAACAATATCCATCGCCACATTGGATAAACCAAATACGATCCAATAGAACAGGACGCAGGTCAGAAGCAGAAAAATTCCTCGACGCCGTTCTTTCAGATAAAGCCAAAGGACATGGC